>SLKR01000004.1 GCA_007134525.1 Bacteroidales bacterium | reverse complement strand
GTATCCTCAACCCGTCAACTTTCTGGTGGCATGCCCTGGTAAATTGTACGGGCGAAGTTGAATTCAGCCTTAAAGGTTCAAACGGATCCTTTTCACCGCATACCTTTTTTAAGAATTCTGTAAGAGGGGTTTCTGTGTTTCTTTCGAATATTTGCGGAAACAGGTCATAGCTTTCTCTAATCCTGTCGAACAACTCATGGTTGTAAACCGGATAGCTGGACCAGTCACCTCTGCTACCTTTTATTAGTGCCGGGCCAGTACCGAAGAATACTCTGTCGGAGTATCGCGTACCGGGATATACAAGATGTGTGTTGTAATTACATATCCAGCCTGACTTTCTTAGTTTCTGTAACAGGTAAAAGTCTTCTCCGCTTTTTTTGGCCGTAATGCCTCCTATTTTTCTGTAAGACCAAAGGGGTAGGGCAATAGCGGAACCAAGTGCAGTGAATGAGTAGGGTGAACCTATCCGCCACAGGTTCAGGGCATAATATCTCATGTAAATTTCGTAGCGGAGCATTGCCCGGTCCAGGGCCGTATTGCCTGTAAGTTTGTGGTAATAGGGATTTGATAGTGCTGCGGCACCGGGCATTGATCCCAGGAGTTCAGCTACAGAAAATGTGTAGTATTTGTCGAATGTGGTATCTGCATCAAGGCTCAGGATAATGTCATCTTTCCCGGCCACAGAACTGATGCTTTCCATAATTGTACGCCTGGCTTGTCCGACCCCGTGTGTTTTTCCCCTCCAGCCCCTCCCGGGGCTGCACCTGTCTATCACCTCGACACTGACACCCCCGGGTTTGCGGAGGTATTCCAGTGTTTGCATGTTATTGCTGCAAATTTGTTGTTTGTCAGGCAGCTCATGCCAGTGATCGGGCTGGTTAACGCAAACCCATATTCTGATATTGCTGTTTTTTTCGGCAGCAAGTCTCTCAATAGTGCCAGGCAGCCATTCATACTCATTCATTGAAGGTATGGCCACGTGAATGATTCCGGCACTTTTGCCCGGGTTATGAGTAGTATTGCAAGTCAAATAAAACCTGGATTTATAGCTCCATTGGCTCTTTTTTCTTTAAAAAGGCAGCTGCGACCAGGGAAAATATAAAACCGATAAAGGTGTAGGATAAAATACTGGTCATCAACATCAGTATTGGATTTATAAATCTCCTTGCAAGGTCAAGTTGCTGGTCTGACGCATTCGGATCGACCTCAAGTATGTTCATTTCTGCAATCTCCTTAAGACGTTCGAGGGCATCCGGAGCTATGAACTGGTAGAACACATAAGTAAACACACCGGTGATAACCGACGCCAAAAAGGCAGTCAGCACACCAAAGCTGAGTGCCTTGCCGTATGATATAAAACCACCCAGGTAATCATTCCTGTATTTTATTGTACCGGCTATTATACCTGCCAGAAGAACTGCATAACCGAAAAGTGATACCCAGTTTTCTTCGAAAAGGTTGGCCATATACACTACAAGGCTGATCAGGATGAGTACAACAGAGATTAAAATCCCATAATTCAGGGCCGGGCCGAACATACCGCCACTCTTTGCTTGGTTTGTGTTTTCCATGATAAATCAAATTGTTATTAATGAAAAAGTCCCTTGAAGTAAGTATTTATTCAGCAAAAATAATAAAAACAAGGTATGAAGCTTTGCCGCTGATTATAATTTTCCTATTTTTGCACTGGGTAAGTCTGGTACGACCAGCTCCCGCTGAATTCCCCCAGGACCGGAAGGTAGCAAGGGTAGGCGGTCGTAGCGGTGCGATACCAGACCTTACCCTTCTTTATCTTTCGGTATTTACAATTATTTTATAAACATATTTTACTATGAAATTCTTTATTGATACGGCAAACCTTAACCAGATAAGGGAAGCCATGGACCTGGGTATTCTTGACGGTGTTACTACCAACCCCTCGCTTATGGCGAAAGAAGGTATAAGGGGAGAAGAGAATGTAAAAAAGCACTATATCGATATATGCAACATTGTTGATGGTGATGTAAGCGCTGAAGTGATATCAACGGATTTTGAAGGTATAATCAGGGAAGGTAAGATCCTTGCAGATCTGCATCCGCAGATTGTAGTAAAGGTACCAATGATCAGGGAAGGTGTCAAGGCTATAAGGCATCTGACCCAGGAAGGTATCAGGACCAATTGCACACTCGTGTTCTCGGCCGGCCAGGCAATACTCGCCGCAAAAGCTGGTGCCACATACGTTTCTCCCTTCATGGGCAGGCTTGACGACATATCTACTGATGGTGTTGAGCTGATTGCACAGATTGTTGATATTTACCGCTACTATGAATTTGACACTCAGGTGCTGGCTGCAAGTATCAGGCATACAATGCATATTATTCAGTGCGCCGAGGTAGGTGCCGATGTTGTTACCTGCCCTCTTCAGCCTATACTTGGACTGCTCAGGCATCCGCTTACAGATAGCGGGCTTGAAAAGTTTCTTGCCGATCACAACAAGAAGTAAAAAACATAATGGTTTTTTTGTGTTAACTTCGTAGAAGACCTGCAATAATCTTCATCACATGAAAACCATAGCAATTTTCCTTACCCTGCTGTTTCTGCCGATGCTGCAGAATAACTTATTTTCTGAAAGGGCAGACAGGGTAACGGATGCAATTGAGGCTGATCCCGGCAAAGAGTTCCTTGTATACAAATACGAGATCAAGCAAAACATTGCGGCCCCTGCACGATATCGCACTCAGAGGGCATTTGCCGAAGCCGACAGCATTAATGCTGATTTTGTGCTCCTGCATCTAAATACATACGGTGGTACAGTAAATGATGCCGACTCAATCCGTACCCGGATAATGCAGAGCAGGATCCCTGTGATAGTATTTATTGACAATAATGCCGCTTCAGCAGGGGCTCTTATATCAATTGCAGCAGACCGCATATACATGCGTCCCGGAGGGAATATCGGGGCTGCTACCGTTGTTGATCAAACCGGTGAAGTCGTTCCCGATAAATACCAGTCATATATGCGTGCAACAATGCGTTCGACTGCCGAAGCCAAAGGCCGTGACCCCCAGATAGCACAAGCAATGGTCGACCCATCAATTGAAATAGAGGGAGTCATAGAAGAAGGCAAAGTCCTTACATTTACCGCTAGTGAGGCAATTCGCTGGGGCTTTGCCGAGGGGTTGGCCGAAAATATAGAGGAACTTCTTGAGACCGCAGGAATTGAAAATTACCGTATTGTTGAGCAAAAGCTCGGGTTTATCGACCGCATGATACAATTCCTGATAAATCCGATTGTAAGCGGGCTTTTAATAATGCTCATTCTTGGTGGCATCTATTTTGAACTGCAGACACCAGGTATAGGATTTCCGATTCTTGTTGCAATTTCGGCTGCAACGCTCTATTTTGCACCTCTTTACCTGGAGGGGCTTGCAAGCCATTACGAAATCGTCCTTTTTATTCTCGGATTGTTGTTGCTGGCAGTAGAACTTTTTGCCATTCCGGGATTTGGAGTTACTGGGGTGCTTGGGGCAATTTTTATGATATCCGGACTTGCCCTCGCAATGGTGGGAAATGTGGGGTTTGATTTTACCGGAGTCCATTTTGGTGACATTTTGATTGCTTTTCTAATTGTAATAATTGCTTTTTTTGTTTCACTTTCGGGCTCATTTTACCTTGGGCAGAAACTGTTCACTACCAGCCGTTTTGGTGAGCTGGCCCTGAGTACTGTGCAGGAAACAAGCTCTGGGTATACATCAGCGGATAATACCATGAAGGGTCTTATCGGCAAAACCGGAGTGGCTTTCACAATGCTCAGACCCAGTGGAAAAGTTGAAATAGATGATGACGTCTATGATGCAACTGCGCTTACCGGTTTTATTGACAGGGGCGAAGCCATCAGGGTAGTTAAATATGAGACCTCCCAGGTCTTTGTTGTAAAGGCCTGAAATTTTGTTCAGCGATATGACAATTGACACTAAACTCTCCCCGCTGTATACTGATATGTATCAGATCACAATGGGGCAGGCATACTTTATGAACAACCGGCACGAAAAAAGGGCCTGCTTCGATTATTTTTTCAGAAAGATACCATATGGCGGGGGATATGTTGTTTTTGCCGGCCTGGGAGATCTAATCAAGATAATAAGTGAACTTCAGTTTGATGATGATGATATATATTTTCTCAGACAGAATGGCTTTCACAACAGTTTTCTTGAATACCTGAAAGGGTTTAGTTTCAGGGGGGATATAAGCGGAATGAAAGAAGGGGAGATAGTGTTTCCGAATGAGCCCATACTCAGGGTGGAGGGAAATATGCTGGAGGTTCAGCTTATTGAGACACTACTCCTTAATATGCTTAACTTCCAGTCGCTTATAGCTACAAAGGCTAGCAGGATAAGGCTTTCGGCAGGGGAAAGACAGTTGAGCGATTTCGGGCTTAGGCGTGCACAGGGTACGGGAGGTATACAGGCTTCCAGAGCATCTATAATAGGTGGCTTTGACTCAACTTCCAATGTTTATGCTGCAATGAGGAACGGGGTGCCGGCTTCAGGCACTATGGCCCACTCATTCATCGAGAGTTATGAAGACGAACTTGCTGCTTTCAGGAGCTATGCATCGGTATTTCCGGATAATTGCATACTGCTTCTTGACACCTACAGTACCCTGAAAAGCGGATTGCCGAATGCAATAAAAGTTGCAAAAGAACTTGAAGCCAAGGGATACAGACTTAAGGGCGTAAGGCTCGACAGCGGTGACCTTGCATACATTTCAAAAAGGGTAAGGAGTGCTCTTGACAGGGCCGGTCTTGAATACGTAAAGATTGTCGTGTCAAATCAGCTGGACGAGTATGTTATAAAAAGCCTGGTGGAGCAGGGTGCTCCGGTGGATATTTTCGGAGTAGGCACTTCTATGATAATCGGACGGCCTGACGGAGCCATTGACGGTGTTTACAAGCTATCGGCCTTTGATGGTGAACCGAAGCTGAAGATATCAGAGAACATTCAGAAGACTACCATGCCAGGCCGTAAAAAAGTATTGAGATATCTGAACAGCGAAAATTATTTTTATGCGGATTGCATAGCAAGTTTTGATGAAATAAGACCTGGCAGAATGATACATCCTTTTCAGAAAGAGAAATCTCTTGACCTGGGTGATAATAGTTTTGAGGATTTATTCACCGATCATTTAAGGGAAGGAAGGATGCTTTATAAACCATCCGGGCCTTTTGAAATAAGGGAAAGGGTTTACAGAAGGCTGGAACAGCTTCCCGTTGAGCACAAGAGGTTTGATTTTCCTCATATATACAAGGTAGGACTCTCGGAAGAGCTGGTTAAACTCAGGGACGGAATGGTACAAAAGTTGCAGGAGTATTTATGAATGAAAAATTGAATAGGCTATGAATGTTTTATTAATTGTTGATGTTCAGTATGACTTTATGCCAGGAGGAGCTCTCGGGGTTCCCGATGGCGACAAAATAATTCCGGTTATCAACGATCTGCAATCCCTTTTCCCGCTTGTGGTGGCAACTCAGGACTGGCATCCTGCCGATCATGGCAGCTTTGCATCAATGTATAAAGGGAAAAAACCTTTCGATCACACTACCCTTGGAGGACTTGACCAGATACTTTGGCCGGATCATTGTGTACAGGGAAGCAGGGGTGCCGAACTGGTGTCCGGGCTTTCTACAGATGCAGTGGAGGCTATTTTCCGCAAAGGCATGGAAAAAGATATTGACAGTTATGGTGCATTTTACGACAATGGCCGGAAGAAGAAAACCGGGCTTGCGGAATACCTCAGGGGTAAAGGCGTAACGGATGTTTACATTGCCGGACTGGCCGGAGATTTCTGTGTGTCTTATTCAGCTTTGGATTCACTCGACGAGGGATTCAATACCTATCTGATTGAAGATGCAACAAGGCCAATTGATAATGATGGCTTTAAGGAGATGAAGACCAAACTGAGAAAAAGAGGTGCTGAGATTGTCAGTTCCAGGGACCTTCTTGTATTTCATGAGTGACAAAAGGGTTAAACTGTCAGGTGCGCGTTTGATTGAAGGGCAAACGCATGAATTCCGCATTCTAAAGAAGATTTTCGCGGAAGACGGAGATGGGTACTTTGTGGTGTGTGACCTCTGGGGTTATAAAATACTTATTCCGGAAAGGTATTATACCAATTACGATTTTGTGCCCGGACAGATATTAAGCTGCAGGGTTGACAAGGTGAACTGCAATGGCAGGATGTTCATTGAGCCAGCCCATCCGGTTTACAGGGAAGGGGAATCTTACTTTTTCCCCATTGAATCTAGAGGAAGAGACAGAAACAAAGCCGGGAGTCAGGAACCTTACCTTCTTGTAAGGGACGTGCTTGGAAACATATGCAAGGTTAAGCCTGTACATGAGGATTTATGGAAATCTCCGCCCGATAAGTTAGAATGTGTGATTTACAGGATCAAGAAAGGCAGACCTTATCTTATTATAAAAACACAACGTCATTGATAGCATTCTCTCCAAGCTCCCTGTTAATGTTCTGTATTATTTTTTCCCGTGAATAGGATAATTCGCTGCGGAGCACAGATGACCTGAGAGTTACAATTAGCTTCGACCCCCTCAGGGTGATCTTTTCAGTATAGCGGGCAATATTCGATCCCATAACATTTTCCCACGAAGACATTATCCTAGTTTCTGTTATCTTGCCTTCAAGCCGGTGATGCCTGAGCACCTCCTTTATAATCTCTCCTAATGATCTTTCATTTGACCTGCCCATATCAACAAAATTAAATGCCGGAGATCTTGTTCAGTATTTTGGTTTTGCTTATCACTCCTTTATCAACGACAAAGATCTTACATTCCGAATCTATTGACAAAAAGAGTTCTTCCAGGCGGCCGTAATGTGTGTCGGTTACGAATACCTGACCGAAATCCTCCCTGCTAACAAGCTGCATAAGTTGTCTTACCCGGTTTTCGTCAAGTTTGTCGAATATATCGTCAAACAGGAGTATAGGGTTGTAGTTTTTTATCTTTTTCGTGAATGCAAATTGTGCCAGCTTTAGCGCGATTATGAAAGATTTTTGCTGTCCCTGGCTGCCGTACTTTTTTACGGGTTCATTATGTATAAGAAACTGCAGATCATCCTTGTGTATCCCAGCTGTTGTATGCAACATTCTACGGTCCTTATCCCTGCTTAAAGACAGCAGTTTGGTGTATTCATTGTCAATGAGCTGGGAGTCATAGACAATGTCGGTATCCTCCCTGGCTTCCGACAAGAACGAGTAGTAATCACGGAATACGGGAAGGAATGAAGAAAAGAAGGATTTGCGTTCACCGAAGATATAACTTCCGTTACTGATAAGTTGCTCGTCCCATATTTCAACTGACTCGGTGTCGAAATAGTTGTTCTCCGCAAAGCTCTTTAGCAGCGCATTGCGCTGTTGGAGTGCCTTGTTATGGACAATCAGCCTCTGCAGGTACTCCTTGTTGTACTGTGATATAACCCCGTCAATGAACTTCCGTCTTTCTTCGCTGCCTCCATGAATAAGCCTTGTATCTGAAGGGCTGAGGAGAACGAGCGGATAGCTGCCTATGTGGTCGGAAAGGCGTTCATACTCTTTTTTATTTCTTTTGAAAACCTTTCTTTCGCCTCGTTTCAAACCACAGTAGAGCTCATCGATATTCCCGTTAACCTTGTAGTGACCCTGGATTATAAAAAATTCATTCCTGAACTTTATGTTTTGGGTGTCAACGGCATTGGTGAAGCTCTTGCAGAAAGAGAGGTAGTATATAGCGTCCAGAATATTGGTTTTCCCTGCGCCATTATTGCCCGCAAAGCAGTTGAATTTGGGAGAAAGCTCAATTTGCAGTTCCCCAAGGTTCTTAAATTGTATTACACTTAACTGCCTGCAGTGCATTGAATATAA
This sequence comes from Bacteroidales bacterium, assembly GCA_007134525.1. Taxonomy (GTDB): domain Bacteria; phylum Bacteroidota; class Bacteroidia; order Bacteroidales; family UBA7960; genus PUPG01. Next base: position 20,236 of record SLKR01000004.1, on the reverse strand, counting down.
TCCGTTTATTTATTCATTCCCCCGCAAACGGTAATTACCTGGCCTGTCACATATGAGGACATATCGGAAGCAAGAAAAACTGCCATATTGGCAACGTCATCCGGATGACCTGCACGCCTGAGCGGAATTTTGGAAGCCCATTCCTTTTTCACATCTTCCGGTAGTTTTGCTGTCATTTCAGTTTCAATGAAACCGGGTGCGATTGCGTTTACCCTGATATTTCTCGGGCCAATCTCCTGCGCAACTGACTTGGTGAATGCTATCATGCCAGCTTTGGAGGCTGCGTAGTTTGCCTGTCCGGCATTACCTCCGATGCCAACAATAGAGCTCATATTTATGATACTTCCGCTTCTTTGTTTAAGCATAAACTTCTGAACGGCCTTAGTAAGATTGAAAGCGGATTTAAGGTTAACCCTGATCACATCGTCCCACATCTGTTCTGTCATTCTCATCATGAGGGTGTCGCGTGTAATGCCTGCATTATTTACCAGAATATCAATATTCCCAAACTCTGAAACCACATCATTTACCAGGTTCTCACTGTCGGTATAACTGCTGGCATCAGAAGCATAGGCCCTGGCTTTAATCCCTTTTTCATTGAGTTCTCTCTCAAGCTCCTTTGCATTGTCGTCATAAGCAAGGTCAGAAAATGCAATATTTGCTCCGCTATCGGCAAAGGTTAGGGCAATAGCCCGTCCTATTCCTCTCGATCCGCCGGTAATAAGTGCTGTTTTTCCTTCTAGAATCTTCATTTTTAATTATTTATGCTGGTGAATAAAAATCAGTAATCAACTATATCCATTTAATCAGGTTAAAGTCCTGGCGATGTGCAAGCTCACGGTGTTTTGGGAACATACGGAAAGCATAATTGAATGAACCCGTACGCTTTGCAGGAATTTCACATTTGTAGGTTACAATACTCCTGGCTGTTTTAATCTTTTGCATTTCATAAACCGACAAAATTTCTCTTTTCCCGCTTTGATTCTTATGAGCGAATACCACTTCAACACCAAAGTCAGACTCCTTTAGTCCGTTAATGTCAATTTTCAGTTCGGCAACAAATGACTCACCAAGTAAAAGACTCCTGCCATTGTTCCCCTGCATCTTTTTCTCAACTACCCTGATATTATCCCAGGCGTCTATTACCTTGTTTTTCCAGTGGACCATTCCACGGGCAAGTTTATAGTCCTGTTCCCTGAACTTCAGCGACGACTCAAACAAACGGTCATAATATTTGCTGAAATATTCGTCCATCATTCGTTTATTGGTATAGTGGGGCGCAACCCTTGCAATACAGTTCTTTATCCACTTAACCCACTCATCCGGAACTCCCTTTTCATCCCGGTTATAGTACATTGGTACTATTTCGGATTCAAGTATGCTGTAAATGGTTTCTGCATCGAGTTCATTCTGGAAATCCTGATTTTCAAATGTCTTTTCCTCCTTGAGTTTCCAGCCCCCCTCTTCGACATAACCTTCTGCCCACCATCCGTCAAGAACACTTAAGTTCAAGACACCATTAAGGGCTGCCTTCTGGCCGCTTGTGCCGGAAGCCTCCTGGGGACGTGTCGGGGTGTTAAGCCATATATCCACTCCTTTTACCAGTTCCCTGCCCAGTTCCATGTCGTAGTCTTCCAGAAAGAGTATCTTGCCTAAAAACTCCTTCCTCCTGCTTATCTCCAGAATATTTTTGATAAGGTCCTGACCGGCTTTGTCAGCAGGGTGGGCTTTGCCTGCGAAAATTATCTGTACAGGCATCTCAGAATTATTTACGATCCTGGAAAGCCTCTCAATGTCATTGAAAAGCAGGTGTGCCCTCTTGTAGGTTGCAAAACGCCTGGCGAATCCTATTGTCAGTGTACTCTCATCTACAGCCTCCATAAGCTGGTAGATTTTGCGCGGAGTTTCCTGGCGACGGTTAAGGTTATTTAGCAAGCGCTTCCCAATGTAATCAATAAGAGCCTTTCTGCGCTTATTCCTTACCGACCATATCTTCTCATCCGGAACATCATAAATTTTTTCCCATGGATTAGGGTCTGATATGTTTTTCTGGAAATCCTTTCCGAAATTCTCACTGTAGATCTCCTGCCATTCCCTGGCTGTCCAGCTGCCATAATGAACGCCATTTGTTACGTGGCCGATGTGAATCTCCTCGGGAAAGTAGCCGGGGTATAGTTCGCTGAACATCTTCCTGGACACCTTGCCGTGAATAAGGCTTACTCCGTTAATTTCCTGTGCAAGCTTTGCGGCAAGCACGCTCATCGAATAGCTCTCTTCAGCGCTCTGGGGGTTCATCTTGCCCAGCCCCATGAACGTATCCCAGCTGATCCCAAGCCTGTCAGCATAATGTGGCATATATGTGCGCAGCATGTCTTCACTGAAGAAGTCGTGGCCGGCCGGAACGGGAGTATGTGTAGTAAAAAGACTGCTTGCACGGACCACTTCAATGGCCTCATAGAAGCTCAGCTTATCTTCCTGTACATATTTTCGAAGCCTTTCAAGACCTGCAAATGCTGCATGGCCCTCATTGCAGTGAATAACGTCTGCTTCAACTCCAAGGGCATCAAGAAGCCGGATCCCCCCTATACCAAGCAGAAACTCCTGCTTGAAACGGTTCTCCCAGTCTCCTCCATATAGCTGGTGGGTAACAAAACGGTCAACACTTTGGTTTTCCTTTATGTCTGTATCAAGAAGGTATAATGGGATCCTTCCGACATCTATCTTCCAAACCCTCGCATGGAGCGTCCGCCCCGGAAATGCAATTTTTATTTTGAGCCTTTCGCCCTTGCTGTCCCTCACAGGAAATGCAAACATCCTGGAAAAATCATGAGGATGGTATGTGTCAATCTGCTCTCCGTGGATAGACAGCCCCTGGGTGAAATATCCATAGCGGTACATCAGGCCAACGCCCACCATGTCAACATTATCGTCGCTGGCTTGCTTTAAAAAGTCACCGGCCAGTACACCCAGGCCGCCTGAATAAATCTTAATGTTCTCGTTGAGCCCATACTCCATTGAGAAATAAGCGATTCTGCCCTTTTTTTTACTTTCTCCCTCCTTCATGTATGCATCAAAACGGTCTGCAACTTTCCTGTAGCTCTCCATAAAGGATTTGTCTTTGACCATCTTGTCATAATGCTCCATTGTGAGGTTTTCCATCAAAACAGCAGGGTTGTTGTCACTTTTTTCCCAAAGTTCCGGGTCAATGCTGCTGAAAAGCGCCTCCGCTTCATAGTTCCATGACCACCATATATTCCTTGCAAGTTCTGGCAGGATGGCAAACTCTGCGGGGACATTTATACCGATGTTGATCTTTTTCCATTTGGGCCTCATGCTCTCTACCGGTGGCATGGATACCGTCCGTGAAGACTGCTTTTTATTCTTGTATAGGTCATAGCGGTCAGCTGACTTTTTCAGGCTCATGTCAATGGCCGAAAAAACTTCTTCACCTGAGCTGATTTTGTCTGGCTCAGGAGTTACCTGTACGGGTTTAATTCCGTGCACGAACTCAAAGTCAGCGGCGATTTGCTCCGAAACAGCCGTAAATATGTCTGAATTTTCTGCAGCCACCCTCTCAAGGCTGTTTTTGGATACTATATTCAGGTCTTCTATCCTGTTACCTGCGGCAAACTCTTGATTCCTGGCCGATAATGACTCACCCCTTTGCGACATCGTCAGTCCGAGAATGGTATTGTGAGCGGTAAAGACAGTTGCTGCCTGCGCAACTTTGTCTTTAAGGTAGAGCACCCCGCTGCCGGACATCCAGTCATGGAAGTGTGCCACAAAACGATCATGTGCGCTCAGGTGAAAATCGTAGAAACTTTCAATTACCTGACCCGCTGCATATCCGAACATTGCCGGTTCGGTGTAGTCCCACTGTCCGCTAAGGGAATTCAGGCCGAACTTCTCCCAGAATTCTGCAAATATGCTGTCTTTTTTACCAAAGAGTGTTGTAAAGTCAACCAGTATTGCTATAGGCTCACCTTCAACCTGCCAGCGGCCAATACGAATGTGCAGGTTGGATTTTGCGGCATATTCTTTCCATGCCACAAAAAGGTTTGGATCTTCAATGAATTCCGGATTATCATGAGTCTCTTTCCAGACATCAGGCCCGATAACCATATAACGGTCCCTGAACTCATTAGTCAGGGATGGAGACCTTGAGCTGATGAAACCATGAATACCGTCAGTTTTATTGCATATCTCCCAGCTGACCTCAAAGAGATAGTCGGGAGCGAGTTTTTGCTTTATCATATTTGTATGTATTTAACACATTCCTGTTCATAAAATGAAGCGTGAAATTACAAAAAAAATGTGTATGAATACCTCTCATGGACAGTGTGTAGAAAAGCCTGCCTGCCTCCCTTAAAAGGAAGCAGGCAGAGCCTTGTGATATACGTACAAATACCGGTATATTACTGCTTAAGTATTTTACGTGTTATAAATGTTCCGTCGGCAAGCTCTATTCGTATCAGGTAAAGTCCCTCTCTTAGATCTCCTGTTTGCAATACTGTGCTTTTCAGTTTGGGAGTTGCTTCAATTATTGTCTGTCCTGATAAATTGATAACAGATATTCTTTCAATTTCCAGTGCTCCCGAAATTTGCAGATTATCTGTGAAGGGATTTGGGAAAATATCTGTTTCAGCGCCCGCTACCTCCTGAACACTTGTATGTACATCAAAATCATCAAGGTCACGTGCAGTAACACGGATAACTTCGTTCGACTGGCCTACTATTACATTCATATCCTGGGCCTGCCCGGGAATCGCACCGTCTATGTAATCAGCATTGAAGAATTCGGTATAGAATACTCCATCGCCATGCGGAGAAGTAATATTGTATGATGAACCTGTTGAGAATGTTCCGCTGGTCTGGAAGGTTACATTCTCAATCCTGATAAGCCTTGCCTGATCACCGGTTGTAAGGCTCTCCAGGGTACGCACCTCTGGTGTAAGCGTATTCCCTTCTGAACTTGCCGGGCCCGGGTCTTCAGTTACCATAAACTGCAGCATCTGCTGATAAACCCCAAGTATTCCGGTAATTCCGGTAATTCCGTCATAGCGGTCATAGCTTGTGGTTATATTGTCGTCAGCATCATCAATCATTATGGCAGCTGTTTCATCCTGAATGTACTTCTGGTTCCTGTAGCTTTGCTGGAATGTCAGAACCGCTTCAGATGTAAGAGTGTACATACCGCCTATTATTCCATTGCGAAGATCGGCAATGTTATCCACCTCAACCGGACCTTCACTCATTACCTCTATGCTGACATTGTCAAGCTGCAGGTGGTCAGCATCGGCTCCTGTGTTCCTGACTGAAAAGATAAATTCTGCAATATCACTTTCATTTGCGGCTGTAACAACCTGCGAGTACTCGGCCCAGTTGCCTGAATCAACTATTATATAGCTGTTGTAGGTAGCATAACCAAAACCTGTTTCCCTGTCGTCAAACAGACCGGTACGTATCTCACCCTTGCCTTTTACCCAGAAAGTAATTGCATAGGAGGTGCCGTCGGCAACAGTTGTTGCCTGGCTTGTGAACCTTTGGTGCCCGCTCTCGGTGTTTACAAGCTGAACTGCATAGCTTCCTGAATATGGGTTGCCTGAATACTGATTCACATTCCCGCTTCCTATGTTAGATTTTTCTCCGTACCAGCAGTCAGGCAAACCTCCCGTCCATTGTTCAAAATCACCGTTACATACCAGCTCGAATGGTTCTTCTCCTTCAATGACAGTTACTTTGTGGTGTCTTATTGTTTCCTGATCCTCGGCTGTTACACTTGCAACTATTATATCGTCAGGAGAGATCTCCACGGTGCCCATATTGCCTTCATCCACCTCTTCTCCGTTAATGGTAACTATATATTGCGCCATGGGATGTATGGTCTCAATTTCAATTCCGTAAAAGTCGGTGAAATCCTGCACGTATAGACTAGCTCCGGGGTCACTTTCCGGATCGGCCACAATAAGCCCGCTTAACCCAAGCACGTCCTCGCCTCCTATAACAAATCTTTCAAGCCCCGCATCGGAACCTAATGTACCGAAATCCCCCAGATCCCTTGCCGTGAGCTGAACACTCTCAAAGTGCTGGTTAACCAGCATTACTATCTTCAGGCTTTCTTCAGGTATCGGTTCGCCAATATAATCGGCATCAAAGAAGGTTGTTCTGAATGTTCCCTCTCCAGAAGGGGTTATAATAGTATAACTCTGATCTGTTTCAAAGACACCAGTGTCCTCAAAGCTCACATTATCAACCTCAATAAGTTTTGCCTGGTCATCCCAGCTGATGTCGTTAAGATGCATACTCCGGGGCTCAACCTCGTTGCCGCTTGAAGTGGCTTCTCCGGAATCTCCTTCAGGGATCAGCTGCAGCATATTGTTGTAAGAGCCTAGCGTTCCGGTTATTCCCGTAATGCCGTCATATCTCTCATACTGTGTGGTAATTATACCATCACTGTCATCTATCAGTATTGCTGCCGTCTCATCCTGGACATATTTCTGGTTGCGGTAGTCCTGTTGGAAAGTAATTATTGCTTCGGAAGTAAGAGTATAAACACCACCCTGCGGCTTTCCGCGCAGCTCGGCAATACTGCTGACCTCAACGGGCCCTTCACTTGCAATCTCAATGCTGACATTGTCAAGTTGCAGGTGGTCTTTATCGGCGTCTGTGTTCCTTACCGAGAAGATGAATTCCGCAATATCGCTGTTATTTGCGGCAGTAATCAACTGGGTGTATTCTATCCACTCATCTGAATCCGCATTGATATAGCTGTTGTATGTAGCATAACCGAATCCTGTTTCCCTGTCGTCAAACAGACCGGTACGTATCTCACCCTTTCCTTTTACCCAGAAAGTGATCTCATATGACAAACCTTCACTTACGGTAGTTGCCTGGCTGGTGAATCTCTGGTGACTGCCCGATGTATTTACAAGCTGTACTGCATAACTGCCCGTATGTGGATTTGCAGAATACTGGTTTACGCTTCCTGATGGAATGCTGGACTTATCACCGTACCAGCAATCCGGGAGCTCATTGGTCCACTCCTCAAAGTCGCCGTTGCAGATGATATTTCCCGGAGCAGGATCTTCTGCCTGTTCTGTTGTGAGCTTGTAATGGCGCACGCCTGTCTGATTTTCCGCAGTAACGCTTACAACGATTATATCACCTTCCTCAACTACCTGGTCTTCCATCTGGGCTTCGCCAACTGCCTGGCCGTTCAGTGTTACTTCATAAGTGGCCGCCGGGTGGTTTGTTTCAACCTCAATACCGGCAAAACCTTCAAAGTCCTCTACATAGAGTAATGCACCTTCTGAAGTTTCAGGGTCAGAAACCACAATACCATCCAGGTCCAGGACATCAATCCCGCCGACTTTAAAAACGGAAAGCGTGGCATCACTGCTTTCAACATCATCGCCTGAGGTGATAAGGATATTATTGATCTGCCACTCACCTGTATTATTCTCATCCGACTCATAATGGAATGCTATATGTGCAGGTGAACCATACTGGCTCAGGTCTAAATCGCCGGAAGGGGTCCAGTTACCGTATCCACCTCCGGTATGAGGACTAAGTGTTGCATCAAGTTCTGTCCAGTCTGCTGCAGTTGGGTCACCTCCTGTGTAGTTTACTGAAAGTTTTACTGAGAGGGCCTCCCCCTGCCTGAAAGCGGCCAGGCTCTCAAATGAGAGGTTAGCCACGTCTGTGCCGCTTAAATCAATCTCAGGTGAAACAAACCATGAATGGGGAAATGGTGGATCACTGTTGTATTCGGAGATCTTTGCAAAAGTCTCACCCCCGAAATCATCAATCTCCCAGGAACGAGCTCCCTCAATAATGTCATGAACCGTCCATCCTCCCGAAGTCAGGCTCCCGTCCTCAAAGTCCTTCCTGAGCAACAGGTTCATGAAAGAGTATTCAGCGCTTGCAACACTGCTTGGTTCAAGGCCTTCCTTAAAGGCCCTGGCCTTGACAGTCACATCTTCCGAGATATTTATCGGCGTATCAAACAGCATGTCGTCCTCGGTAGGATCATTGCCGTTAAGGGTGTAGTAGATTTCTGCACCACTTGTCGAAGTGGTTATAGTTACCTCTATTGGTTCATAATAGGTATTTGCAGCAGGACTGAATGAAGGTGTGGCCACAGCGGTCTGCTCGCCAAGTGCAACAAACTGTCCGATATTTATACGGCCATCATTTGTATCACCGCCACCCCTGATTTTTATCCGGAACTCTTCTGCACCGAAATCCTGCTCCCCGTCTTCAAATAAGTAAATATACTCCTGGTAAGTCTGGTATTCATCAAACCAGGCCTTATTGACCGTAAAGATGGTTTCCCAGGTGCTTCCGCCGTCAAAGCTGATGTCCATATCACGCTGCTCTCCGCTGCCAAGCATCCAGTCGCGAAGCTGCATGCTGAAGCCCGACATACCTGAAACAGACGCCGTGTTGTATACTGTAAATACATCCCTGTCGCGGAAAGAATAATCGGAACCGCCGTATGATTCACCAGAGGTTCCTCTCACAGCGCTGGTGCTGTGAAAATACCAACCATCCTCAACATATGTTTTCTCATTGTAACCGGTCATTGTTCCTCCATCCCAGTTATCACCAATATTGAATATGGTCGAGAATATCTCCTGTGATTTAAGCCCGGAAGACATAAGTAGCATACCGGTCAGGATAATGAATGTTTTTAAAAAGATAATTTTTTTCATGTGCAGTTAAGTTTTATGTGATTACGATATTATTATTCTTTCAAGTAAAGTTAATAAAAATGGACCAAATAAAGATACCTGCCTAGGGCTTGATAAGGGTTCTGGTAGCAGCGCTGCCATCCCTGAACTCAAGTCTCAGCAGGTACAATCCCGACTCAAGGTGTGATCCCCTTATTACTGTAAGCCCTGGATCGGCCATCTTTTCAGCAACTACCTGGCCTGAACTGTTAATAAGTGTGATGCTCTTAAGTTGCGTACTTCCTTCTATGAATATGTACTCCGCAAACGGATTGGGGTATATTGTAACATTTTCAGCCGCCAGGGCTTCAATGCCAACGAAGGTATCAAAGTCATCAAGGCTCCTTGATACAACCCGTATCTGCTCCCCGTGCTGATGAACCAGTACTGCCATGTTCTGTGGCTCTTCAGGAATAGGTTCTCCTATATAGTCGGCGTCGTAAAAGTATGTATGGAATATACCGTCCCCGTCGGGTGAGCTGATCTGGTAGCTTATACCTGACTCAAACACCTCGCTCTTGACAAGGAAGGATACTTCTTTTATCATAACCAGCATTGCCTGGTCTTCCTCATCAAGGCTTGCAAGGGTACGTTCCCTGGGTTCAATTATATTGCCTGTGGAGCTGGGTGCACCCGGATCCTCTGCAGGTATAAATACCACCATGCCATTGTTGATGTCCAGGTAACCCTTCAGCCCGGTTATCCCGTCGTAGATGTCATATTCACTGCTGACTGCATTGTCGTTATCCACAACCAGAATGGCGGCACCTTCATCCTGAATGTACATGTTCAGGGGCTCAGCGTTTATGAATGAGATTACTGCCTCTGAGGTGAGGATATACAGAACACCTGCCTCTCCGCTTCTCAGCCCTGAAATGTCAGTCACCTCAACCGGCACCGGTGGGGTAGTGGTGAAAGTCCACTGGTCAGCCTCTTGAATTCCCGCGAAGGCATTACCGGCAATATCAATGAAAGCATTGTCATCAACCAGCACATAATAGTCTGTACCGTAAGAAAGTGTGCCGGAAATTGACACTGTAAGCAGGTTGCTGTCATAGCTTATCAGCTCACTACCTGCCTGAACAGATTCAAACAGTGTTCCATCTTCCTGATAAATGTGTAGACCTCCCTCTTTTGCAAAGACATCCTCATCAAATTCAAGAAGCAGTTCTGCCTCCACGTCAACTTCAGTGCTACCAGTAGAAGGCTGCATATCAGTAAGGACCGGAGCCTGTGTATCAACAAGTGAGAATACACCCGACTCCTCGTAAAACCCTGCGTCTTCGCTGTCACTAAGGCGGTAATATGCCTCGCCGTGTACTCCGTCAGGCAGTAAGTATATCCACTGTCCCGATGCTGCATCAATTGTTTCGCTAATGTGAACGCTGCCCTCAAGGTAGAATTCAAAAATGAGGTCTTCAATATTCTCTGATTCCCATTCAAAGATCACTTCATCTCCGGTGTTGAAAACATCCCCGCCAGCCGGTGAAATAACTGCCAGCATACGCTCCTCAACGTATATCTCCTCAAAGTCGCCCAGGTCTCTTGCAGTGATCTGAATATACTCATTGTGCTGGTTCACAAGAACCACAAGGCGTACAGGGTTATCTGGAATATCCGTGCCTATATAGTCGGCATCGTGAAAGTTGGTACGGAAAACGCCCTCACCCTCAGGTGTGGTAATGGTATAGTTCTGGGATGTTTCAAAAACGCCTGACTCCTCAAACACCACTTCTTCCAGCTCAATTAGCCTGGCCTGGTCGTCAAAATCTATGCTGACAACAGACATTGTCTGCGGAACTACTTCATTGCCGCTTGAAGTGGCAGGGCCAGTATCTTTGTCAGGAATAAACTGCAGCATATTGTTGTAGGATGACAATGTTCCGCTTATGCCTGTTATTCCGTCGTAACGCTCATAAGTGGTGGTAATTACACCATCGTTGTCGTCTATGAGGATGGCAGCGGTCTCATCCTGTATGTACATCTGGTTGCGGTAGTCCTGCCGGAAGGTCAGAACTGCCTCTCCGGTAAGCAGGTACTGACCACCTACAGTGCCTTCCCTGAGCTCTGCTATGGTGCTGACCTCTGTAGCTTCATCAGTGTACTTTTCAACCCTTACATGGTCCAGAAGCAGGTGCCCGGCTTCCTCATCAGTGTTACGCAGTGAGAATATGAATTCAGCCTCATCGCTTGTGTTGGCTGCAGTTACGATCTGGCTGTATTCTGTCCAGGTATCCGAGTCAATAAGTATATAGTCATTGTAGGGGGCATAGCCAAAGCCTGTTTCCCTTGCGTCATACAGGCCTGTCCTGATATCTCCCTTACCTTTTACCATAAAGGTAATGACATAGGATACACCCTCTTCCAAAACTGTCGGCTCCGTTGTGAACCTTTGATGGCCGCTTCCTGTATTGACCAGCTGCGCCGAATAGCTTCCCGTGAATGCATCTTCCTGATGCCTTATCACATTGGATTGTGTTATATTGGAGCGCACTCCGTACCAGCAGTCCGGCAGCCCGTCAGTCCAGTATTCAAAATCACCGTTGCATATGAGTTCGAATGGCTCTTCGCCCTCAACAATTGTAAGTTTGTAATACCTGTGGGTAGTCTGGTTTTCAGCAACCACTGTTGCAACAATTACGTCATCCGCATACAGATCCACAGACGGCATCTGTTCCCCGCTTAACTCCTCACCATTGAGGGTAAGGGTATACTGAGCCATTGGGTGTTCAGTCTCTGCTTCTATACCTGCAAAATCAGTTAGGTCAGACACAAAGAGCTCTGCTCCCGGATCAACTTCAGGATCGCCTACCTCAAGGCCGCTAAGTCCGAGAACATCTTCTCCTCCAACCGTGAACAGCGCCAGCCTGGCGTTACTGCTAAGTGTCCCGAAGTCATTCAGATCCCTGGCAGTTAGCTGTATTGTTTCCTGGTACTGGTTTACCAGTACGATAATATTCAGCGGCTCTTCAGGCAGTGGCTCGCCTATGTAGTCAGCATCCTGGAAGTGTGTCCTGAATACACCCTCACCGTCGGGAGTACTTATAGTATAGTTTTGGGCCTGCACAAAGTTTCCACTTTCCTCAAAATTCACATCTTCAACCTCTACAAGCATTGCCTGATGATCCGGTCCTATGCTGCCAAGTGTCATGGTAAGAGGTATAACCTCATTTCCTGAAGATGTAGCCGGGCCAGTATCTTGGTCAGGGATGAACTGCAACATATTGTTAAAGGATGCCAGTGTTCCGCTTATGCCTGTTATTCCGTCGTAGCGCTCATAAGTGGTGGTAATGACACCATTGTTGTCATCTATTAGTATTGCAGCGGTCTCGTCCTGGATATACTTCTGGTTTCTGTAATCCTGCTGGAAGGTAATAATGGCTTCGCCTGAAAGTATATACTTTCCCCCGGTTGTACCCTGCCTGAGCTCTGCTATGGTGTTAACTCCGGTCTCTTCTTCAGTTATCTCCTCCACACTGACATTGTCGAGCAGCAGATGATTTTTGCCGGCTGAGGTATTCCGCAGGGAGAATATGAATTCAGCTTCATTTGTACTGTTGGCTGCAGTTACTATCTGGCTGTATTCTGTCCATGTATCTGATTCAACCAGTATATAGTCGTTGTAGGGGGCATAGCCAAAACCTGTTTCCCTTGCGTCAAACAAACCTGTTCTTATATCACCCTTTCCTTTTACCCAGAAGGTAATACGATACGAAATACCCTCTTCAAGGATTGTCGGCTCAGTAGTAAAGCGTTGATGGCCGCTTCCGGTATTCACCAGCTGGGCTGAATATCTGCCCGTCTGTGAATCTGTTTCAAAGCGGTTTACATTATTCCTGTTGATGTTCGATCTGTCACCGTACCAGCACACAGGCACCCCGGCTGACCATGCCTCAAAGTCGCCGTTACAGACAAGGGTGAACATCTCTGTTGAGAATGCCCAGAAAGTCTCATCCAGAATACCGGCATATTCATTGCCTGCAAGGTCTACAAATGCACCCTTATCTATCAAAATATAATAGCTTTGCTGGAAGTCAAACAGCCCTTTGGTCAGAATATTGACAATATTGTAATCATATTCCACCATGTCGCTGTCGGCTTCAATTTTCTTAATTGGCTCTTCTTCTCCCTTTTTATAAACATATATGCTTCCTTCGCCAGGATATATCTGTTCCTGGTAAAATGTCATCCTGAGGTTAATTTCAGGGTCCAGGCCGGTTGATCCGGAAGCAGGACTCTTAGACACAAGGGTGGGGGGCATGTAGTCGATTATCCTGAAGTAGCCTGTCTCGGCATAGAAGGACTGGTCTCTTGTGTCTGTCAGGCGGAACTTGAAGTGCCCGTGCATTCCGTTGGGTACTGTCATTACCCATTCAGTCTCTCCTTCCTCAATGGTCCTGCTTATCTCTGCCTTACCGGTCTCCTTGTTTATCTTCTCCAGCAGAAGCTCTTCCATTGCCTCGGCTTCCCATCTAACCCTCAGTACCTGGAATGAAACAAATATATCCCCCTCTTCGGGCCTGAGGAATGTTATATCACGCAGGTCAAGTTTTGTTTTCAGTTTGTAATGCATCCGGGAGTCATCCTCGGCAGTTACGCTTACCAGTATAACGTCCTGGTCGCTTAGTTCAGCTCCGGGTAAGGCAGCTTTATCAATTTCCTGTCCGTTGATAAACACCTCAAAGCTTGCCGATTCATGATTTGTCTCTGCTTTAATTCCGGAAAACTCATCGAAGCTTTCAACGAAAAGAACTGCCTGAGCTTCGTCATCGGGATTGGCAACAATAATGTCAGGAAGGTCAAGAACATCAATCTCATTAATTTTAAACAGAGCAAGAGTTGCATCATCGCTAATGGGATCAAAGTCGTCCAGGCCGCGGGCGGTGACCTGGATATCTTCATCAAACTGATGGACAAGTGCGGTTAGGTTCTGCAGCTGGGTTGGTATCTGGGTTCCAAGATAGTCAGCATCGCTGAAGTGTGTCCTGAATATTCCACTGCCTGAAGGATCGGTGATGTTATAATTCCTTGCGTTTATAAAACCACCTGATGAACTGAATTCAACTCTCCCGATATAAACAAGCTTACCCTGGTCTTCTGAATCAAGGTCTGCAAGTGTCCGGACTTCCGGTACTATTTCGTTACCATCAGAGGATGCCGGCCCCGGGTCTGTTACAGGCACAAACTGCAACATCTCCCGATACACTGATAAACTTCCTGTAAGGTTCTCTATTCCGTCATACCTGTTGTAACTTGTCTCGATTATACCACCTGCATCATCAATCAGTATGCCTGCAGTTGCATCCTGAATGAACTTCTGGTTGCGGGTGCTGCTTTGATAGGTAAGGATTGCTTCACCGGTCAGGCGGTAAACGGTACCGTCGGTTTCTTTGCCCCTTAACGTCAGAATATCATCAACGTCTTCGGGGAAGGTATAGATTACAGAGTTTATAAAACTGAACTCGTCAGTGTTGTCGTCGATCGCTATCGCTTTCAGATTTATATCTCCTGAACTGAATTCTATGAGAATACCCTCAGCATCATCATAAACATCTGAATCTTTATCAGGATCCAATCCGTTCAGTGTATAATAGAAGCTGACGGTTTCGTTGTAATCGTCATAATTGGTTATTTTTACCGTAAAGTCTTCATAGTATATTCCCTCCGGATGGCTGAATTCGGGAGTTGCCAGGTCGGGTATTATGAATTCTGTTACTGAAAGATCCCGAAACCTTATACTGCCCGTTCCGGCTGTCATTTCAATTTTGAATCTTCCTTCACTGCCATCAGACAGATTTGTAAGGTCGATTATTAGTTCTTGTGTCTCAAATGTTGTTGTACTAACGGGAATTGTTTCAACAACCGAGTAATTGTCTCCACCGTCAACTGATAACATCAGCGAAAGCTCCCTGCCTGTGCCGGTTCCATAATTCCTTGTATCAAAAATGAATTCAAGTGATTCGAATAATGTGAAGTCGATTAGCGGTGACTCAATATAGCTTCCAACCTTAACAAAACGAAAATACGGGTCTGTGGTTTCATGAATATCATAATCGTATATATTAAACCCTTGAGTTATAGCATAATCAACATCTTCCTGAGACCTGAAAGGATTTTCATATGGTATGGCAAAAAGGTCTGCGGGTTCAGTAACTTCACCTGTAACCGAAACGCTTAGAGTTTCTGCCCCGCCACCGCTGATTTCAATATTTCCTGAATAATTATCTATAGCAAGGTCAGCAGCAAGTCTTACCCAGATATCTGTTTCTGTACCATCATAGGCCGCTAATGTTATTTCAGAACCAAAACCACTGCTTTCTTCTTCTGAAACCTCAAAGTTGGCTGGTGCCGTAATAACTACATCCGTTCCGTCCAGATTGCAGCCGGATAATTCAAAGGATTTTGCCTCAGAAGGCCCTTCATCTTCAACATAGTTTAGTTCTTCAACAGAAGCCGGACTGGCGGATAGCATTGGGGTGTCCGGGTCAGTATCAAGAGCTTCAAACTGGCCGATGTTTATGCGGCCATCATTACTGCTGTTGCCTCCAACTATTTGTATTGTAAAATCGTTTGCTTCAAAATCCTTTTCCTCTTCAAAATAGTGGACAAATTGCTGGTAAACCTGGTATTCATCAAACCAGGCTTTGTTTATGGTTGTTAAAGTTTCCCAGGTATCACCACCATCGAAACTTATTTTTAGATCCCTGTCAAGTCCCCCCACCATCCAGTCTCTTAGCTGAACACTAAAACCTGTCATACCTGAAACCGGAGCAATATTTGCTACCGTGAACACATCCCTGTCACGGAAAGAATAAGCAGAACCATCGAATGATTCAACGGATGTTCCCCTTACGGTTTCCGTACTATGAAAGTACCAGCCGCTCTCTTCATATGATTTGGGGTTATAACCTGACCAGCCTGTTGGTTCAAGATCAGTCCAGTTATCCTCGATTCCGAAATTTGTAACAAACGGTAATTCAGTCGTCGGCTCTTCTATAACACTTCCTGTCAATCCTGCAGTAACTGGATCTGATCCGCCACCAGTTATTGTAATATCCCCTGAATACTCATCAATACCAAGGTCAGCGGCCAGCCTTACCCAGATATCTGTTTCTGTACCATCATAGGCTGCTAATGTTATTTCAGAACCAAAACCACTGCTTTCTTCTTCTGAAACCTCAAAGTTAACTGGTGCCGTAATAACTACATCCGTTCCGTCCAGATTCTGACCGGATAGTTTAAATAACTGGGAGGCTGAAGGACCTTCGCCTTCTATATAATCAAGCTCAGTTATTGTTGATGGACTAGCGATTAAGGTTGGCTCATCAGGTTCGTCAACATCAAAGTCATTAAGATTACGTGCTCCAAGGTTGAAACCGTCATTATTTTGTTGAACAATACCAGTAATATTTACTTTATTCCCTGGTATAATAGAACCAGTGATATCTGAGTCACCAAAGATGTTTCTGAACAAACCAGTATAGTCAGTAAGGCTGGGATCTGTAATGTTTGTGGTATAACCGCCACCTCCAAAGGTTGTTGTTCCGTCAGCATCCTCGAATTCCACATCCTGGATAAGCACCAGCCTTGACTGATCACCAAAAACCAGTGCTTCAAGTGTCCTCAGCAATGGAGTAATTTCATTACCGGTTGATTCCGGTCCTTCCGGGTCAACCAACGGAGTGAGTTGAAGTTGCCCCTGAAAAGATCCGAGAGTACCAATTAGTTCTGCTACATTATCCCCAATTGAATAGCTTGTTTCTATTATCTGGTCAGGATCATCAATCTGAATTCCAAAACCTGAATCATCCTGGAAAAATTTAGTGTTCCTAAAATCCGTACCACCAATAAATGTAGCCTCATTAGTTACCCTGTATAAGGTGGAACCATTTACCTGATTGCGCAGTGATTCTATATTATCAACATTAATCGGGAAGGTATAGATGGCTGTTGTAATTTCACTTTGATCTTCACCATCAATAGCTATGACTTTAAGGGTAACTGGTCCGTTCCCGTCTTCAAGGAATATACCTTCACTCTCATTGTATTCCAGACTTTCACTGTCAGGATCCTGGCCATTTACAGTAAAGTAAAGCCCTACTGTTGCCGCATAATCGTCAAAATTATCAACAAATATTGTTTGGCTGTTAAAATAAGTACCGGAAGTTATGGTAAGAAAAGGCTGCTCAAGACCAATATCAGATTCAACTACTTCTCCGTCTAACCTAACATCATTGATACGAAAATCTCCTCCGCCACTTGTTGAACGCGATTCATCATCCCAGCCTTTAATTTTAACTTCAACTGATTGCAAATTATTAAGCCCAGTTAGAGAACTATTAAAAACATCTTGAGCATTAGAACCCGAATTAAAAGTTGTTACTTCGGTTCCGTTTATTTCAACAGTGATGGCAGAAGGGCCAGCACCAGTAGTTCTCCATTCAAAAGAAATATTACTTAAGTTAATTCCATAACCAGTATCAGGATTAATTGTGTAAAAGAAATGTTTTGCATCGCTGGCATTTTTAACACCCCATCCTCCTGACCCCTGAGCATATGGAGTTCCTGATCCACCCCATGTTCCAGTTGTACCGAAGTTTACACTTCCTGCACTTATTTGAAAGTCTGATGTAGTTGCATCTGAGGGTTGTTGTGTAGGAGTAACAGCCTCACCAGTAAACTCATAAATAAGAAAAACTAGTTCAAATACTTCTCCGTTTAGTGCAACTGTTGTTTCACCTGCTCCTCCGCCAACAATACTTATATCTCCACCATAGTTGGCTATTCCTAAATTCTCTTTAAGTCTGACAAAAACAGTTTCTGATAATGACCCATTAGTGACATTTACCGTTTCTGAATTGCTAAAACTGGTATTGTCCAATGATATTTCAAAATTAGTTGGTGCTGTTATGGTTACATCAGACCCATCCAGATTCATTCCGCTTAATTCAAACGGTTGAGAAGCTGAAGGACCTTCGCCTTCTATATAATTCAATCCGGAGACAGATGTCGGAGATACTGTTAAAAGTGGATCTTCAACTTCTGTTAGTTTAAATAAATGCAAAGTGTTTGGAGTGACATACGGCCTCCAGTCTGTTTGATAAATTGATATTGCCCGATTTCCCCCATCTGGATGATTTGATGCAAAAACAAACTCATTTTCACTGACCGTTACGTTATATGTATGGCTTGAAATTTCGGTAAATGAAAAACCACTTGTTGAATTATCCGTAATTTCACAATATTTGTTTTCAGCTTCATTGTATACTGTAAAGCCATCAGTTGAATTACCTTCCACAAGCCATACTATGGATTCGGAAGGATCAATTATATTTCCTGATGATACTGGCATATCTGAATTTCCCATCCTGCCACCTGAAATGGTATTTGTCATTGCTCCGGTATAACTATCATTAATACCGTAGAAAACATAGTACGTTCCAGACTCCATGTCCTCAAGTGAAGTAATTTGTTGAAACGTTCCTGATCCATTATACTGAGCATAGGCAGTTTGAGAGGTAATAAACAAAAAACCCGTAAAAAGGACCAGTGCTTTGATAATAGTAAACTTTTTCATTGTTGTATGTTTTAGTGCATATATTTATATCATTATATTGAACTTGGGAGTGTTAATTCATTGCCATTAAAAATAAAAAATCCTTGCTGAAAGCTAAAGCAGTTTGCTTTGAACTTATCAACAAAAGAATAAACTTATCAACCGGCAGGGATTAAGCCAATATTATATTTGAGTTATTTGCCTGTACCGGCAACCTTGCGTTTGCGTTTTGGTTTTGCCTCCAAGGCCCGGTCAGTGCGTATAATCAGATCTGAAAGAACATTCATGTAATTTATGAATGCGTCGTAGGGGGAGTTGTAGGGATTGAAGTACTTGTGAACATCCCCGTCGGAGAACCATTTGGTGCACATATAATAGAAATGATCACTGGTCTGGAGGTAGCGCCAGTTATCAAGCAGTTTTTTGTCTTTTGTCCTGAGTATTTTGCCTTCAAGTTCACACAGGCTGTTAAATGCTTCATCCTGAAGCTCATTTCCCAGCCAGGCGGTAATATCCCTCTCTTCATCTGCCCAGGAAACAGGGTAGGGGACATTCAGCTGTGAAACCGGCTGCAGCTCTTTTGATACATCTGAGGGGGTCATAAACCTCATGCCGGCCTTTTCAATGGCCCTTGATGGGAATGCTTTCAGGAAACCGAAAATACCTGTTTCTGCCCATTGATGCTCGCCGAATGTTTCATAGTCCATGAAAAGGTTCACTACCTCATCCTTCTGATCCGTCAATTCTATCCATGAAATGAATTTATCCGCAGTAAGCGGCCACTCATTCCAGGTCTTTTCGGAAAAACGGAAAGCTATGTCATCTGAGAGCCTGAAGTTCTTCAGCAGCAGTTTTAGTTTGGGATTTGAAGCACTGCAATATAATCTGTTCGGGCTCTTCCATCCAAGTATGTGCTTTGCGCCTTCTGTTAGCATTGTATCATACCCCATTGCAAGTACCCTGTCGCCGATATCATTGGAGTATATCAGCTCGGTATTCCTGAAGCACTTTGGCTTTTGACCGAAAAGCTCCCTGATCTTTTTGGAGTGCATTTTCACCTGTTCTTCAAACTCTTTGCTGTCTCTGAGAGATATAAGCGAATGAGCCCAGGTTTCTGAGAGGAACTCTACAGAACCGGTTTCGGCAAGCTTTTGAAAACTCTTTAACACCCTGGGGGCATACTTCTCAAACTGTTCGAGAGCAATTCCGGAAATACTGAAGCCTATCTTGAATTCAGCTCCGTATTTCTTTATTAATGAAAGTAATACTTCATTTGCAGGTATATAACACTTCTCTGCTACCTGCTGCATTATATACCTGTTGGCATAGTCATCAAAGTAATTGTCGTGGGCTCCAATGTCAAAAAAACGATATGTTGACAGCCTGTAGGGTTGATGTACCTGAAAATATAAACAGATTTTCTTCATAGTGGTTGGTATTATTTTATCAATGCCTGCGAATCATTTGCCTGTAAATGTTATTTACCTTTTGCCCTGCATGATCCCATTTAATGCTTTCAACCTCCTTTTTGCCATGTTTTTTAAACATCCTGTCAAGAGAGGGATAATGCAGCACACCGTATATGGCATCTGCCATCCCGTCAACATCCCAGTAATCTACCTTTAGGGCATGGTTAAGGACCTCAGCAACACCTGACTGGCGAGAGATTATAACAGGAACATTAGAGCGCATAGCCTCAAGAGGGGATATACCGAAGGGTTCAGATACTGAAGGCATCACATATACGTCACTCAGCCCGAACATGCGGTCAACATCATCACCCTTGAGGAATCCGGTAAAGTGGAACCTGGTGCCCATGCCAAGCCTGGCAACCCTCCTGATCATAACTGGTAGCAGGTCTCCGCTGCCGGCCATTACAAAGCGTACATTGGGATCTTTTTTATATACCTTGCTTGCTGCTTCTATGAAATATTCCGGACCTTTCTGG
>SLKR01000048.1 GCA_007134525.1 Bacteroidales bacterium | reverse complement strand
CAATAAAAAAGGGCTTATAAATGAGTGCAATGAAGCGTTTGTAAAAATAATAGGCTCATCAGGAAAGTCTCTGATAGGATTAGATATGCTGAAGCTGCCCGACAAAAGGGTTGTTGAGGGTGTTAAAAAAACACTGCGCGGCGAACCTGCAAGCTTCAGCGGCTTATATAGTTCAACTACAGCTGACAAAACCACACCTGTAAATGTGCTGTTTACCCCAATATTCTCAGGCGAGAATAAAGTTGAAAGCGGTATAGGCATAGTGGAAGATGTTACTGAAAAATGGCAGGCACAGGAAAGGGTAAGGGAAAGCGAGAGAAAGTACCGCCAGATTGCCGACAACGTATCGGATATTATTTATACCCTCGATATGGAGCTAAACGTCACCTATATCAGCCCTTCAATAGAGAGGATTACAGGGATTGATCCAGGCGAGTATGCCAGGCTGAGCCTCGAGGAGAAACACCCCCCTGCCACGGTTGAAAAGTTCAGAAAGACCCTGATCGGGGAGCTTGAAAAGGAAAATGATCCAGGCTGCGACCCGGACCGGTCTATTATGCTGGAGGCTGAGCATTACAAAACCGGAGGAGAAGTTTTTCACATATCAATTAATCTCTCATTTTTAAGGGATGAGAACAAAAAGCCAGTTGGAATACTGGGGGTTGCAAGGGATATAACTGAGCGCAAGATTATGGAGGAGCAGCTGGAGTACCAGCTCGATTTCCACAAACTGATATCACAGATCTCATCTGATTTCGTCAGCGCAAACAAGGGCAACATCGACAGGAAGATTGACAATATGCTCGAGAAGATCGGGCACTTTTTCAATGCTGACAGAACCTACCTGTTCAGTTTTTCCAGGGACAGGAAGAGCATGAGCAACACCCACGAGTGGTGCAGGGAGGGGATTGAACCTCAGATCAGAACAATGCAGAATATGCCGGCAGACTCCCTGCCATGGTGGAAGAAGCAGCTGTTCACCCTTAAGCCGGTACATATAATCGATGTCAATAAATTACCCCCTGAGGCTGAGGCTGAGAAAAAAGAGTTTCTAAGGCAGGGTATTCTATCCCTGCTCACCGTACCGATATGCGACGGTAACAGGGTTACTGGGTTCTTCGGCTTTGACTCGGTAAGGGAAGAAAGAAGGTGGGAAGACAGGGAGATATTATTCCTTTCCCTGGTGGCAAACATCCTTCAGGATGCCAGGAAGAAGGTAGATGCAGAAAACATCATACTGGAGGCAAAAGAGAGGGCAGAGGAGAGTGACAGGCTCAAGTCGGCTTTCCTGGCAAACGTAAGCCATGAGATCCGCACACCCATGAACGGCATCCTGGGGTTTCTTGAGCTTTTAAGAACACCGGAGCTTGACAGCAGGAAAAAAGAGAAGTATATTGATATTGTAAACCAGAGCGGAGAAAGGTTGCTCAATACCATAAACGACATTGTGGAAATCTCAAAAATTGAATCCGGACAGTCAGAGATAAGTATCACTAATGTCAACATATTAAAAGTAATGGAGTATTTTTGTACTTTCTTCAGGCAACAGGCCGACAAGAAAGGTATTTATATAAAGCTCAGTGAAAGCTGTGCAGAGCATGACAGTATAATCCTGACCGACAGGAGCAAACTTGAAAGCATCCTGGGCAATCTGATCGGCAATGCTTTGAAGTTTACAGAAACTGGCGGTGTAGAGTTCGGATGCTGCAGGAAGGGTAAAAACATTCTGTTTTACGTAAGGGACACAGGCGTCGGCATCCCTGATGACCGCAAAGATGCCATCTTTGAACGCTTCGTTCAGGCTGACCTGAACCTTAACCGAAAACATGAAGGGTCGGGCCTTGGTCTGTCAATTGCCAGGGCATACACTGGGATGCTCGGTGGAAAAATATGGGTCGAGTCTGAACCAGGCAGGGGAAGCACCTTCTATTTCACAATTCCGCACAGACCTGCCATAAAAAGAAAAGAGAAACCAGAAGAAAAAAACATGCAGAAAAACGAAAGTGCATCTGGAAAACTTATCCTTGTAGCAGAGGATGATGAGCTCGCCTTCAAATACATTGATATTGTACTAAGGAAAGAAGGTATGCAGACCATATGGAGCCGCAACGGGGAAGATACCATAAACCTGCTGAAGGAGAATCCTGAGGTCTCAATTATACTTATGGATGTGAAGATGCCCGGCATGAATGGCCTGGAGGCGGCAAGGGAGATCAGGAAGTTCAATACAGATATCCCCATAATTGCCCAGACGGCCCATGCTCTGGAAGGCGACAGGGAAAGATCCCTCGAAGCGGGTTGTAATGACTATATACCAAAACCAATAGGCAGGGAGAAACTCATCAGCAAGGTAAAAAAATACATCTAGTCTGAAAATGGCTTTCACTTCCAGGTATCATCGTCAGATAGTATTGCCCGGTGTCGGGCACAGGGGTCAGCAGCTGATCTCATCTGCCAGCGTTCTGGTAGCTGGTGCGGGGGCACTGGGATCAGCCGTTTTGATGTCCCTGGTTCCTGCCGGGGTCGGAACCCTTGGCATCATAGATCATGATGAGGTTGAACTGAGCAACCTGCAGAGGCAACCAATATACACAACTGATGATGTCGGGAAGCCCAAGGTTATTGCAGCATCCGAAAGGCTCGGGAAGATGAACCCTGAAGTAAGCTTAAACCCAGTATTCCAGAGACTCTCAGCTGCAAACGCCCTCGATATCATAAAGGATTATGACCTGGTGATAGAATGTACCGATCAGTTACCTGCCAAGCTGCTGGTAAATGACGCCTGTGTTATGCTTGACAAGCCATGCATTATCGGAGGTGCGCAGACTTATTCTGGCCAGCTGTCGGTATATAACTTCAGGGGCGGGCCTACATACAGATGCCTGGTTAAGGACCCCCCTGACCCGCTCACACTCCCTACATGCGAGAATACCGGAGTAGCGGGTATGGTGCCCGGAATAATAGGCAACCTGCAAGCCCTGGAGGCATTCAAGATAATAACAGGCCTGGGGGATGTATTGAGTGGCAGATTGCTCCATTTTGACGGACTGGAAGGCTGTTTTACTGAGTTTCCGATAGAACCCGACCCGGACAACAGGAAAATAAGCCGACTCACTGAATATGGATACTCCTGCCCCGACAGCCTCCTGAAGCGGCATATAATAGACCCGGAAGACTTCTTATACACCCTTGAGAACAAGGGGCCTTTTGAGGTAATTGCAGTATCTGACGATACTGAGAGGCTGAGTATAAAAGGCCACAACTGGAAGACCATACCATTGTACCGGGTTCCGCAGGAGGTAAACCGGGTTCCCGAAAACAAAAAGATAATGCTTGTCTGCGAGAACGGCAACAAGAATATCGACGCCCTGAAATACCTGCTTGTAAAGGAAAAAAACACCAGGGTATATGCCCTTAGGTATGGTTTGTCGGCAGTAAGATTCCTGGCTATGGACCATAAAGCCACCTGATCTGCCCTGACCTTTTTTAGACAAATTCTGAATTACTCCTCCCAAAAAAAACCGCCATATATTTATTTATATTTGTTTGCCGGATTGAGAACAATAAGTAACCAAAACCTTATATAACATGGAAAACACCAGGATTGACCTGAAAAAAGAACAAGAAAGAACTCTAAACACACCCCGCTACAAATACAGTTTCATCGCAAAAGTTTTTTTCGGAGGTATGGATCTTGTTGCAGGTAAAAAGGATAATCTGCCAAAGGCAAAACTCCTTGAGATCCTTGCCAGTATCCCATACAGGGTATGGGAATTCAGGCATTATGTAAAACTTACAAGGAAGTTCAGGAATCATGACAAGGTACAAAAAGCCAAGAAAGTCATAGAGTGGGGACGTGACGCACAGGACAATGAGTACACCCACCTTCTTGTAATACACGAAAAAATGAAGGAAGACGGCATGAAAGACAGGTGGTACCTCCACCCTGTTATAGCCTTCCTTGCAGTATTGTCATATGTGATTATCGCCCGTATAATGGCATTTTTCAGCCAGAAAAGAGCCTTTCTTTTCAATGCTGAATTTGAAAACCACGCCGAATCAGTATATGCACACATGGTTAAGGACAACCCCGGGTGGGAGGAGCAGAAAGTCGATAACGAACTTGTCAGACAGTATGCCGATGTCGATACCTGGGCAGACGTTTTCAGACGAATAATGCTTGATGAGAGGGATCATATGAACCACAGTTTCGAGTTCTGCGGAAAGCCCGAGCATATAGTTGAATATGAGGGCATGCCAGAAAGCTACGGCCATTAACTCCTCTAAAAGCAAAGAGTAATTACATCAAGAGACCGGCAGAATAACTGAAAAGGTACTGCCCTCTCCTTCTTTGCTTTCAAGACGGATGTCTCCTCCCAGAATTTCAACATAAGCCCTGGCAATGGCCAGGCCCAGCCCGGCACCCGGTCTTGCCGTCCTGTCTGAAATGTCAGCCTGGACAAAACGCCTGAAGATTACCTGCTGCCTGTCTTCAGATATACCAATACCGGTATCCCTTACAAAAAGTTCTACTGTATTGCCTTTTCTGTAAAATCCGATACGAACAAAGCCATCATCGGTGTATTTTACAGCATTTTTAACAAGGTTGGCAAGTATGGAATAAAATTTATCCCCGTCAGTAGTGATAAGAATTTCCGGATCATCAGTTCGGTCATTCATTAAAAGGCTTATGCCTTTTGCTTCCGCCTCGGGTTTAAAAAAATCGTAAACATCCTTTACCACCTCATATAGGTTCAACTCTTTTTTACTGATCTTTATCTCGCCCGACTCAATCTTTGATATATCAATAATGTCATTGATTACGCCAAGCATGCGCTGGCCACTTTTTTCAATGATATCTATGTAATAATTCTGCCTCTCTCCGGAAAGCTCAGGTTCTTTGAGTAATTCGGCAAAGCCCAGTATCCCGTTCATAGGAGTACGTATTTCATGGCTCATATTGGCAAGGAATGCCGATTTCAGCCGGTCGCTCTCCTCAGCCTTCTCCTTGGCCCTTACAAGCTCCAGTTCCATTTTCTTGCGTTCGGTTATATCCCTTACAAATTCAACAACGCCGGATACCTTTCCTGTGCTGCTGTCCCGGATAGGGTAACTGAACAGTTCAATCCACTCGACATGGGATCCTGACGGGCCCGGTATCACATCCTTTTCAGTTTTCCCGGTCTTTAGGCAACGTATTGTCGGGCAGGGGTAACACACCTCATTCCTGTTGTGGTAAACCTCATAGCACTTTTTACCTTCAAGTGGCAGGTTGGATGAATACCAGTTGTTCATCACAACATTCACGTATCTGATATTCAGATCTTCTGAAAGCACGCTTACTCCATCCTGAATGCTTTCAAAAACACCGTCTAGAAGCTGGCGTTTCTCCTTTAAAAGCCCCTGTATATGCATTTTTTCGGTAATGTTCCTCAGTATAAATACCACAGCGGTAGTATCTGTTACAGGGGATACACTCAGGGTACTGCCTTTCTCTGACAAGGTAAATGGTTCAGCCGTCTTTCCGGCCTCAGCTAACTTTACAGCACTGCTCAGCCTTTGGCTGCACTGTTCAGAAAAGTCAGGGAATTTAAGTTCACTGATATTGCGGCCGGCAATATCCTCTTTCCGGGCCCCGGTAAGTTCTTCCACGGCCCTGTTCACATAGAGTATCTTCCCATCCAGGCTTACCTGGCATATGCCTTCCGATATCAGATCCAGGACATCAGAGTAGAGCAAATTGGCATTTAATCCAAAAGAAATGCTCATGCGGCGCAGGTTAATAAGGGGTCATCCCTCTTTACCTGTCAAATATAATGTTTTCCTCAAATAAAAAAGCAGAACAATAGAAAATATTTTTATTCGGGAGACTTTATAAGTTCCACCCGGCGGTTTCGTGCGCGGCCATCTTCTTCTTCATTGCTGGCCACCGGAGCCCACGGGCCAGCCCCATGCGGTACAAGCCTGTCATCTGAAATCCCGTACTGTGTCGTAAGATAGGAGACAACCGCATCAGCTCGCTGCTGCGAGAGCTCCATATTGTCAGCAACACTGCCGGTGGCATCGGTATGACCGACCACTCCCAGTTTCATTTCCTGGTTTTCTTCCAGCAGGCGGGCGATCTCGGCCAGTATTGATTCCGACTCTTCCTTAATGACAGCTTCACCGGTATCAAAATGAATGCCGTAGATTCGCACACTACCGGCCTCATCCAGGTCACGGGCCATGGCCTCTGCATTAATGTCGACCTTTACCATTCCGGTTTGCAGGGGTTTCTCCTCCAGGATCTGCAGGGCCGTGGTGGCTCGGCCGTCGTACCTATCGCTGTACAACGTGTGGCCAGATACATAGATGTCGCCTTCAGCCCCGGGGAGGCGGGTCATGAAATAGCTGGCATTGTTTCCCATCAATGGGTGGCGCCCCCTTATTCCAAAATTTCCCGGATCATATTCCGTATATATCTGCCGCGGGATATTATCCATTCCTCCGAGTGCTTCATAAACTAATTCAAACCCGGCATTCTGCAATGCGACCTGGTAGTTCCTCACCACCTGGAGCACCGATACATTTTCCGGGGCAACATACAGAATCTTCGTGGCCTCACCTTCAGCATTAATGGTTTGGAGTTCTCCGTCTTCCACTCCCGAGGGGAACACAATACGATCATATTCAAAATGTTCATATTCGGCAATATATGACCCCTCATAGCGGGAGATCATCGGATGATCCTCACTGCCCTCTGCATCCTCCTGGGCAATGGCAGCAGTAAATCCCGGGATAATAAAAAACGCTAAAGCAAAACTCAATATCTGCCTCTTAATCATTTAATCCTCTCTTTCTTGTTTTTCAACTATGGTTTATAATATAAAATGAGCCTTAAAATCACTCTTTTTCCTGCCACCTGAAGTATGTACAAGACCCATGAATTGTCTCAATTGTCCATATATATCCCAGTTCTCACAGGTCTCTTCCTGAATCATCAGTCTCGCACGACTGCAGCAGCATTGCAGACAATACAAGCAGGAAAAATCCCCGAACATGTTTATAAAAAACCACTTTTGTATACATATCACCCCCTTGTTAATTAATTCAATAAAATGCTCCCAAAATTGCTTTCAGACAAATTCATACTGTGACAAAAATGGTTAACACAGTGATTGTTTCAAAATGGAAAACTAATAAAAAACAGCTGAAAACACAAGTAAAAACCAGTATAAATTAAATTCATTTATTTGTGCTGCATATATTGGAGCGCCGGCAATTATTTCAGGGACTGTACCCTTAGAAAAACGCAGAATTACACATGAATATCCTATGCCGGGGCTTGCGCCACATAACTATTAATTTACCGCCTTGATTGTCTGCATGGTAGCATAATTGCCGCCAGAAGAATTTAAATTTCTTAATTTTACGATACAACAGCAGCAAATAATAATAACATATACAGCCGGTATTAAAGAAAAACAATGTGCAAATTGCTAAGAGGCGGAAAGCACTATTTAGGCATTAACAAAAACCAACCAACAAATCATGTACAATAAACTGATACAGGACATAAAGCCACTGGGGTTCATGTGGCCTGCAGGCAACCCCTTTATATTCTGCGTTCACCACCTTGATCACTATCCGGCAGGCAATGACGTGATGGGACCAGATGCTTCCCTTGATGGCAGGTTCCTTGGGCAGGATTTCACCCTCAAAGACGGCTGGCGCATGTACCATGGCGACCGTGTACCCGGCTTCCCGGCACACCCGCACAGGGGCTTTGAAACAGTCACCATTGTGCTTGACGGTTTTGTAGATCATTCCGACAGCCACGGTGCCGCAGGGAGGTATGGCAACGGTGACGTGCAATGGATGACTGCAGGGTCAGGCCTGCAGCATTGCGAGATGTTCCCTTTGCGCAATCGCGACAGGGAAAACCGCCTTGAACTTTTCCAGATCTGGCTCAACCTGCCAGCCAGGGATAAATTTGCCAGGCCGCACTTTAAAATGTTATGGGCTGAAACCATACCCCTGGTTCAGAGCAGTGACGAAAACAACAGGCAAACCACGGTCAGGGTCTTTGCCGGCCGGTACGGCAATCAAGAGGCTCCCGCGCCGGCCCCCGACTCCTGGGCGGCAAAAAGTGAGAACAGGGTAAACATCTGGACAATACGCATAGAGAAGGATGGCACCTGGAAGCTTCCCGGCGACCTACCTGAGCTGCACCGTATGCTATACTTTTACAGGGGCGGGAATATCCGCACTGCCGGAATGGAAATACCGGAGGGCAGGGCAATTGAACTGCTGCCCGACCAGGATCTTATCATTGAAGCCACCGGCCGGGACGCTGAACTTTTGCTGCTGCAGGGAATGCCCATAAATGAGACCGTTGCCCAGCACGGCCCGTTTGTTATGAACACCACCAGGGAGATACACCAGGCAATATCCGATTTCCGGTCAACAGGTTTTGGGGGTTGGCCCTGGCCCAGGCAGGACCATGTCCATGACAGGGAAAAAGGCCGTTTTGCCCTATACCCGGACGGAAGGGAAGAGACCCCTGCAACCAGCAAAACCCCGTGACAATGAGACTGGCATTACTTATTATACTGATTGTGCTGCTTCTTGCAGCAAGCCTTGCACTTTACTTCAGGGTCTCTTTCAATAATATGGTAAAAAAGGAGATCGGGGATTTCATGCCTGATAATGCAGGAAACGGTGTATTTGACCCGTCAATGACAGAAGGGCTTCCGCTTGCTGTAAAAAGATGGATAGATAGATCGGGTGCGCCAGGCAGGCAAATGCACAGTGTTATTTATATTGAACAGGACTTCGAACTGAAGATGGACCCCGGGCAAAACAAGTGGTATAGGGCTTCGGCCAGGCAGTATGTTTCAATCAGGGAACCTGGGTTTTTGTGGACAATAGACCTTAAAATGATGCCCCTTGTAAGGATAAGGGGAAGGGATAAATTTGTAAACGGAAATGGTGAGATGCTTATAAAACTGCTGTCAGCAATCCCGGTGGCAGATGAAAAGGGAAATGAAAAAATAAACCAGGGCAGCCTGCAGAGGTATCTTGCCGAGATCGTATGGTACCCCTGGGCAGCGGTGAGCCCTTATATAAGCTGGGAGGCCCTTGATGAAAGCTCTGCAAGGGCCACAATGGAATACAAAGGAACAAAGGGCAGCGGCACATTCTACTTCGACCAGGATGGTTTTGTAAGCAAATTCAGTGCAATGCGGTACATGGGAAGTGATGAAAAAGCAGAGAAAAGGGAGTGGATCATCGAAATGGAAGAGCTTGGAGAGAAAAACGGAATTGTTATACCTGTAAGATCGAGGGCAAGCTGGATACTTGACCAGGGCAAATGGACCTGGGCCAGGATAAAGATAAGGTCAATAGAGCCGTATGATCCAGCAATACACCCTTAGTAATTTAGGATAT
>SLKR01000112.1 GCA_007134525.1 Bacteroidales bacterium | reverse complement strand
TGTTACATCATTGCCCTGCTCATATTCACCTGATCCGTCTACACTGCCACCTTCGGCCGGGCTGGCCTCAAGGGTAAGGATAAACTTCTCGGGCGGAAGCTGCTCAAAGTTGGCAGTTAGGCTAACATTGCCGCCTGGCATTGTAAAGCCGTAATTTCTGTTGGAGGATAGAATGCTCCCGCCTGCATTTGTCCAGTTTTTAAACTCAAAGCCTTCGGCAACAGTGGCAGATACTGTTACACTCTTTCCCTTTTCATACTCTCCGCCGCCGATTACATTGCCACCCTCATCCGGGCTGGCCTCAAGGCTGACGATATATTTTTCGGGCGGAAGTTCTTCGAATTTAGCCGTAAGTGTTGTGTTTGAAGATGGCATCGTGTAGGTGAACTGCTTGCTTTCTGATACCACCTGGCTGCTTCCGTTGGTCCAGCTTATGAATTCATAGCCGGCTTTCTCTGTTGCCTTAACGACAATATTTTCACCTTTCTCATATTCACCTCCCCCGCTTACACTTCCACCTGATGAAGTGCTGGCCTTTAGTGTAAGGGTAAAAGTTTCTGCCTCCTGCTCCTGGAAGTTTGCGGTAAGGCTGGTATTGGACGATGGCATGGTGTAGGTAAACTGCATGCTGGTTGACAACACCTGTCCGCTTCCGTTGGTCCAGTCCGTAAGGTCATGTCCGTTTTCAGGAACTGCCTGAAGCTCGATCTTTGTCCCTGCCTCTGCTTCTACCGGCCCGTTGTAGGAATTACCGTTAACCCATACACTGCCGCTACCGTTAACACTCAAGCTGAGTATTGAAAGCTGTACCTGTTCACTCTGGCCCGATACACTACCATCTATGAAGTTAAGGGGTATGCCTAAAAGATCATCATCACCCATACCGACAAGGAAAGAATGATCCCTAAGAAAAGCGATCTTTGAAAAATTCCCTTTTTCGGCACATAAGTTACCATCCTCGCAGAAAGTAAGCCTAATGTCAAAAAGTTTTGCTCCGTCTTCAATAGTTCTTGGTGATATCCTGAACCAGTTTATCCCTATAACTGATCCATCCACAAGGTTGAACTGGGCATTGGATATTGCCGGGTGAAGATTTGAGATATAATTTTTAATGTCAGCATCACCGCTTAATACATCCCCGTCAAATTCCATCCAGAACTCAAAAATAACAATGTCCTTAAAGCCGGTTGCAAATACCGGTATATCAACAACGCTGCCGGGAGCAGCTTCTATGTTATCAATTTTTATTGTTGCACTGTTTTGCGTTGCCCCGTATAGATAATTAAAATCACTACCCAACAAAGTCGCTATTGCAAATAACAGAATTAAAGTGTAAGATTTTTTCATGATGCAATGTTTTTGCTGCGACCATTCTGCATAATTATTTTACAAATGTAAAGAATTATTTCATTGCATCCTAATTTATTTTATGTTTTTAACATTAAATGTATGTTTATTGCATTATTTTTACTCTTTATTAATAATTATTTATAAAGTGTAAAATATATTTACTATTTAATTGGTTTAAATTAAAGAGGGGGAGGTGTAAACTTTTTACCAGGAGGTGGGTGGGTTAAAATAATATAGCCCGCCTGCCTTTCGGCAAGCGGGCTATCCTGGTAGCGGGGGCAAGATTCGAACTTGCGACCTTCGGGTTATGAGCCCGACGAGCTACCTCTGCTCCACCCCGCACTGTGTTAATGTGGGTGCAAAAATAGTGTATTTTTTCTGCTAAACCAAATCTATAAAAAGAAATTTTAAAGAAAATCCTAACTTTGCACTTCCAAAAGGCTGATTTTCCGGATAAATAATTGATTGACCGGCAGCCCAAATCTAACAGCAATGCATAAGGCAGGATACGTAAACATTATCGGGAACCCCAACGTGGGTAAATCCACCCTGATGAATACCCTTCTGGGTGAGAAATTATCTATTACAACACCCAAGGCGCAAACAACCAGGCATCGCATCCTGGGAATAGCCAACGGAGTTGACTATCAGATTGTGTTCTCCGATACCCCTGGCATTTTAAAACCGGGGTACAAGCTTCAGGAGCAAATGATGCACTTTGTGCATTCAGCCCTGGAGGATGCAGACCTTTACATTGTGCTTACGGAAATAGAAGATGAGTTCACAAACAGGAATATCCTGGAAAAGATCAGCAAGTCGGGTGTTCCTGTAATCTTGCTGGTAAACAAGATCGACCTGGCAAAACAAAACGAGGCAGACAGGCTTTGCGAAAAATGGCAGGAGGAGTTCCCCGACTGGCACGTAATGCAGGTGTCAGCCCTTATGGCCTATAATATTGACAAGGTGCTGAACAGAATTCTGGACCTGCTGCCCGAATCACCCCCATATTTCCCGAAAGACGATATTACCGACAAACCAACCAGGTTTTTTGTGGCAGAGACCGTAAGGGAAAAGGTGATGATGAACTACCACCAGGAAGTACCCTATTCGGTTGAGGTGGCAGTTGACACCTACAAGGAGGAAGAGAACCTGATCCGAATCCGCTGCGTTATACATGTTGCGCGAGAGAGCCAGAAGGGAATAATAATAGGGCATAAGGGCCAGGCCCTGAAAAAAGTTGGAACAGAGGCCAGGAAGAGCCTTGAGGATTTTTTGCAGAAAAAGGTTTTTCTGGAGCTTCACGTTAAGGTAAGCAAGAACTGGCGCGAAGATGAGTCGCAGCTGAGGCGATTTGGCTACAAGCTTGGATAAAAGGAAAGGAATAATTATGTCAAATATAGTAGCATTGGTGGGCCGGCCAAACGTCGGCAAATCCACACTTTTCAACCGCCTCACAAAGAGAAGGATGGCAATAGTAGATCCTACGTCAGGGGTTACCCGCGACCGCCATTACGGCAAGTCCGACTGGAACGGAGTGGAGTTCTCCGTAATTGACACAGGTGGTTATGTGGAAGGTTCCGAGGATATTTTCGAACAGCAGATACGCGATCAGGTTGAGATCGCCATCGAGGAGGCCAGGGTGGTATTGTTCCTTGTCGATGCCATCGAAGGCATAAATCCTATGGATGAGGAGGTCGCCGGCATGCTCAGAAAAAGCAGGAAAAAATATCTTGTGGTTGCCAACAAGGCCGACAACAGCAGGCTGATGAATGACTCCACGGTATTCTATTCGCTCGGGGTTGACAACATCTACCCGGTATCTGCCATTAACGGTACCGGCACGGGCGAACTGCTCGATGAGGTTGTAAAACTGCTGGATAAGTCGCCCGGGGAGGAGACAAGGGAAGATATACCACGCTTTGCAGTGGTAGGAAGGCCAAATGTAGGCAAATCCTCGCTGATCAACTCCCTTCTTGGGGCTGAAAGAAATATTGTAACAGAAATACCTGGTACTACGCGCGATACTATATATACCAGGTACAAAAAGTTCGGGTTCGACTTCTACCTTGTCGACACTGCGGGCCTGAGGAAGAAGGGCAAAGTCAGGGAGAACATTGAGTTCTACTCGGTAATGAGGTCGGTAAGGGCAATAGAGATGGCGGATGTATGCCTGCTGATGGTGGATGCCAGTCAGCCCTTCGAGGCCCAGGATCTGAACATATTCAGCCTGGCGACACGCAACAACAAGGGAGTAGTGATACTCGTAAACAAATGGGATTTGGTTGATGAGAAGGATCAAAAATCCATCAGGCGCTTTCGTGAACAGATCCAGGAGCGCACTGCACCACTTACCGATATACCGGTAATATTCACATCCGTTAAAAGCCGGCAGAGGGTGGTCAAGGCCATAGAGTTGGCGCATGAGGTGTTTCAGAACAGGCAGCAGAAGATCAGTACAAGCAAGCTGAACCAGGTACTTCTGCCAATAATAGAGAGAAACCCGCCCCCTGCAACCAAGGGCAAGTATATAAAGATCAAGTATATTACACAGCTGCCTACACACTACCCTTCATTTGCCTTCTTCTGCAACCTGCCTCAATACATAAAGGAGCCTTACATGCGCTTTATAGAGAACCAGATAAGGAGCAACTGGAACTTCTCCGGTGTGCCTATGAAGATCTATTTCAGGAAAAAGTAGTTTATGGCAAAGGAAGAAAGCCCCAGGATTGATAAATGGTTATGGTCAGTAAGGCTTTTCAAGACCCGCAGTATGGCAACCCAGGCATGCAGGGCAGGCAAGGTAAAGGTTGAAGACCAGGCCGTAAAGCCATCACGTGAAGTTCAGCGAGGGATGATAATCACCATACAGTCGGGCCCGCTGCAAAGGAGCGTTAAGGTGCTTGAACTGCTCGACAAGCGCATCGGCGCCAAACTGGTAAGCCAGTATATGGAAGATCTTACACCTGACGAGGAATATCAGAAGCTTGAGATAATAAAGAGCCAGGCTGGCATGAGGCCATACAGAAAGGGCCGGCCCACCAAGAAAGAGAGGCGCGATCTGGACCAGTGGTTCGGCTGGGATTAAGGCCACAGTTCTTTTGGGTATTTTCATATATTTGCACATATATGTATTAATTCACCTGAAAAATTAACATAATGCACGATCTAAAGGATTATATCGAAAAGAACAGGGACCGTTTCCTGGAAGAGCTTTTTGAGCTCATCAAAATAGAGTCCATCAGCTCCAGGGAGGATCATAAGGACGATATGTACAGGGCAGCGGAATGGATAAGGGAGAGTCTTCTCAGGAAAGGCGCCGACAAGGCCGAAGTATGTGAAACCGAAGGCCACCCGGTTGTTTACGGAGAAAAGCTGGTCGACAAAAAGCTGCCGACAGTTATCATATACGGGCATTACGACGTTCAGCCGGTGGAACCGCTGGAGCTTTGGAAAAGCAAACCATTTGAGCCGGAAATACGCGACGGTAAGATATATGCCAGGGGTGCCGACGACGACAAGGGTCAGATGTTCATGCACTTTGCAGCGTTTGAATACATGGTAAGTACCGGACAGCTGCCCTGTAACGTAAAGTTCATGATAGAAGGTGAGGAAGAGATAGGCTCACCCAGCCTTGGAAGCTTTCTGAAGGAGAACCGCGAAAAGCTCGCCGGGGATGTGATACTTGTATCAGACACAGCAATGCTGGGAGCAGAAACACCATCCATCACAACGGGGCTGAGGGGCTTGTCATTCTGCGAAGTTCACGTTACCGGCCCAAACCGCGACCTG
The DNA here is from genome assembly GCA_007134525.1 of Bacteroidales bacterium. Taxonomy (GTDB): domain Bacteria; phylum Bacteroidota; class Bacteroidia; order Bacteroidales; family UBA7960; genus PUPG01. The sequence continues at coordinate 23,092 of SLKR01000112.1, read as the reverse complement.
CACTCCGGCCTATATGGCGGGGCAGTGGCAAATCCGATAAACATTCTCTGTGATATGATAAGCAGCCTTATTGACAAAGATGGCAAGATCACGGTAAAGGGCTTTTATGACGATGTGGAAGAGCTGCCAAAGGAGGAGCGGGAGATGATGGCAAGGGCACCCTTCAGCGAGGAGGATTACAAGGAATCTATCGGGGTAAAGGCCCTTCACGGAGAAAAGGGGTACAGTGCACTTGAACGTACCGGCATCAGGCCCTCACTGGATGTGAACGGAATATGGGGCGGTTATACGCAGAAGGGGGCAAAGACGGTTCTGCCCTCCGAGGCACACGCAAAGATCTCAATGCGTCTGGTGCCAAACCAGAACTCAGAGAAGATAACACGTCTTTTCAGGGATCACTTCCTGTCAATAGCGCCTGATTACGTTAAGGTAGATGTGGAATTCCTCCACGGGGGCGAAGGATACGTAAGCCCTGTCAACACGCCTGAATACCAGGCAGCAAGCAAGGCCTATGAAAAGACATACGGCATGAAACCTGTCCCTTACCGCAGTGGCGGAAGCATTCCGATAATATCCATGTTCGAACATATACTTGGTATAAAATCCATACTGATGGGATTCGGGCTGGAATCGGATGCAATACATTCGCCGAATGAGAACTACCCACTGTCACAATTCTTCAAGGGCATGGAGACAATACCCCACTTTTACAAGTTTTTTGCAGAAATGAAATAAGGGTAGCCTAAAGCATCAACAACCTGTTTTAATTAATACAGGGATCATCCGGGCCGGGCCCGGATGTTTTTTTGCCCTGAAACAGCTTCTGTTCTTAAAAAATCATATCTTATGGAGGTTACCAGAATTTTCGACCTGCTTGACCGTTATGCTGAACTTTGCCCGGGCAAACAGGATGCACTTGCAGGCAAAGACAGCGGGGAATGGAAAAAGTATTCGACCCGGCAATGGCTTGACAGCAGTAAATACGTAAGTTACGGATTGATGCATCTGGGTGTTGAAAGGGGCGACAAAATAGCATCAATTACATTCAACAGGCCGGAGTGGAACTTTCTGGACATGGGCGTTCAGCAGACAGGGGCGGTCCATATCCCTATTTATCCCACCATAAGTGACAGGGATTATTCATACATATTAAGGCATGCAGAGGTAAAATATGTTTTTGTTGCAGGCGAGGAGATGTACCGCCGCATAAAGAGCATAGTGGACGATATCCCCGGAATAAGGGCCATCTACACATTCAGTGATATTTTCGGCTCAGGCCACCTCGAAGAACTGATGCAGCTGGGCAGGGAAAACCCCCGGCCGGAACAACTGCAAAAGATCAGGGAGAGCATCTCACCCGAAGACCTTGTAACCATAATCTATACTTCGGGGACCACAGGGACCCCGAAGGGGGTAATGCTCACCCACAACAATATAGTCAGCAACTTCAAGGCGGTATCCTACATTCCGCCTTTCGGCCCTGAGCACAGGGCAATGAGCTTTCTGCCCATTTGCCACATATATGAGAGGATGATGAACTACACCTTCATATACCTTGGCCTCTCAATGTATTACCTTTCGAATATGGGGGTGATAGCAGAAAGCCTGAGGGAGGTTCATCCCCATGTGTTCACCACAGTACCGCGACTGCTGGAAAAAGTTTATGACAAGATCCTGGTAAAGGGCCGCAACTTAAAGGGGATAAAGAAGATGATATTCTTCTGGGCCAATAATGTGGGGCTGAACTATGAGCTTGGCAAAGAGAAGCGCAACCCCCTGTATGGCCTGAAGCTGAAGATAGCGCGCAAGCTGGTGTTCAGCAAATGGAAGGCAGCCCTGGGCGAAAACCTTGACATAGTGGTTTCGGGCGGTGCTGCTCTGCAGCCAAGGCTCAACCGTATATTCTGGGCCGTAGGGCTGAGGGTGCTTGAAGGATACGGACTCACTGAAACCTCACCGGTTATCGCGGTAAGCGACTTCAGCCCCAACGGTATTAAGTTCGGAACCGTAGGCCCGGTACTCAGGGGTGTTCAGGTCAGAATAGCAGATGACGGTGAGATACTTGTAAAGGGTCCTAATGTGATGAAGGGTTATTACAAGGCAACGGAACTCACACGGGAGGTAATCGACAAGGAGGGCTGGCTGCATACAGGGGATGTGGGAGTGATAGAACCAGAAGGGCAGCTGCGCATTACCGACCGCAAAAAGGTAATATTCAAGACCTCTTTCGGCAAGTACATTCATCCGCAGATACTCGAAAATGCTTTCAAGGAGTCTCCGTTTATCGACCAGATATTGGTTATCGGTGAAAACCAGCCGGCTCCCGCAGCACTGATAGTACCTGATTTTAACCATCTCAGGTCGTGGTGCAGGATAAAAGGCATACCCTATACCACAAATGCCGATATGCTTGCCCTTCCAAGGATAAGGGCCCGCTTCCAGAAGGAGGTAAACCACTACAACACCCGTTTTGGCAAATACGAAAGGGTCGGAAAATTCGAGATTCTCGACCATGAGTGGGGAATTGAGACGGGCCAGCTGAGTGCCACACTGAAGCTGCGAAGGTCGCATCTGCTAAAGGAATACGCAGATATTGTTGAAAAGGTTTACAGCAAAAACGGAGGCAACAACAACAATAAATGATTACCTTTGCCGGTAATATTCCTTAAGCAAAAAACCTACCAGATAGCATGAAATTCGGAGTTGTAGTCTTTCCAGGGTCGAACTGCGACCATGACATGATATATGTTCTTAAAAAGAAGCTTGGCCAGGAGGTTCTGGCGCTATGGCACAAAGATACTGACCTTCAGGGCGTCGACATGGTTGTTCTGCCAGGCGGTTTCTCCTACGGCGACTACCTGCGTTCAGGAGCAATTGCCAGGTTCTCCCCCATCATGGATAAGGTCATAGGCTTTGCAAAAAAGGGCGGATATGTTCTTGGTATATGCAACGGGTTTCAGATACTGTGCGAAGCACACCTCCTTCCGGGGGCCCTGCTGCATAACCCCAGCCACAGGTTCATCTGCCACAATGCCTTTATTACAAGCATTTCAAGAAACAGCCTGCTCACTGCCGCTACAACACCAGGCAGCCCGCTCACTATCCCTGTTGCACACGGAGAGGGGCGCTTCTATGCCGGCGATGATGATCTTAAAAGACTGAATGACAAGGACCAGATATTGTTCCGTTACTGCGACAAAGCGGGCAATATAACGCCCGGGGCCAACCCCAACGGATCGGTTGAGAACATTGCAGGTATATGCAATGAAGCCAGGAATGTCTTCGGTATGATGCCCCACCCTGAAAGGGCAGCCGACGCTGAACTAGGCAACGAGGACGGCAGAATACTCTTTGACTCCATACTGCAGAGCGTGAATATCTGACCCTTAAACAGGTAAAACTCAACAGAAAAATGCGTCAGGGCCTTAAGCATAACTTCGGAAACGCCCTGCCCGAAGCCGGATGTGACGAGGCAGGGAGGGGATGCCTGGCGGGTCCTGTTTTCGCAGCTGCGGTTATTCTGCCTAAAAAGCCACTCCCTGAACTGTGCCGGAGTCTTAACGACTCAAAGAAGTTAAGCCTGAAAGAAAGACTGCGTTTAAGGGATATTATCACAGAGAATGCGGTTTCGTGGGGAGTTTCAAGTGTCGACAACCGTCAGATAGACAAAACGAACATACTTAAGGCAAGCATACTTGCCATGCACAGGGCGCTCGACCACCTGAAAACTAAGCCAGGCATTATACTGGTTGACGGGAACCGTTTCACAGAATACAGGGATATACCACACCACTGCATAATAAGGGGCGATGCAACCTTTCTTTCGGTTGCCGCGGCTTCTGTTTTGGCAAAGACTTTCCGTGATGAATTCATGGAAGCCCTGCACATTGAGTTCCCGGTTTACGGATGGGACCGCAATAAGGGATATCCCACACCCCTGCACCGCAGGGCCATACTTGAACACGGGCTCAGCCCCTATCACAGGCTCTCGTTCAGGCGTCACCTTCAGTTAAGCCTGGAGATTGAAAAAAAAGCTAAATAATGTCAGATATCAAAGAAAAACACATAGAGAAGATAAGCCAGCAAACCGGTATTCAGCGCAAAGGTATAGAGAATACTGCCCTTCTGCTGAAATCCGGTGCAACAGTGCCTTTTATATCACGCTACCGCAAGGAAATGACCGGCTCGCTCGACGAGGTAAAGATCACCCAGATACGCGATCTGCTTGCCAAACTGGAGGACCTGGAAAAAAGACGTGAGGCCGTACTTAAATCGATAGAGGAGCAGGGCCTTCTGGAGCCGGAAATTAAAAGCGCCATTGAAAAGGCTTCTACAATGACCGAACTGGAGGATCTGTACCTCCCCTACAAGCCAAAGCGAAAAACCAGGGCAACAATTGCGGTATCACGGGGGCTGGAACCCCTTGCAGGGCTTATAATGGAACAGTCGGGCACTGATGTTGCAAAGACGGCTGACAAGTTCATCAACCCTGGCAAAGAGGTTAATTCAAGGGAGGAAGCGCTTGCAGGTGCACGCGATATAGTGGCAGAAAAGGTAAATGAAGACAGTCGCTGCCGCAGCCATATGAGAAGACTGATGGAAAGGGATGCGGCACTATACTGCAGGGCAGTAAAAGGAAAGGAAGATGAGGGTGAGAAATACTCTTCCTGGTTCGACTGGTCGGAGAAAGCCTCAGATGCACCCTCACACCGTATCCTGGCAATGTTCAGGGGGGAAAAAGAGGGCTTCCTGAAGGTACAGCTATACCCTTCCAGTGAAGATGCCCGCGATTTGCTGGAAAGGCTGTTCATTAAAGGAGATAGCCCGGCCAGGGAACAGATGGTTCAGGCCCTGCAGGATTCATACAAGAGGCTGCTGCTGCCGTCGCTTGAAACAGAACTCAGGAGCCGGCTCAAAGAGAAGGCCGACAAAAAGGCAATAGAGGTGTTTGGCGAGAACCTTCGCCAGCTGCTGCTGGCACCACCCCTGGGTCAGAAGCGCATCCTTGCGATAGACCCTGGCTTCAGGACCGGCTGCAAGGTGGTCTGCCTTGATGAGGAAGGCAAACTACTGCATAATGAGACCATTTATCCCCATCCGCCACAGTCGCAGAAGGGCCCGGCGATTTCCAAGATAGAGAGCCTTGTGGATGCCTACAGGATAGAGACCATAGCAATCGGTAACGGTACCGCGGGCCGTGAAACCGAAAGCCTTGTACGCAGGATACGTTTCAACAGGGATGTATCGGCGGTAATGGTTAATGAGAGCGGCGCCTCGGTCTATTCGGCCTCGGACGTGGCAAGGGAGGAGTTCCCGGAATATGATGTCACCGTCAGGGGAGCCGTGAGTATCGGGAGACGGCTGGCAGACCCCCTGGCAGAGCTTGTCAAGATAGACCCAAAGTCGATAGGTGTCGGCCAGTACCAGCACGATGTTGACCAGAGGCTGCTCAAGCAGGCACTTGACGATGTGGTCAGCAGCTGTGTGAACGCTGTCGGGGTAGAGCTGAATACGGCCAGCAGGCAGCTGCTTACGTATGTGTCAGGGATCGGACCGGCCCTTGCAGCCACAATAGTAAGCTACAGGGATGAAAACGGGCCCTTTAAATCCCGCATGGAGATTAAAAAGGTACCACGCCTGGGCGACAAGGCATTTGAACAGTCGGCGGGGTTCATAAGGGTGGCCCAGTCAGAAAATCCCCTGGACAGAAGCGCGGTACACCCGGAAAGCTACCCCATAGTTGAGAAAATGGCAGAAGATCTTGGCGTAGCTGTCGGAGACCTTATAAAAGACAGTGAGCTAAGAAAAAGGATAAGGCCTGAGGATTACGTAAGTGAATCAAAAGGTCTTCCTACGCTGAAGGATATTATCGGAGAGCTTGAAAGGCCGGGCAGGGATCCCAGGGAGTCATTCGGCTTTTTCGAGTTCGGCAATATCTTCAGGATGGAAGACCTGAGGGAAGGCATGGTGCTTCCGGGCATTGTCACAAACATAGTAGCCTTCGGTGCCTTCGTGGATATAGGGGTCCACCAGGACGGGCTTGTACACATAAGCCACCTGGCCGACCGTTTCGTCAGTGACCCTAAGGAAGTGGTCAAACTAAACCAGAAAGTTAAAGTTAAGGTGTTGTCGGTCGATACCGCCCGTAAAAGGATATCCCTCTCAATGAAGGAGGCCTGAAGGCCCGGTTTTACCAGACAAGAATCCTTCCGGCAATAATCAGCGACAGAAAAATGAAAAACAGAAGCTCTTTTAGCCTGTCGTTGCGAATATCATAAAAAAAGACAGAGAGTACAATCGACAAGGGTATAGATACCATGGCGTGATGCAGGCCTGCATAACCGCCCGCCACAAAATATGAAAACAGGATAACAAAGAACAGCAGCAGCAGTACCTGAACATGCCTGCGCACCAGTATTATCTTGTCGGCCATAAAAACAAGCCTGAGCCTTATTACGGCAAGCAATACAAATGCTGCCATGGCAAAGATAAATATCTGCTCCAGGGTATTTGGCATCTGCATGATCAGCATCCAGGGTTCCGGATCAATGCTGAACTCACCCAGTCGCAGCTGAAGCGTACCGGTCATTATATAATATGTGCCAATGAAGAAATAGGGTGCTGCCAGCCCCATCAGGGATGCAAGAAGTGTTCTGAGGCTGAACATATTATATACTGCAAGAGATACTATCAGCACCAAAAATACTGCAAGTGAAGGCATGTATATAAGGCCGGCGATACCCGTGAGGAATGCGGCATTGAATATCTCCAGTATCCTCTCCTGCTTGCTGTACACCTTGAATATTTTAAGGCATGCAAGCAGCAGGAAAATATTTGAGAACACCATAGGGTGGGGAGACAGCATATGCTGACCGCTGCTCATAAGCAGAATGTAGATAAGCCCCGTAAGGCTTGAATACCTGTCGGTAAAATTACCCGAAGTGGCAACATAATCTATTAAAAAGGCCTGAAACACAAGCAGGAGGTAGGCTGTTATCAGCGCAGCCATGGGGTTTCCCTGTATAAGGGGGTAAAACAGCTTGTACAGGGGTGCATTTGCAGGGTATATATAAGAAAGAGTGGCTGCCGGGTCGAGGAAGGCCGTCATCCATAGCAACAGCCCGGCAAAAAAAAGCAATACCGGGATGTACCAGTATGTTTTCCCGAAAACCCTGACTATCATCAGTGATTGTTATATGGTTTTTTCAAGAGGTCGCGCCCAATGTCGCGACGGTAATACATGCCCCTGAAGTCAACAGCGGCAGCATTTCTGTAAGTCCTGTCCATTGCTTCCTCCAGGCTGCCGCCAAGGGAGGTTACGGCAATAACCCGGCCACCGCTGGTAAGAAGCCTTCCATCCTGGCTCTTAACCCCGGAGTAGAACAGGGTTCCTTCCCTTACATCACCCTTGCCGGTAATTTCAAAACCCTTTTTATAATCACCGGGATAGCCACCGCTGGCAAGTATCACGGTAAGGGCATAGCGCGGGGAGATAATGGCCCTGTGCTCACTGAGCCTGCCCCTGCAGGCAGCCTGCATCAACTCTACCAGGTCAGACTCCAGCCTTGGAAGTATTACTTCTGCCTCCGGATCGCCCAGGCGGACATTATATTCAATTACATAAGGCATCCCCCCGGAGATCATCAGCCCGAAGAAAATAAAACCGCAGTAAGGTATATTGTCTTTGTAAAGGCCGTTTACAGTTGGTTTTATAATGCTCTCCTCTATCCTGCCCATCAGTTCGGGACCTGCAAACGGCACCGGGCTTACGGCCCCCATGCCACCGGTATTTGCACCCGTATCCTTTTCACCTACCCTCTTGTAATCCTTGGCGGAGGGCAGCATAGTATAAGCCCTTCCGTCGGTGATCACAAAGACCGACATCTCAACACCCTCCAAAAATTCCTCAATTACCACTGTACTGGACGCCTCACCGAACTTATCCTCACAGAGCATTTCCATGAGTGTGCCAACGGCTTCACCTTCCGAACTGCATATAATTACTCCCTTCCCGGCGGCAAGCCCGTCAGCCTTTAGTACATATGGCGGATCAAGGGATTTCAGAAAGTCAACTCCTTCCTCAACAGTATCTCTAGTAAAAGAGCGGTATGCAGCAGTCGGGATACCGTGCCTTTGCATAAACTCCTTGGCAAAAGACTTGCTGCCCTCTATGCGGGCCCCTTTTGATGAAGGCCCAACAAAGAGTATATCCCTCAGCTTTTCACTTCCTGAAAAGTAATCACCGAGTCCTTTCACAAGAGGTTCCTCCGGCCCGACAACCACCATCTGCACATCTTTTTCCAGCACAAAACTGCCTACGGCCTCTTTGTCCAGAGGGTTGATGTTTATATTTTCACCGCAAAGTCCGGTACCTGCATTTCCTGGTGCAATATACAGCCGTTCGCATAGAGGGCTCTGCCCTATCTTCCAGGCCATGGCATGTTCCCGGCCTCCGCCTCCTATCAGTAATATGTTCATGGGTTCAGTATGTTCCTGTTTTCAATAAGTCAAAATTACTCAAAATCTGCTATTGGCCGAACCTATATTTTGCTATTTTTGTCTTGGGGTTAAAGGCCATATACCTAAAACAGAAGGAGAAGATGGACAAAAAAATACCGACTCACATATATTCCGAGATAGGTGAACTGGATGGGGTAATAATCCACTCTCCCGGCAATGAGGTGGAGAACATGACACCCGAAAATGCCGAAAGGGCGCTTTACAGCGACATTTTGAACCTCAGTGTCGCCGGCAGGGAATACAATGAGTTCAGGGGCGTTCTGCAAAAGGTTACCAGGACCTTCGAGGTAAGGGATCTGCTTACTGCCATACTCAGTGACGAGGACATAAAACGGGGGCTTTTAAGAAAGGTGTGTACACATGAGGGCACAGGGAAGACCTTCGGTCATCTGATGTCGCTGGGGGCGAATGATCTTTGCAAGGCACTCATAGAGGGGCTGCCACTTCAGAAGGACACGCTTACCAACTTTCTTAACAAGGAACGTTTCGACTTGAAACCTCTTCACAACTTTTTCTTTACCAGGGATTCTGCAGTTACCGTCTACGATGATGTACTTCTCGGGGCAATGGCCTCGCCGGTGCGTCTTCGTGAAAGCCTCATAATGGAGGCCATTTTCGATCACCATCCTTCGTTCAAAACCACCACGATAAGTGCCATGGAGGAGAAAAACAGGGGCATCCCGGTATCAATTGAGGGGGGCGATGTTCTGGTAGCCAGGGACGATGTGGTTATCTGCGGCATAGGATCAAGGACCACTACCGAAGGTATAGACTATCTGATGCACCACCTTAAGAACAAGAACGAGAAACAGCACATACTGGTGCAGGAGATCCCGGAAACCCCCGAATCATTCATCCACCTGGACATGGTCTTTACCATTCTCGACAATGATCTTTGTATGTTATACGAGCCCATAATAATGAAGATGAACAAGTTCCATACCGTCCACATCTATCTGGAAGGCGGCAGGGTGAAGTTCATACGTGAGGTGAAAAACCTGCCTGAGGCGCTTGGCAAGCTCGGGATGGATCTTAACCCAGTACCCTGCGGCGGAAGCGATGACCAATGGATTCAGGAGAGGGAGCAGTGGCACAGCGGGGCAAATTTCTTCGCCCTTGGCCCCGGCAGGATAATAGGTTATGCACGCAATGTGCACACCATCACGGCACTTGAAAAGACAGGATTTGAGGTGATAAAGGCGGTTGATGTACTTAGTGGCAAGAAAAACCTTGATAACTACAAGAAATATGTGGTGACAATAGAAGGCTCGGAGCTGCCCAGGGGAGGCGGCGGAGCACGTTGCATGACCATGCCCCTGAGCAGGAAGGATGTCGCCTACAGGATGCTTTAAACCAAAACGACCAGAGATGAAAACAAAAATCCTACTGTGGCTGCTGCTACTGCTGGCCATGGCTGCCTGCAGACCAGAACCCCAGTCAGACATAAACCTTGAACAACAGCACAACAGGGCCCTGCAGCACCTGATTGCCCCCGGAATGGGAACAATTGGCATAATAAATGAGGGGGTTGTTGATGTGTATTACAACGACAATCACGGCCAGTGGTTGCCGGACGAAAGATCACGCTTCACAATCCCCGGCGAGAACCACGGACTGATTGCCATGGGTATGGGTACCATAGGTGTTGTTCAGGACAGGAATATATATTTCTACCGGCTCGGATCGGATGATCTTTGGGAGAATGTCGAAAGCTATACATTTGAACTCCCCCCGAATTACGACAGGCTGGTTGCAATGAAGATGCCGTGGGAGATGGGTGTGATAGGCATTGAAAGGGAAGGAGTGCTTGACTTTTACTACCATGACAGCTCAGGCTGGCAAGGTGATCCTACAGCGAGTTTTGTTGTCCCTTCAGGAATTGACGGGTACTATCTTATGGGAGACATGACCATAGTGATAACAGAAGGTAACAAGCTCGGGATCTATTATCTCGGACCGGAAGATGGCTGGGAATTTATGGACTATGATGAGTTTGTGCTGCTTCTGCCGGAGGAGTTTGAGGGCATACTGCCACTTGACCACCGCCAGATAGCGGTGCTGCACGAAGGACATCTGAGATTCTTCTACCTCGATATAAATAACGACCGCTGGGTGGCACTAAGAGACCTGGATTTCGAACTCCCTGATTAAGCAAATCCTAAACATCGAACTGACTCTCCCGGTAAATGCCGTTTTCAGCCAGGGCCCCTGCAAGATATCGCGCAGTATAGCCTTTTCCGAGGGAGGCAACCTCCTCGGGTGTTCCCTCTGCTACTATGAGGCCGCCCCGCACACCCCCTTCGGGACCCATATCGATGATATGGTCAGCAACCTTTATAACATCCATATTGTGCTCTATTACAAGCACTGTATTACCCCTGTCAACAAGCCTTTTGAGCACCTCCATCAACACCCTGACATCCTCGAAATGCAAACCAGTGGTGGGCTCATCCAGTATATACAGGGTATTGCCTGTATCGCGCCGTGAAAGCTCGGCGGCAAGCTTCACCCTCTGGGCCTCACCACCCGAAAGTGTTGTACTGCTCTGGCCAAGGGTAATATAACCCAGGCCAACGCTTTCAAGTGTACGCAACTTTGCAACCACCGAAGGTATGTTCTCAAAGAAGTCCATGGCCTGGCTGATGCTCATATCAAGCACATCATTGATACTCTTTCCCTTGAAACGCACCTCGAGTGTTTCGCGGTTATAACGCTTGCCCTGGCAGGTCTCACAGTGTACGTGTACATCCGGAAGGAAGTTCATCTCAATAATCCTGACTCCACCGCCCTGGCAGGTCTCACAGCGGCCACCCTTTACATTGAAAGAAAAGCGGCCCGGCTTGTACCCCCTTACCTGCGACTCGGGAAGGACGGCAAACAACCTGCGTATCTCATCAAATACCTTGGTATAGGTTGCAGGGTTTGACCGGGGTGTCCTACCAATGGGTGACTGGTCAACCTCAATTACCTTGTCGAGGTTCTCAAAACCCTCAATATCCTTATACTTCAGGGGTTGTTTTTCTGACCTGTGGAACCGGGATGCAAGCACGGGATAGAGGGTCTCATTTATTATTGACGACTTTCCGCTTCCCGACACACCGGTAACACAGATAAGTTTGCCAAGGGGCAGCCGCAGATCGACATCCCTGAGATTGTTTCCGCCGGCCCCTTTCAAAAGCAATTCTTTACCGCTGCCACCGCGCCTTTTTATAGGCACAGGCACCTCTTTCCTGCCGTTCAGGTAGCAGGCCGTAACCGACTCCTTCTGCATCAGTTCCAGGGGTGTGCCGGCAGCCACGACCTGTCCTCCATTGGCACCGGCCCCGGGGCCCATATCTACTATATAATCAGCAGCCAGTATCATATCCCTGTCATGCTCAACCACTATGACGGAATTCCCGATATCACGCAAATCTTTCAGGGCCTTTATAAGCCTGTTGTTGTCTCTCTGGTGAAGGCCAATGCTTGGCTCGTCCAGTATGTAAAGCACCCCTGTAAGCTGGGAACCTATCTGGGTGGCAAGGCGGATACGCTGGCTCTCCCCTCCTGACAAGCTTCTTGCAGGTCTGTTCAGGGAAAGGTAGTCGAGCCCGACATCAAGCAAAAATCCAAGCCTGAGGCTTAGTTCACGCAGTATCTCCGTTGCTATCCTGCGGTCACGGCCATCAAGTGAATCCGTCATGCCGTCGGTATGTTGCCTCAGCTGCAGAAGATCCATGCCGGCATATTCGGCTATATTGCGCCCAGCTACAAGAAAATGCAAAGCCTCTTTGTTAAGGCGCATACCGTCACAGTCAGGGCATGGCATCTGGCGCATGAACCCCGAAGCCCAGCGCCTTAATGAACCCGAGCCGCTCTCGTCATACTGGTTCTTAATAAAGTTAACTATACCCTCGAAGTTAAGGCTGTAAGTACTGGTAACACCAAGGTTTTTGTGTTTTACCCTGAATACCTCGTCAGATCCGTATAAAATGGTGTTTACAGCATCATCACTGAGTTCTTCGACCGGGGTGTCAAGGTCGAATCCGTACTTCAGGCCTATCGACTGAATCTGGCCCATTATCCATGAGTTGCGGGAATTTGCTATCGGAGCTATCCCTCCCTGGCGGATAGAGCGTTTAGGGTCGGGTATTATCCTCGACTGGTCCATTTCACTTACAACGCCGAGGCCATTGCACCTGTGGCAGGCACCATAAGGCGAATTAAAAGAAAAGGTGTTGGGCTCAGGGTCCTTGTATGCAATCCCGGAGTCCGGACACATTAGGTTTTTGCTGAAGTGCGACACCTCCCCTTCATCCTCGTCAACCACCATGATCATGCCCTTACCATACTTCAGTGCGGTCTTCAGGGAGCCTGCAAGCTGCTTCCTGCTGCCCGGACCTATTATGGTGCGGTCAATCACGGTTTCAATATCGTGTATTTTGTACCTGTCAACCTTCATTCCGGGTGCAAGCTCCATTAACTCACCATCCACCCTCACCCGCAGGAAACCCTGCTTGCGGACCTGCTCGAAAAGTTCGCGGTAATGCCCCTTGCGCCCTTTTACAAGGGGAGCAAGTATAAGCACCTTGCGGCCGTCAAAGCGCTTCAATAGCAGGTCGAATATCTGCTCTTCGGTGTAGCGGACCATCTCCCTGCCGGTTACGTATGAATGTGCCTTGCCTATGCGGGCAAACAGAAGGCGGAGGAAGTCATATATCTCGGTAATGGTACCAACTGTCGAGCGGGGGTTTTTGCCGGATGATTTCTGTTCAATGCTGATCACGGGGCTCAGGCCTGTTATCTTGTCAACATCCGGCCTTTCAAGTGCACCCAGAAACTGCCTTGCATAGGATGCAAAGGTCTCTATATACCTCCTCTGGCCCTCGGCATAGATGGTATCGAAGGCAAGGGATGATTTCCCGCTGCCGCTGAGGCCGGTTATCACAGTAAGTTTATTGCGGGGTATAAGCACGTCAATATCCTTAAGGTTGTGCTCCCTTGCCCCCAGTACCTGCAGGTTTTCGGTATATGTAATAGTATCTGTATCAGCCATTGCGAAAAACAATCTGCAAAGGTACTGCTATTTTATGAATCTTTAAAGCCGCCTTTATTTGGGCTGCCATCATATTTTCTTATTTTTGGTAATTGATAATCAAACCCCAGTAGCCCGATGAAAGGAATAATACTAGCCGGAGGCTCCGGAACAAGACTCTACCCGATCACACTGGCAATGAGCAAGCAGCTGATGCCCGTATACGACAAGCCTATGATATATTACCCGCTGTCGGTGCTGTTGATGGCCGGGATACGGGAGATACTGATAATATCCACGCCTGATGACCTGCCGGGTTTCAGGCGCCTGCTTGGCGACGGTAGCCGCATCGGCTGCAGTTTTTCCTATGCAGAGCAGAAAGAGCCCAGGGGGATTGCGGAGGCCTTCATAATCGGGGAAGAGTTCATAGGGGGAGATAAAACGGCCCTTATACTCGGGGATAACATCTTTTACGGCACTGGCCTGTGGGACACCCTTGAAAACAACAACGATCCTGAGGGCGGAACGGTATTCGCATATCATGTGGCCCAACCTCAGAGGTATGGAGTGGTGGAGTTCGACAGTGAGCTCAGGGCAGTTAGTATAGAGGAAAAACCTGAACAACCCAGGTCAAACTATGCAGTACCCGGGCTCTACTTCTATGACAACAGCGTTGTGGAAGTGGCAAAGAGCATCCGGCCCAGTGCCAGGGGGGAGATGGAAATAACGGATGTAAACAGGCACTACCTTAACCAGGGGCGCCTCAGGGTGGGTATAATGAGCCGGGGGACTGCATGGCTCGACACCGGCACCTTTGAATCCCTTATACAGGCTGCCCAGTTCGTGGAGGTTATCGAGAGCAGGCAGGGCCTGAAGATCGGCTGCATAGAGGAGGTTGCCTACCGCAGGGGTTTTATCGGAGCAGCGCAGCTTGAAGAGATAGCCCGTCCGCTTCTTAAAAGCGGTTACGGGGATTATCTGTTGAGTATACTCAGAGAAAAAACATAGAAGTATGAATAAGACACTACAATCTTACCTTGAGGATATTTCAGGGGAGATCAGAAAACTTCCGCTGGACGGTGAGCCCGGGGAGCTTTACAAACCGGTATCCTACTGCCTTGAGAATGGAGGCAAGCGTATCAGGCCCCTGATGACGCTTCTGGGATGTGAATTGCTGGGAGGGGATGTAAAAAGGGCGATGCCGCCCGCCCTTGGCCTGGAGCTCTTCCACAACTTCACACTGATGCATGATGATATCATGGATGGTGCCCCGGTAAGAAGGGGCAAGCCCACGATACACAAAAAATGGAGCATAAACACTGCCATCCTTTCCGGTGATGTGCTTTTTGCGCTTGCGTGCAGGTATATCAGCAAAGTACCTGACTCTGCCCTCAGGAGCGTACTTGATCTTTTTCACCAGACCGTAACAGAGGTATGTGAAGGACAGCAATACGACATGGTTTTTGAGACAAAAAAAGATGTGAGCGTGGATGAATATGTTCGTATGATAAGGCTGAAAACCGCAGTACTGCCTGCAGCATGCCTGAAGACAGGCGCAATACTGGCAGGTGCCCGGGAGGTGGAACAGCAGAAGCTATACCGTTTCGGTGAGTATATTGGCCTGGCATTCCAGCTGCGCGACGACTGGCTGGATGTTTACTCCGACAGCACTGAGTTCGGCAAGCAGACCGGGGGTGACATAATTTCCAACAAGAAGACCTGGCTTTATATACAGGCATTGGCTATGGCCGGTGCAAAACAGAAAGAGTTCCTGCTTGATGCGTTCAACAGGCCGGGCAGTGTGGATGACAACACAGGCAAGGTTGAGGCAGTAAAAAAGGTATATGACAGTCTGGGTATTGGCGAACTTGCCCAGGAGCAGATGAAGGAATATTACTCAAAGGCCTTCGGATACCTGGATATAGTCTGCGTACCCGACAGTGGCAAGGAGAACCTCAGGGAGCTGGCAAAAAACCTTTTTGACCGTAAAAAATAAAAGGCGCCCCCGTATGATCAGGGCGCCTTTTAATCATTTAGCCGTAAGGCTTTTTTTTAGTTCAGGTGTTTTTTGACTTCCTCAATAACCTCCGGGAGGTCCATTCCGAGTTCCTTAAGGTGTTCTATCGTCGGAACCCCGTCCCTGGTCCATCCACGGCGTTTGTAAACTGCATCGACCAGCTGCTCGTAGCGGTCTTCGCGGTATTTGCGAAGTGCAGCCATCTTCTCTTCGGTTGACTTGCCTTCAGGGTCAAAACCGGCCTCCTCCATCAGCTGCTTGTCATAACGGTCGGCGCGTGATTCGTACTCCTCTGCGGTTACAGGGCCTGCCGCACGGTATGGCTGAGCATCATGTTCGCGCTTGCCATATCCCCTGCGAAGATTGAACACCCTCTGGAAGTTATATACACGCTCGCTCTGGCGTATAAGCTCCTCCTTATCGAAGGGCTTGCCGGTAACACCCTTGTAAATTGCAACGTAGTTATCAACGTGCTCGGGTATCTTGTGCGGCTCATCTGCCTCGGCATTACTCTCGGGAACAACGTCGTTCCAGACTAACTTACAGAGACCCTGCAGGCCGAACCATGTGCGGAACATAGGCATGTAGTGGAGAGCATCCGCCTTGTCCTCAAAGCTGGGGAGCTGGTTATTAACCATGTCCATGAATATCAGCCAGGCCTCGTCGTGCTGCGGCCCCTTGTTGGTCATTGCATATCCGCCCTGCTGTGCAAGCGACTCTTTCGAAACGTACTGGGAGTATTCCAGCCCCTTGTTCTCCATGCCGATATCCTGAAGGAATTTCGCATCGCCCCATCCTTTCCCGGCAAACATCTCCTTCATCTTGCGCACGCCCAGGCCGGCAACCTTACCGAACCCTTCACCGCGCGCTAGCTGGTGCATTAGCTCCAGGGAGTCGCCCCTTGAACCAAACTTCAGGTCGAGACCACCGGTACGCTCCTTATTTAAAATACCGTTCTCGTAGCACTCCATTATAAAGGCAACCACCGTGCCCCAGGTAATGGTACATATACCATAGGTGTCGCAGTAAAAGTTGGCCTCAATTATATATTCCGGGTCGAAGATGCCCAGGTTTGACCCCAGCCCGGCTGCATTCTCATATTCCGGCCCGTCGACTATCACCTTCTGCCCCTTGTAGGGTCCGGTTTTGAGCAGGAAGTCATCCACACCCTTGGCACATGACATATTACAGCCAATCCAGCATCCGTCAAACACCCCCTGGGTAAAATACTTATCCCTGAAAACATTGGAGTGGATCTTCTCCCCATCATCGTGGCTGCCGTACTTGAAGTTCATAACCGGCAAAAGGTCGTAGTCATTCATCACATTGATGATATTGGCAGTACCTTTCTTGCGCATCTGGCACTGGTGGTCGTCCAGCTCGCGCATCTCGCGGTTGAAGCGCTTGCCCCTCTCACGTATAGCTTCCATATCGGCCACATTATTGAGGTTGCCCTTAACGCCTTCAATTTTTGAAACAATAGCCTTGATCTTCTTGTCGCGCATAACGGTACCGAGGCCGCCCCTGCCTGCCTGCTTAAGGCGTATCTTCTTGCGCTTTACATCCCAGAATGTAAAGTTTATCATCCCGATCAGGGAGTTTTCGGCAGCAGCTCCTGTGGATACAATACCAATGTTCTTGGCATCCGCTTCGTTTTCTGCAAACATCTCTGTAAGCTCCTCGGCGAGTATGTGTGAATCCACCGAAAGGCCGGGATCCTCGAAGATTTCGATCTTACCCTCCTTGCCGTCGATAAATATGATAATGTCTTTTTCGGCTTTTCCCTGCAGCTCAAGTGCGTCATAACCCGAGAATTTAAGAAAAGGTCCGAAGTACCCCCCAACATTTGAGTCCATCACGGAATCTGTCTGTGGAGATATGGATACAAGGAGTGATTTACCTGCTCCGGAATACTGGGTAATGCCGGCAATAGGTCCCGGAGAGATAATGATCTCATTTTCGGGATCGTTCCACTTTGTTTCCGGTGTGGTGGCATCCCACAGCAGGCGCAGTCCATAACCCTTGCCCCCGATGAACTTCTCCTTCATCTGCTCGGGAACGTCCTTCTCCTTTACCTCATTGCTACCCACGTTAATATAAAGTATCTTGTCGGTATAACCGCGGTAAAGAGGGGTTTTCTTGTATGCCACCTCCTTGAGGATCTTTCGCCCGGACTTTAATTCTGCAATGTTCATATTTGTGATCTCCCTTTAAAGTTTTTAAAACCTGATAAATGCTTTACTTCCAATGCGTACAAAACTACAAAATTTATAATGATAACAAAGCAATTTCACCCCGGAATTGTTTTTTTATTAACAACAAATTGATCCTGACAAAAACTGGTTTAATATTAAATACACAGCTCTTTAAATGATTGACCAGTATTTATCATCGCGGATCGAATTTAATTATTATATTTGTGAAAGCCTTACTGGCAAAGGGATACAAAGCTGCATAAATGTCATTTCAGTGTCCGTAATCTATTTCGTGTACAAATTAGTTTTTAGCAATTTTTATGATCCAACGCTATTCCTTCCTGCTGTTACTGCTTGTAACTGCCGTTTCCCTGATCGGTTTTCTGACCTTTTCAAGCCAGTCCGGAGCAATTGACACAGACCAAACCGCCACCTACAATCAGGCCTTCAGATCGGGATACAACATATATGCCCTTCCACACCCGGAAAATCTTGAATTTGCCGGGGAGGCTGTACCCATGGACCAGTTTGACGTAAGGGAAAGGTTTGACCGCGAACTGCTGGTAAACACCTACTGGCAGTCGTCCACCCTGCTGTTTTTCAAGCGTGCCAACAGGTGGTTCCCGGTAATAGAGCCGATACTTGCCGAATACGGAGTACCGGAAGACTTCAAGTACCTTGCCCTTATTGAGAGCGGGCTGATGAATGTGGTCTCCCCTGCCGGGGCAACGGGATTCTGGCAGATACTAAGGGGCACGGCACGTGACCTCGGCCTGGAGGTAAACGACCATATTGACGAGAGATACCATGTGGAGAAATCAACAGTCGCGGCATGCAAATACCTGCTCGATGCAAAAGAGAGGTTCGGCTCATGGACATTGGCCGCGGCAGCATATAACATTGGCAACGCCAGGCTTGGCAGAATACTGGAGAACCAGAGGGTTGACGAATACTATGACCTGTTCCTGAATGAAGAGACCGCCCGGTATATGTTCCGCATACTTGCGGTAAAGACCATATTCTCTGATCCGGCAGCCTCGGGCTTCCACTTCCGTAAGGAGGACCTCTATCCGATGGTGACTTATTACAATGTGGCAGTGGATACAACAATAAACGACCTGGTTGACTTTGCATTTACCCACAATACCACGTATAAGGCCTTAAGGGAGCTGAACCCCTGGATACGCAGCTATGAGCTGCCCAATGCCTCCGGCAAGCTCTATGAGATAAAGATACCGGTTGCTGAGGAGGATACGGAAAGCATGCCAGACCTGTAATAGATACTCCACCCCCAGAATATTTTCCTTTTTAAAAGCAAAAAAATCTTTGCGTTTTCCGTGAAGGTTGTATTTTTACGCCCGTTTAAAGACCAAAAACCAAAACAGGGCAAAACAGATGGAAGCAATTACCGATCAACTATCCAGTGTGCACATTCTGAACCAGTACTGGCTTACATTCCTTATGGTGATAAGCATGGTTCTGGTGGCAAGGACAGTGGTGGCAGGTACCAGGTATTCACCCATACTGATAATCGTGGTATTCGGCCTTCTAATGGGACTTATACTTGTATCAACCGGGATGGCGACACCGGGTCTGCCGGAATTTCCGATAATGGAGCTGGGGAGCAGGGTTACCATAACCGCCCTGATGGCATCATTTTTTGTGGGCGGGCAGGAGATCCGGAAGCTCCTTACAAACCGTAAGATTGATCCCAAGGATATTGTGGTGCCCTCAAGCCAGGAGATATTCCTTGGCACCAAGGCAACCCAGTTCATGTTCCTTATAAGGGCTTTCTTTATCCTTATAGGAATAGAGTCGCTGAAAAGAGTGATAACAGGGTACAACACCGGTGGAGAGATAGACAACTTCTATCCCCTCCTGGGCTATCTTGGTATCGTTGCCTCAATAATACTGATCGACCACAGGGCAAAGATAGACAACAAGGCAAGGTATATACGCAAGGGGGTTTTTGAAACAGCCATGATTCTGGCGCTGCTGGTAATATCATACAATATAGCAGAGTGGATAAGGCCTTTGATTGCACTTCCGGAGATATTCTTCGCCATGATACTCTCGGTAAGCCTGGGTATGATCATGATGCGCTGGAAGTTCGGGCCCACAATCCGCTCCCTGCTGTTTGCAGGCATACCGGTGGTGCTGGCATCCAACTTCATGGTGGGGGGCTCAAGAATTGCAGAAGCTTTCCAGCTAAGCGGCATGAACGCGGTGCTATCCTTCGGATTCTTCGGCCAGCTATTCTGGATGTTCGGAGGGCTTGCCCTGCTGATATGGCTCGGAATGGCAAACCACATACGTAACCTGGCACCAGGCATGGCCGGTTCTCTTTCGCATTCAGGTCTTACCGGTGCATGTACCGCAGGCGACCTAGGCCCTGAAGCGGCAGTAAGGGCACCAATTATGATCAACGTGCCATTTATCGGTCACATCTTTGTCTTCTCAATACTGGCCGCCAGTGCAACCGCGGGTCACCTTCTGCTCCCGTATGCGGCAGCAGTGGTAGTAGCGGGAATTATACTCACATTCCTGGCACTCAAAACCCTCAGGGGAGCCCTTGGCAGGGATGCACAGGAGATAAGGGGCCTTATGCTTTTCTCCCTGGGCTGGCAGCTTGTTGCAGTATTCGGAGGCCTTCTTATACTTAGTGTAAGCGGTATGGGCCTCAGCGACGCTGTTATGGCGAACTCCTCGGCAATATCGCACTTCGGGCTCTTTGCAGCCATACAGGGAGGAATGTTCGGCGAACAGGCGGCAGGTCTCATTGCCTTTGTATTTGCAATGCCCTTCCTTGTACACCCGCTGGTATTCGGAATATTTGGCAAAACCGCAGAGAACAGGGGCGTTATGCCCAAAACCATAGTTTATGCACTGGCACTGCTGGGTCTTGCAGGAGTGCTATACGCGATGATTGCATAGTCTTGCCGGAGTACCTTATTTGATTAATGAAAAAGCCACTTTGTGGAGTAATATTTTTTATATTTGCAGTCCGGTAAATTCCCGGGGTGTAGCGCAGCCCGGTTAGCGCGCGTCGTTCGGGACGACGAGGCCGGAGGTTCGAATCCTCTCACCCCGACATGACAGGACATCTGCCATTTTATGGTCGGTGTCCTGTTCGTTTTTACCCCGACCTAACCCCCCCAAAGTCCTTCCATAAGCCACGGGAAAATCAAATTGTATTTTATTCGACAGGCAATAAAAAGCTTATTGGTTTAGCCTGATATGAAGCAGTCACGACTTAATCTGACAGTTGGGGAATTAAAACACCAAAGGCAGTGAAAAGCTAACGGGAACGGGCCTGCCACGTTGTTTACCAGGGCTCCAGTCATCCATTCCGGATACGATATCAATTGCACTCCTGGCTGCTGCATCGTTGTCTGTTTTCAATATTGTTATATCAGCAACCTTCCCGTTTTCTTCTATTGTGAAACCTACCAGCACCTCCCCATTCACGTTCTGCTCCCGTGACAGTTTCTCTTCCATACCTTTGATATATTGTCCAAGTGCATGAAAACCACCGGGGTATTCGGGCATCTCTTCCACTACAATAAAGACTTTAGTTTCTCCATCAGAATCCCGGGAAGCACTGACTGAAGTTTCAGGACGATCCTCAGACCGGCCGGGAGGTGTTGCCGGTGCCGAAAAATGCTTTTCCCGGTCAATATTAAATACGCCTTCCCGCATCACATAACTGCGATGGTACTTTTCCCTGACCGGCCCTGTTGATTTAATATCTGCCAGATCATCGATAATGGTCTCTTTACCAACAAATGAAAGAACCAGTTCATTTACTAACGGAAATTCAAGCTCAAATCTCCCATCCGGATTTGTAATAGTCCCCACATATGTGCCTTTTATTATCACCGATACGCCATGGATCGGCTTTCCGTGTTCATCGACAACCTCCCCGGCAATTTCAGCAACATCGGAGAACTCCTCTGCCAGATCATTATTGATACCGGCTTCTTGCTCCTGGTTTAGCTGCCAGGGTTCGGCACATGCAAACAGCATAGCCGCTAAGACAGGTATAGCCAGAAGAAACTTCAGGCTGCTCAACACGGGTGTTCTTTTTTTTGTCATCATTTTAAATCGGTTTTTGTTAAGAGAAAAGATGAGTGAGTTTACCGGGCCTATAACTTGCATGCCAAACGACTGGTTAATTAATAGTGCGCAATACTGGTTCTGTGAATATCCCTTTGATATCACTCCCCTATCTGCAAGATATTCATGGTTTTGCCTCATGGACAGGGCATAGAACCAGATAAAGGGATTGAACCAGAAGATAACTTTAAACAGTTCCATAACAACCAGATCGCACCAGTGATATTCATTAATATGCACCTTTTCATGTGTAATTATCTTTGGCAGGTCGTTTTGGCTTATAGCTTCAGGGTTGATGAATATTGTGCCAAAGAATGTGAATGGTGTATTATACCTTGTATTCTCAGCGAAGCGAACCCCATCCCTTGATGTTATCCTACTCTGTGAAAATAAACGGGCTATAAACCCTATTTGAACTAAAACTCGCAATAGAACAAGAAAAGCGCCGGTTTTATATACTGCAGATATAATGCTTGTCAGCTCTATGCCACCTGAAACTTCGGCACTAACAGAATGAGCCGGATAAACCCCGTTTAAAGGATCATTCAGTGCCTGGAAAAAAATTATGTTGTTCACAGGTTCAACCGGCACAGCATACTGGACCGGGAATAGAGGTATTAAAACCGAAGAGGCCAGCGCACCGATAAGATACCACCGGTTGGCATGGTGAAAGGTCTCATTTCGAAGGAATATCCAGTATACAATATAAAAAAGAATAATCCCGGCAGAACTTCGGATCAGGAATGCAAATAATGGTTCCATTGTTTTAAAAGTTTTCAGGATTATCCAATTCCTGCCCGGTCTTTTTCAGTAATTCTTCAAGGTCCTCTATGTCAAGATTGTTCTCCTTGACAAAAAAAGAGGCCATTTTCGGGAAGGATCCATTAAAGTAATTGTTGAGCAGGGATTTGAACTGGAACCCGGTGTATTCATTTTTACTGACCTTTGGTATAAACAGCTTGACATTTCCGATCTTTTTCCGGTTAACAAATCCTTTCTTTTCAAGTACACTTAATACTGTAGCTACTGTAGTATATGCAGGTCTGGGTTTTTTGAATCTGTTAACGATATCCTTTACAACGGCTTCTTCCAGTTCCCAAAGAATCTGCATCACCTGCTCTTCTGCTTTTGTAAGGTTCTTCATCTATACGGTTTTTTTAACAACTTGAATAAACCTATTACATAACCCATGCTACTACAAATATAGTAAATACAATTTAAACTGCAACT
>SLKR01000148.1 GCA_007134525.1 Bacteroidales bacterium | reverse complement strand
AAATATTTTCTCTATATCTGGTTTTTGCAAGTTATACCTTCGCTTTTTAAGACCGCTATAGGCAGGCGCATTCCTGACAAAATTAAAATCAGTCAGCTCCTCCCTGTCAGAAATAGCGTAAGGCAATATCACAGCCTTATCACCGAAATCCCTTAAAAGCTTCTTATATAAATATGGTATCGGTTCAAAAGCAATATGCCGCCCATTTGGTGCCAACAGCAGCATCTGTTCGAGTACTTCACCACTGTGGCTTCCGATATCAACACAAACAGAGCCGGGTTTCAGGACATTTTTCATTATCTGCCTTGTAAGCCGGTCATAGGCCATATTCCTGGTAATATCTATACCGGCAATTGACAGTCCCCTTTTAATTGACTTTTTTATCCCGGACAAATAGCTTGTATTAATCTGCATAATTATATTTTAATCTGCAGCAGCCTCTATGTGGCCGCCCCGCCGTGTACTTAATCCCTCAATCACAGGATTACCGCTGTAATAAACTATTGCACCCTGCCCGACAGAACCTGAAAGACTCCTGCTGACATTGAGATAGTTCACAGAACCTGCATTGGCTTTGATCTCACAATCATTTATATAGAGATCCCGGGCATTAAGCATGACCCCTGCAGCACTGACAAGGTTCATTGTTCCGGCATTCCCTGAAAGTGTCGCCATTGCACCGGCCTGCAGGACCATATCAACTTCACTGTACTGCAAATTTAATGCAGTTTTTGCTCCTGCCTGTGCTTTATGTTTAAAATAATCTCCTGACAGAGCTTCAGAAGCGGTTGCTGTAACCCCGGCAGAAATTTCCAGCAGCTCCAGCTCCGGGAAGCTCACATGAACCCTCATTGTAGCTCCCCTGCCAATGGATTCTTCAAGGTAAACGTACAAAGTGCCATTTTCCTTCCTGGTCTTAAGAAACTCATGCAGGTTGTCATCTGCTTCCACTACAAGGCTTGTTATACTGTCCTGTGTCAGAAAGACCTCCATATTTCCCCTGAATTTTAGCCCCGTAAAAAAATCTGTTTCCCTTTCCAAACTTACAATATTGCCGCTTCCACCCACGGATTCAAGGGAAACATTTGCCCTTAAAAATATCATGAACCCTATTATCAGCAAAACAATTACAATTAAAGCCGTTAAAAGAATTTTGTTTGAGGTTTTCATATTTCACTTTTTAGATAGTTGTTATCATTCATTAACTCTCTGTTCCCTGTATTTTGAATAATACCTTTCAAGGTCTGATTTACGCATATTAAGCACGTCCATTGTATGGAAAACTTTCGGAAGGTCCTCATTCACGAAATTCTCTTTTTTGAACTCAAGTGTTTTTTTATACCCACCGGAGGCAACAAAATACCCAAGCCCCCTTTTGTTGAATATAATATCCTTGTCCTGCAGGAAGCTGAAGGTACGGACAACCGTGTTGGGGTTTACTTCAAGCAAAACTGCTGTATCGCGGATCGAAGGGATCTTCTCCCCTTCCTTCCAGTGTTTCTTAAGTATCCGGTCGCAGAAATAATCTGCAATCTGCAGATATATAGCCTGATTATCATTGAATTCCATAATTACACCTGCCTTTCTTTTAAGCTAAACCAGGTTACCACAAGGAAAAACGGTACGGTGAGATACCAGAACACAAGCCTTGCCGTTGCCGGGATATAATTCATAATTAGATTTTCCAGCTCCAGGCTCATATTCTGGGGGCCTAAACTTAAACCTTCACCGGAGGAAGCTTCAGGCGAAAACAGTATCCAGGCCGTGACCACAATTATTACCTGTATTATAACAGAAACTACAAACAGGGCGAGCACGGTCTTAAGGAAGTTGTTCTTTCTGAAGTATGCAGCTCCCAGCAGAAATACCGACTGGGTAACAAAGTACACCTTTATGGCAGTCCAGCCGGAACTTGAATATACACTCTGGAATGGGGTTACGTCAAAAGTGAAGTTCATAATCAGATTAGCAATGAAGACTATCAGTGCCATAAGCATTACCGAAAACAGGGGGAAAAGCAGAGCAGTCAATAACCAGGAACTGAGAAGCCTCTCGGTAGTCGATACAGGGAGAGTTAGATACTGGTAGCTCCTCTGTGAATGGTGCAGCTCTCCGAATATACTGCTGGTATATACATAGCCCCCGATAAACATTACTGTATAGTACAGGCCACTCAGGCCCGGAAGGTTTTCAGGCTTAAGATATGCCACCAGGAGCGATATTAGCAGAAGAGTACCGGCCACGGCTCCAAAAGCTATTAACCAAACAGGTGCATTCGACATTACCTGCCTTCTTGTTAGAAGATATAATCTTTTGATATCAAATATATTACTTGTTTTCATATCAACTTATTGTTTAAATGCTTCGTTTATTCCCCTGGAATTTGAAACCACGCCGTTAAAAAGCAGTTCCAGATCCAGTTTTGTATCCTTACCCTTTATGTTTGGAAGAATGGCTGAGTAACCCCCCAGACCTTCCTCGTAATATATCGGCCTGAGATTCTCCCTGACCTCTTCGATAGTTTCAAAAGACAAGGCGGAAGAGATACTTTTCAGATCCTGCTGGAATATTATCTTCCCTTCATCTATTATGATTACAGGGTCTATAAGGCTTTCCAGATCCCTGACCTGATGCGTGGAGATAACAACGCTCTGTTCCTCTGTAAGCGAAGCGGCTATTACTCTTCTGAACTGGCTTTTTGAAGGTATGTCAAGTCCGTTTGTG
Source organism: Bacteroidales bacterium (assembly GCA_007134525.1). Classification (GTDB taxonomy): domain Bacteria; phylum Bacteroidota; class Bacteroidia; order Bacteroidales; family UBA7960; genus PUPG01. Next base: position 6,764 of record SLKR01000148.1, on the reverse strand, counting down.
GGTTCATCCATAAGTAAAAGCCTGGCAGAGGTTGACAGTCCGAATGCCAGAAGAAACTTTTTCTTCTGGCCAAATGAAAGCTGGTTCAGTTTGTTTTTCGCACTCAGTTTAAACTCCCCGAGCAGCCAGGCAAGCTTCTCATGGTCAAACCGCCTGTAAAAAGGTGAGTTTATTGAAACGTAGTGACTTATCCTTATTGAAGGAAGATGGTATTCTTCCGGAATGAAGCAGATATCCTCAAGAGCCGAAGGGTTTCTTGCCTGCGATTCCATCTCTCCTATTCTGCTGCTGCCTTGCCTGGGAAAGACAAGTCCGGCAATTATTTTTAAAAGAGTTGTTTTTCCTGCACCGTTACGGCCTAGCAAACCGTATATATTGCCAGGTTCAAGCTCCAGTGACAGCTGGTCAAACAGGCTTTGCTTCCTGGTATAACCAAAACTTAGGTTCTCGATCTTTACCATATTTGTATTGTTTTAGTGTACTACATATCTAATACACTGCAAATGTGAAACAATTTTCTGAATAATCCAAATATTTTTTTATTTTTTTTAATTTTATATACTCATGTTTAATTCAGGTCTGTTTTTTTATTAACCAAAAAATTAAAATATGGATGATTTTGTAAGAACTGTAGCAAGATTTGTATTTGCCATACCTATGCTGGTATTTGGCTTTTTCCATTTTACGAATATTTCGGGGATGGCTTTTGTGGTGCCCGGATGGTTGCCCCTGCCCGGTGAATTCTGGGTAGTTCTGACAGGAGCAGCTTTTATTCTGGCAGGAATAAGCATAATTATCCGTGTCCTAGATTACTGGGCAAGCTTCCTTCTGGGACTTATGCTGCTGATATTTGCTCTTACCGTACACCTGCCTGGAATTTTCAATGATGTCGACGGAGCTATGACAAACTTTCTGAAAGACATAGTAATTGCAGGGGGAGCCTGGTTTTACACAGCCTATGCAGCAAAAAAACCCGCTGAATAATAGCCTTTTCTTGAAGGCAGTATTAGATATTGATAATCAGCCCTTTAACATTTTTTAACTCAAAAAAACATTTTTATATCAATCCCGGGGATAATTTTGCCTCATTATTTTGGAAGACATAATAAAACCGGGATAAAATGGATATAAAAGAACTTAACGAAAGGATACAGCAGGAGAGTTCATTCGTGATCCGGCTTACGGATGAGATGAAAAAGGTCATCATAGGGCAAAAGGACATGGTTGACCGCCTGCTGATTGGCCTTCTTGCCGACGGCCATATATTGCTTGAGGGGGTACCCGGGCTTGCAAAGACGCTGGCCATCAAATCCCTTGCCAATACTGTCAGGGCAAGATTCAGCAGGATACAATTCACCCCCGATCTTCTTCCCGCTGACCTTACGGGAACCATGATCTACAGCCAGAAAACAGAGGAATTTCTGGTTAGAAAGGGGCCTGTGTTCGCCAATTTCATTCTTGCAGACGAAATAAACAGGGCGCCGGCAAAGGTGCAAAGTGCGCTGCTTGAGGCTATGCAGGAAAGGCAGGTCACAATAGGTGACAACAGCTTCAGGCTCGACGAACCATTCCTTGTCCTAGCCACAGAAAACCCCCTGGAACAGGAGGGTACCTATCCCCTGCCCGAGGCCCAGGTAGATCGCTTTATGCTTAAGGTAATGATTGGGTATCCTTCAAGGGAGGAGGAGAAGCTAATTCTGAGGCAGAACATGCAGCAGGAATTTCCGCAGACAAGCCCGGTTGTTGAACCTTCCGATATAATAAGCGCAAGAAAGGTGGTAAGGGCCGTATATGTTGATGAAAAGATAGAGAACTACATTACGGATATTGTATTTGCAACCCGCTTTCCCGGTAAATACTCGCTCCCCGAACTGGAGGCACTTATAAGCTATGGAGGTTCGCCCAGGGCAAGTATAAATATGGCACTTGCAGCCAAAGCATACGCCTTTATCCGTCAGCGCGGCTACGTTATTCCTGAGGATGTAAGGGCCGTATGCCACGATGTGCTCCGCCACCGGATAGGGCTTACATATGAAGCAGAAGCTGAAAACATTGTGGCAGAGGATATAATTGATAAAATACTTAATAAAGTAGAAGTACCTTAAATTATTCAGGTGGGAACCACAGAGCTATTAAAAAAAGTAAGGAAGATAGAAATAAAGGCAAGGGGGCTTTCGAGACAGCTGTTCTCCGGTCAATACCACAGTGCCTTCAAAGGTCGTGGAATGGCCTTTACAGAGGTCAGGGAGTACTATTACGGCGACGATATCCGCAATATTGACTGGAACGTCACTGCCCGCTTCAACCACCCTTACGTTAAGGTTTTTGAGGAGGAGAGGGAGATGACGGTAATTCTGGCAGTAGATGTGAGTGGTTCGAACGAGTTCGGCGCAAAGGGCAGGATAAAGGAGGATCTTATAACAGAGATTTCCGGAGTGCTTGCTTTTTCTGCCATAAGCAATAACGATAAGGTTGGAGTTATTTTTTTCAGCGACAGGATAGAGAAATTTATACCTCCAAAAAAGGGAAGCACGCATATCCTAAGGATAATACGTGAGCTTGTCGACTTCAGGCCGGAAAGCAGGGGTACAGATATAGCAGGTGCCATGAGATATCTGCGAAACGTTATTAGGAAACGGTCTGTGGCCTTTATTATATCCGATTTTCACGATTCAGGTTTTGAAGATGCGCTGAGGATAGTTGCAAAAAAACATGATACGGTATGCCTTAGGGTTTATGACGAAAGAGAGTATGATATGGCCGGATTAGGACTTGTAATGCTAAGGGATGCAGAAAGCGGCGAAGTATTCTGGGTTGATACTTCAAGCAGGGACTTCCAAACGACAATGCTAAATAACAGAAGACAGCACGATACGTATCTTAATGATACTTTTTCAAGGGCAGGAGTTGATCACGCCAGGATACCGACGGACCTTGATTATGTTCCGCCGCTTATGAAATTGTTCAGGCAACGGGGCAGACACTAAAATATGATTGCAATGCCAATTTACAGGTACTTAAGAATAATACTGACACTGCTGGTTTTCTCCTGCACTGTTCACGCACAGGAAGCAAGGATGGAGATTAGCCCCGGGGAAGTACAAATTGGTCAGCACAGCAGGTTATCGGTCGAACTGGAAGCACCCTCCGGTTATATTGTACTTTTCCCTGCTGCCCTGGATACCCTTAGCCGCGATATAGAGGTTGTCAGGTGGGGAGTTCCGGACACCATCAGCATAAGTAACGGGGATATGCTGCTAAGGCAGGTTCACACAATAACTGCCTGGGAAGAAGGATATTATCCGGTCCCTCCTCAGAACTATAAATTCGTCAGCGGTTCTGACACACTTCATGCCCAGACCCGTCCTGCACTTTTGCAGGTTAGTGGTGTAGAGGTGGATATGGAATCACAGTACAGGGATATACATCCCATATGGAGGATACCGGTCTCTGCCCTGGAGATCCTGGGCTGGGTGGTTCCTATAGTGCTGTTAATGCTGCTTGCCCTGTATCTTGTCAAAAGATTTTACAGCAAGGAGTCCGCAGAGAGGAAACCTTCCATATGGGAGAACCCTGACGTCCCCGCCCATATAGCGGCTATTTCAAGTATTGAGACCCTCAGGAGAAAAGAGTTATGGCAGTCAGGCAGGGTTAAGCAGTATTACAGTGAGCTGAGCATCATTCTAAGGAAATATATCAGCAGGCGCTATAATATAAATGCTATTGAAATGACAACGGCTGAAATAATGAATAAGCTGACCCCGGAGCTGGAGAAGGAGAATCTGGCCAGGACAGCCAGAGAGATATTCGAAACTGCCGATCTGGTAAAATTCGCAAAACATGATCCCCTGCCGGAGGTAAACAATCGGGTACTTGAAATGGCACTGGAGTTTGTCAGAGGTACAATTCCGCAAACCAATGAAGAATAAGTGTCTAACTTATGATGCAGATGCTGATCACCGAAATTGAATTTGCATACAGGCCGGTACTCTTTTTACTGGCAGCACTTCCATTATTGGCCTTGTGGTATTTTATGTCTTTTTCAAGGAGATCTTCCGACATAAAATATCCCCACTCAGCCTACAGAAATACGAAAAAAAGTATCCGCTTGAGATTGAGGCACCTGCCATCAATTTTGAGGTTCCTTGCCATTGCACTTCTCATACTTGCACTTGCCAGGCCACAAAGCACAAAAAGCACAAGGGAGGTCACAGTCGAAGGGATAGATATTATGATCGCACTCGATATATCGGGATCCATGCTGGCAGAAGATTTTATGCCAAACAGAATGGAGGCGGCAAAAAACACTGCAAAGAGCTTTGTTGAAATGAGGGAGGAAGACAGAATTGGTGTTTCGGTGTTCAGTGGTCAGAGTTTTACCCTATGTCCGCTTACCACTGACCACACCATGGTTAGGGAACTTATCTCTTCAGCAGGACCAGGCATGGTCGAGGATGGCACTGCAATTGGTGACGGACTGGCAACTGCAGTAAACCGCCTGCGCGACAGTGAAGCTGAAAGCCGGGTGATTGTTCTACTGACTGACGGAATAAACAACACCGGGTCAATAGACCCGGTTACGGCTGCGGAGATGGCTGATATTTACGGTATAAGGGTATATACAATAGGAGTCGGGAGCGATGGAGCAGTCCCCTACCCTTTTGAAACACCTTTCGGCATACAGTACCGTGATGTGGAAATACCAGTTGATGAAGAGCTTCTTTTGGAAATTGCCGGCATAACCGGTGGTGAATACTTCTGGGCAGATAACCCTGATGCCCTGGCTCAGGTATATGAAGAGATTGACCAGCTTGAGAGAAGTGTAATAGACCATACTGAATATACCCACACAAGTGAAGAGTACCTGCCTTTACTGCTCCTTGCAATGATACTGACAGTTATTGATACCGTAATGAGGCATACCTGGCTGAAGAAGGTGCCGTAAATGCTATATGTGTTAATATTTTAAAACTATTACAGCTGTATGGAAATGATACAGTATGAAAACCCGGAGCTTATATCCCTGCTCATTCTCTTGCCTCTGCTTGTAGCGGTATTTCTGATATACCTACATATGCGGAAAAGGGCGATCAGGAAACTGGGCAATGAGGATGCTGTAAGAAGGATCCTGCCTTTTGCTAGCCCGGGAAGAATAAAACTGAAGTTTATACTTACCTTGCTGGCTCTTGCTTTTATGACACTTGCCGCAATAAACCCGCAAACCGGAAGCAGGACAGAAGAGGCAAAACGTGAAGGGGTGGATATAGTGGTTGCACTGGATGTAAGCCGCAGCATGCTGGCAAGAGACATCAGTCCGAACAGACTGGAGAGGGCAAAGCTTGCCACAGCAAGGCTGATAGACCAGCTTGATCAGGACAGGTTCGGACTGGTGATATTTGCAGGTGGTGCACATACCCAGATTCCGCTCACTGCAGATTTCCGGGCAGCCAGGATGCTGTTGCAGAGCGTAAATACAGAGAGTGTGTCGTTACAGGGTACCTCCATAAGCCGTGCAATAGACAGGGCGGTTTTAGCATTTGGAGATAACGCTGAAAGAAGCCGGACCATAATTCTGGTGAGCGATGGCGAAAGCCATGAGGATGACCCGCTGGAAGCTTCGGGCAGAGCTGCTGAAAAAGGAATAACCATTCATACAATAGGTATTGGAAGCCGTGAAGGAGCGCCTGTACCGATAGTTGAAAATGGTCAGATACAGGGGTTTTTGCGCGACAATGATGGTAATACGGTAATTTCACGTTATGACGAGGATCTCATGAGGGGAATTGCATCAGTAAGCGGAGGAGTCTTCCGCCACGGGAGCGGTGCGGACATGAGCATTGGAAGCATTATTGAAGAGATAAGGCAAATGGAGCAGCAAACTTATGAAACACGTGTTTTTGCTGATTATGAAAGTAGATTTTACTATTTTATAGCCGTGGCACTCATTTTGCTGATAACTGAACTGGTCTTGATGGAGCGAAAAAACATATGGCTGATGAAACTCAGGATTTTCAAGTAAATCAATTAACGAGCTATGATATTGAAATATTTATTGTTGACTGTTTTGCTTTTTCTTACCCCTTACGTGTTTGCAGATGATGGCCGCAAGTTAATACGCCAGGGAAACAGGTTATTTGAAGAGGGCAGCTATACTGAAGCGGAAGGTAAATACAGGGATGCCATTGAAAATGATGGTGAAAGCTTTGTAGCACTTTATAACCTGGCTAATTCACTCTATAAGCAAGGCAGGCTTGAAGAGGCAGGAGAGATTTTTAATACACTGAGGCATATGGCCCCGGGGGATGAAGAGTTAACAAGTGTGCTTCACAATATAGGAAATTCTTACCTGGGCAGGGGAATGATACAGGAAAGCATTGATGCTTACAAAGAAGCTCTCCGGATATCGCCCGGAGAGGAGGATACCCGCTACAACCTGGCATATGCCCAGAATCTCCTTGAAGAGCACCCCCCGCAAGATGAGCCTGATTCATCAGATGGCGAAAACGGCGAGGATGAAGATCAGCTGGATAGTCCGGACACGGGAGGTGATCAGCAATCACCTCCTCAGGATGACCAGCTGACACAGGAAGATGCCGAAAGGATCCTTGAGGCCCTGAGGCAGCAGGAACAGGAAATACAACAGAACATAATACGTGGTGAAGAAGATACCGGCAGAGTAATTACCGGCAGGGAGTGGTAATCTGCAAAAAGCATCAGATAAATAATACCATGAAGACAGTGATCAGAATTATATATGCTCTTTT
>SLKR01000050.1 GCA_007134525.1 Bacteroidales bacterium | reverse complement strand
CACCAATGGCAATAAGACCGGGTTCACAATCCGTAACCTGCTGATACACTTCTTGAAGTTTTTTTATCAACTCTGAGTTTCCATCAACATGGAGCGGAAACTTGTGCTGTAATTCTGTAACCTCTATACCGAGAGGCCGACACAACTGCTTAATCATTTCCATGATTCTTTCCTTGTTATCTGTTACAGGATAACGGATATCCAGGGTTACTTTACCCCTTTCTCCGCTAAAATCAATAAGGCCCAGGTTCATTGTCAGTTCTCCGGATATTTTATCGCTACAGTCGACTCCAAGACCTCTGCCATTTGCATCTTGCCCAACATGCTTTGCAAAGAACCTGATTAGTTTTCCAGCCCCGGCAGGCTTGATTTTCAATTTATCCACGAATTCCAGAATGATGGCGATTGCATTTGTTCCATCCTCAGGCGACATAGCGTGAGCAGATTTCCCGAAAGATTCAACAAAAAACTTTCCAGGTTCCTTTTGGCTTACCTTAAGCCTTTACCCTTCTTCTTCATCATCAAGCGCTTTGTTTAATATTCCCTGACCATCTGGGCCTGTTTCGATTTCTGCTGATGCATAATCAGGCACCATGTTGATTCTAGCTCCACCTGTTAAAACGTTAAGGACAATATCACCACTTTCAGCAGCTTTTTCGTAACCACATGTAAGTTCAATTCTGAGTATCCCTTTTTCTGCATTAATTATTGGGAACATCGCATCAGGAGAAAACCCGTGTATAGGTTTCTCTTCTTTCTCAAGGTAGTACTTAATGCCTCTCGCTTTATTTTCTTCATCGGTGCCGATAATAAGCCTGGCCCGTTTTCTTACAGGAAGGCCTGAGGCCATGACTGCATAAAGAGCATACATAGACGCAACTGTAGGCCCTTTATCATCAACTGATCCCCTACCGTACAGCTTCCCGGAAATGACTTCTCCACTGTAAGGAGGATACTCCCACCCTGATCCCTCCGGAACCACATCGATATGGGTAAGAATTCCAGCCAATCCATTACCTTTACCCATTTCCAGATATCCTGCATAACCATCGAGGTTCTTAACTCTCAGGCCGAGCCCTTCCCCCATTTCTAAACTACGGTCAAGGGCTTCTCTTATTCCGTCACCAAAGGGTTTGCCTTTATCCCCTGGTTCTTCCAGGACACTTTTTATCCGCACAAGTTCCCTTGTGGACTTGATTATTTCATCTGTTTTCTTGTCGATGATATCGTTAATAATTTTTTCCATGCAAAATCACTCCATTACTGGTTAACTTCATCCTCGGGCTTTACAGCATGACATCTGACGTAATGCCCAGTACTGATCAGCTTCATCTCGGGATCCACTACAGGACATATATCCATTTTCTCAGGGCAGCGAAGGTGAAAACTGCAGCCTGAAGGGACATAAACTGAACTGGGTATTTCCCCTGTCGACTTAATTTTCGTTGGTTTTAGTTTTTCCTCTTCCTCTGTTGCAACAGGAATTGAAGATAGGAGCATGCGTGTGTACGGATGAAGGGGCCTCTGGAAAAATTCTGCAGTATCAGCCTCTTCACAGAGTTTGCCCAGATACATGATCGCTACTCTGTCAGCCACGTTTCTCATCAGGCTCAAATCATGTGTAATAAAAAGATATGACAGGTTAAAAGTTTCCTGGAGTTTTAACAGACGATTAATGACCTTGGCCTGTATTGAAACATCGAGAGCAGATGTAGGTTCATCAAGGATAATCAGTGACGGTTTAGTTGCAAGGCTTCTGGCAATTGCTATTAACTGCCTTTCTCCTCCGCCCAGAGACCTGGGGCTTTTTGTCAGGTACCCTTGAGCTAATCCCACTTCTTCGAGAATTTCTTTTGTTGTTGACGGAAACCCGCTTTTTTCTCTTCGTGAATGAAGCTTCAATGGGACCTCCAAAATCTGCTTTATATTCCTCCTTGGGTTAAGAGAAGATCCGGGATCCTGGAAAACAATTTGAATTTCCCCCTTCATGTCAAGAGACCTGTCAACAGCCAGCTTATTTATATCCTGGCCCTTAAAAACCATTTCACCTTCCGTAGCACTGTACATTCCTACAGTGGTATACGCTATCGTGCTTTTACCAGAACCTGATTCCCCAACCAGACCTAATATTTTCCCTTCTGCTATCTGCAGATCTACTCCATCAACGGCTTTGACAAAAAGCCCTTTCTTGTATGGAAAGTATTTTTTCAACCTCTTTATTGTCAAAAGCCCATTTTTCATCGTTAGAAGTCACACTCCTACTCGTATAAGTGACAGGCGACCCAATGCCCGCTTGAACCTACTGTATTTTGTATGGGTTTTGTGCTGTGACAGATATTCAATGCTTTTTTACAGCGGGGAGCAAAGCGACACCCTTTTGAGGGGTTAAGATAGTCAACCATCTCACCGGAGATAGTAGCTCTAATACCCTCACCGGTTAATTTTGGAACACAATCCAAAAGTGCAACTGTATAAGGGTGTAGAGGTTCTTTAAAAAGCTCTTTTGTTGGACCCGACTCAACCATATTCCCACCATACATAACATATATTCTATCAGTCATCTCCCGCACAACACCCAGGCTATGGCTTACAAGTAAAACAGAAAGTCCTTTTTCTGCTACAAGCTCATCGATAAGGCGCAGCACCTGATCCTGGATTGTAACATCAAGAGATGTACCCGGCTCATCGGCAAGAAGCAGATCCTTGTTAGTGGCCAGGGCCATTGCGATACAAACCCTCTGCCGCATGCCGCCGCTTAGCTGGAATGGATACCCTGCCAGAACTCTCTGGGGATCAGCCAGGTAAACTTCCTTAAGGGCTTTTTCTGCGATTTTTTCCACTTCCCTTTTATTTCTTGCCTTCCTCTCAGGGATGGAATTCCTAATAACAGAATACAACTGATCGCGGATTGTAAAAACAGGATTAAGGGCGCTTGTAGGGTCCTGGAATATCATCGAAATATTCCTTCTCCGCATGTTCCGCATCTTATCCGATTTCATCTTCATCATATCGTTGCCTTCAAAATATATCTCACCAGAGTAAATGCAATTCTGGGGCATTATCCTTAATATAGATTTGAGAGTTGAAGTTTTTCCACAACCTGTTTCTCCAACCAGGCCAACCTTTTCACCCATATTGACAGTAAGATTCAGACCATCAATTACCTTCATTGTTCCTTCGTATACACGGTAATTAACATTCAGGTTTTTTACTGATAGTATTACTTCTTTTCCCATTACTTATCCTCCATTGAGTAGAGGTCCCTGATTCCGTCACCCAGCAGATTGAAACCGAGAACAACTATCATAATTGCCAGCGCCGGGAAAATCGTCATCCACCATTGCTCCGGCATATACTTCGCACCATCTGCAACCATGTTACCGAGGGCCGGTGCCGGCGGCTGTTCCCCAAGGCCGACAAAAGCCAGGGAAGACGCAATTATTATTACTAGTCCCATGTCAAGAGTGACTTTGGTCAGAATCGGAGAAACACAATTTGGTAAAATCTCTTTGAAGAGCAGGTTCCACCACTTAACGCCTGACAGTTCAGATGCCCTTACAAAATCAAGCCTGCTTATAGATGAAGCCTGTCCATAAACCAACCTCGTGTACCAAGGCCACCACATGATGGTGATAGCCAGCATAGCATTTCTTAAACTCGGCTCAAGAAGTGATGCTATAACAAGAGCTAAAACAAGGGGTGGAACCGACAGGAATATATCCGTTATTCTGGTTATCACAGAGTCAATGAGAGACCTCTGAAAGTATCCTGCTATAAGGCCCATGAACACCCCAAATGGAACTGAAATCGCCAGGACAAAAAGGCTCATAGTTATAGCAGACCGAAGGCCAAAAACAATCCTGCTCAATATATCCCTGCCAATATTATCACTACCCATTAGAAATTCCGCTGATGGCGCCTGGTTGGCATTGGCAAAATCAGTATAAGCTCCGGCATGCAAAGGATAGGGAACTATAAATGGGGCAAAAATCGCAAGCAAGATTACTGAAACTACAATAAACAAACCGATTACTGATAGTTTGCTTCTGGAAAATTTATACCACATTCTACCGGTTTCTGAATGTCTTACCTGTGCAGGTTGAATAATAACATCTTCTTTCACCCCTTATGCCCCCTTTCCGGCTTGAAGTCTTATCCGCGGATCAAGCAATGCAATTATGGTATCGGCCAGGATATTGGCAATAATGAAAACAATACCAAGCACAAGTACAACAGCAATTATTGCATTAAAATCCTTATATAGCATGGCATTAACCCCGTACCTGGAAAGTCCGGGCCAGTTAAAAATAAGCTCTACCAGAAATGCGTTGCTGAAAAGTATGGCAAATTGCATCGCCATCATGGATACACTGGGAATGAGTGATGGCCTTAAAAGGTATTTAAACATTATTTTAGATTCATTTAGGCCCTGTGAAAAGGCCATATCAACATAATCGCTCTTTAAATTGTCAACCATAGATGACCTGGTAACTCTTGCCAGCTGGGCAACACCATTCATTGCCAGAGCTGTCCCGGGCAGTATGAAGTGACTGATGGCCCTGAAAAATGAGCTGAAATCTCCCTTAAGGAGACTATCAACTGTAGTCATACCTGTAATAGCCGGTTCTACGCTGAGCCTACCGGCAGCCGGTAAAATAGGCCACAAATACCCGAATATGAGTAAGAATATCACTCCGAAGACAAAGGCAGGCGTAACAATGCCCAGGTAAGCCACAATCCTGATAATGTTGTCAACCCACCTTCCATTGTACATAGTCGATAAAACACCAAGAGCTATTCCAAAAATTACCTGCACCGTAGCAGCAAAGATAACCAGCTCAATTGTTGCCGGCAAATAGGCCCGTATATCCTGGCTTACCGCCCTTCTGGTCATCAATGATCTTCCAAAATCACCCCTTACGACACCACTTGCCCAATAACCGTACTGAATATGCAAGGGTTGATCAAGCCGCATTTCCACTCTAAGCTCTTCAACCACATATTCGGGAGCTCTTGGCCCAAGGGCCATGCGGGCAGGATCACCGGGAAGCATGCGGGATAGACTGAATATCAGGATAGACAACCCAATTAATGCAGCTACTGACCAGAGCGTGCGTTTCATAATGTATTTCAATGCACTCATTCTTAAATCCGCTCCTCTATGCCTGTGTCAACTGTAAATAAAAAAACAGGGACCCCGGTTAAGTTACAGGCCAGGGCCCCTTCTGCTCAATATACCTATTCGATAAACTCGATATTCTTCATATAGAACATGTAGCCCACAACAGGAAGAACCATCTCGCCCCTTTCCAGTCTTTCAGCAGGCTCCCATGCCATGTATGCTTTCTGGTATGCATGTTTTTCCGGTTCATCGAGGACAGGGATAGCCGGAAGAACTTCCATGATCCTTTCCTGGGCTTCATAGTATCGCTGGAATCGTTCATCTCTATCTACTGTGGATAGGGCCTGGTTAATATAGCTGTCAATTGCTTCATCATCACGCCAGCTCATATTTTCCCATGTTCCGAGAGAGTCACTGTGGAATCCGGATTCCAGCAGAGATCCTGCCTCACCGTAGTGTGGTGGCATAAGCACTATTGCAGCATGGGGTGTTGTTTCAGGTGAACTTACCTGTTCTACAAGAGATACCCATGGTGTTCTCACAACATTAACCTGTATCCCTGCAGCAACAGCTTTTGCCTGGACATCCAGGGCCAGTTTTTCCCTGTCAGGGGTTTCTGAAACCCATACTACATCTATTGGGTAATTATCCAGTTCATCATAATATTGTGACTGCTGAAGTTCTTCCTGAGCTTTTTCGATACTGTGTTCATAAACAGTAACATTAGCGTAATGTCCTGGAAGTGCAGTTGAAACCGGTCCTTGTGCAGGCAGTGCTCCTGGAAATGCATGTTCTGTTAGGCCTTCATAATCAATTATGTGAGCCATTGCTCTTCTGAAGTGAATACAGTCCGTAGGAGGTTTCTGGTTGTGGAGAGTCAACTGAAGTATTTTCCCACTGGCAAATTCTGCAACTTCTACTCCCTCGATGTCTGCCATTGCCTGGTAGTTTTCCGCTGGCTGATATTCATCAGAAATTTCAAGCTCACGCCTGGCAATAAGGGTTCGTACTGTAACCGGCTCATTACTACCGATTAACTTAAAACCCTCTGGATTATTTGGCTCAAATCCGCTCCAGTAATCATCATACTTATCTGCAATAAAATGTTCGCCATGAAGCAGTTCCCTTACCATGTAAGGTCCACTACCTGCATCATTGTCACGGAGCCACTCGGTGCCATAATCTCCCATATCGCCATATGCTCCGTCATCAATGTTATCTAGGACCAGATCTTTATTCACAATGTACAGCCTTACAAGAGCCGCCAGGAATGGACCAAAAGTTTCTGAAAGTTGGAATTCAACAGTGTATTCATCCAGGGCAGTTACTTGTTCAACCCTGCCGGTAAAAAGATATGCATACCCTTCACCGACAGTTAAAAGTCTTTCCATACTGAATACCACATCATGGGCTGTAAGATTGTCTCCATTATGAAAAACCACATCATCTCTTAGATTAAATGTGTAAGTCAATCCATCTTCCGATACATCCCAGTCTGTTGCAACATGCGGTTCAATAGTACCGTCATAATTAGGATACATTAAAGTGTCATAAAGATTAACCAGTGCTGATGCACTTGCATGGTCCGACCCCCGGGCAGGATCAATTTGCGGTGTGTTTGCCATGGTATATCGCAGGATCCTGTCTTCAGGTGGTCTGGCCTCATCTGGATCTTCAACTACAGGATCGACCGGATCTCCAACATCAATTTCATCATCATCGACAGGCCCACAGCCTATGAGGGCTGTCGAAAAAAGAAATAACCCCAACAAAACAATTGATAGAAGCTTAATTTTACGATCAACGATCATTTACTTGACCTCCCTGCATTATTAAAAACGAAGTTGTTTCGATCGCTTCCAAAGTCCTCCGAGATCACCTCCAAATTACACCATGTATCTCATTTGAGTATAAACCTTTCTCCAAATCTATAGAGCAGTATCTTTAAATACCCAGACCCTTGCACAAATCCGTAAGCCTCGGATGAACATATTTGCCGTCTTGTTCCATTGGTTTCCCGTCGAGAACAATTGTCGGATTTAATACAATTCCATCAGTATGCGAAGCACTTTTCCATGTCTTCCCTTTTATCTGCGGCCCTTGACTTCCCAATCCCATTTCAATACAGCCGAACACCCTTTCATCTTCAACAATTCTACCGGTGCATTTTTTTACCCCGGGGTTGAACCCCAGGGAATAGTGAGCAATATGATACATTGTTGGGTCACCAAAGCTTTCAAGCCATTTTTCGAAAACCTTCGCCTCGTTCGCTCCATCTACTTTTGTCACGACCCCTTTTTCCACAGTCAGCTCAATCGGACTATTTAGAAGACCGATTTCCGCCGGGGGCCACAGGGCACCATCGAAAACCAGCTTGCCATTAATGGTTTCTTCAACAGGGCACCATGAAACCTGTCCGCCCAGCATTATAGGTTCACCAGGGGTGTCTGCCAGTTTCCCTGACTGCCTCGCTGGCCTGCCTCTATTATAAGCAGTCAAATCGGTTCCCGCCGGACTGGTAATCCTTATCTCATCAGCGCTTTCTACAATCTGTCTTAATTCTTCCCCTAATTCCAGCATTTTGGGGTAATCAACCTTACCTATAGTGTTAACCAGCATGATTACATCCATTCCGGTAAGACAGATATAACGAGTTCCTGCCGTAAGAGCATCTTTCCATGCTTGTGTATGGAGTATATAGGCAAAAGCGAATTCAATCCAAACATCTGAGTTTTTTACAGCTCCTGCAACAGGCGCTGGCGGTTCTACTACTGCAGTGGGGCTGGTCTCGTACCATATAACAGTGGGCATGGCTCCCTTTGCATATACTGCATTCGCTGTTGCATCAACCACTCTCTTGTCACAGGAGGTATCAGCCGTTATAACGACATTTTCCCTTTCCTTTACAAGCATGACATCCTCAACAAGCTTCCTGGCTCCTCCTGCAAGTTCCATTGAAAAGAATTCATCCCTGCTTTCAGTGCCGATTGCAAAATCCATATTATCGACTCCTTTTAACAATTTCCTTACATGGATACTCAAATGAACAATCTAAAAACAATTCCATTTAACGTTGAATGTTTGCATCGATTCAATATTTTTTACTGTACGAACAGTAGTTTTTTAAGCACCTTAATCTCAGAATAAAAACCATGAAAATCATTATGCATGCCCTTTCAAAATACCCGTTGGATCACCACCTTCTTTTTTAAGGGTAATATATTCTTTGCACCTACACCTTTACTATGATAAAACGAACTTTGTATTAAATTAAATGCTAGTGGCTAAAACAAATGAATTGTTTTTAGTTGTCAAAGAACCATTAAAGCATTTATTATAATAAGATTCGATTTTATAAAAATTCATGATTATAAGCGTAAAGTGCGGGTACTCCACCCGTATGAATAAACATAACCATTTGATCAGGCTTAAAATAACCCTTATTTACCTTGTCAATCAAACCTGCCATCGCCTTTCCGCTATAAACAGGATCAAGTATGATGCCTTCGAGACGGGCTACAAACCTTACTGCATCTTTCATTTCTTCTGTAGGTAGTGCATAACCGGGACCAACATATTCATCGAAACAACACACTTTTGCCCGGTCGATATCCTGGTCCATTTCCAGTTTGGCAGTTAGTTTATTAGTTAAATCAAAAACTAATTCCTCTTGCGCTTCCCTGTCCCGGCCAACATTAAAGCCCAATACCGTGATGTCTGACTTGTTATAAAAGAATCCGGCCAATAAACCGGAATGGGTACCACCGCTGCCACTCGGGCAAACCACATAATTCATGCTCAACCCCAGGGACCTTAGCTGTTCAATTATTTCTTCAGCACAAACCACGTAACCCAATGACCCTATTTCGTCGGAGGCACCAACCGGTATGGCATATCCCTTCCTGCCTTCCCGTGAAAGATCTGATAATTCTTCTTCCATTTCCTCCACCAGGTTTGAACCACCGTGAACAACTCTGATTTTTTCAACACCCAGCAAATTAAACAATAGATTATTGCCTGTAGCGGTAGCATTAAAGCTGCCGGGAACCCTTTCTTCCAAAATCAACCGGCATTTAAGCCCTTCCTTTACGGCTGCCGCCAGGGTCAGGCGACAATGATTCGATTGAACTGCTCCACATGTTACCAGGGTATCGGCGCCATGATCCAGCGCATCAGCGACCACAAATTCCAGTTTGCGGACTTTATTCCCGCCCTCGGTAAATCCCCAGCACAGGTCATCTCTCTTTATATATATCTCCGGCCCTCCGAGGTGTTCAGATAACCTTTCCATTTTCTCGATAGGCGTAGGTGCCATTAAATATTTTCTTCGCGAAAAAATATTTAAATCCATATTATGCCCTCATACAAGTAATATTTTTATTTATTTTTACATGCATTACAACGATAAGATTTTCACATTGAGCATATGCGGCGCACCCCCTCCTATTTTACATCTAGCTTGATTTGAGCTGT
>SLKR01000066.1 GCA_007134525.1 Bacteroidales bacterium | reverse complement strand
GGTTATCCTCATCACCACAAAGAGTGGTACTGAAGGTGCCATGAACCTGACCTATTCAGCATACCATGGAATTCAGAATGTAGCCCGCACCCTTGATGTGCTTGATGCAGAACAGTATCGTATCATGATGAATGAAGGTGCCAGGAATGCCGGGTTAACAGAACCTTTCGACCTCAATGAGATACCAAGGCACAATACCAACTGGCAGGATGCTCTTTTTCAGAGCAATGTCCCAATAGCCAACCATGAACTGTCTGTAAACGGCGGTACCGAAAGGTCAACATACGCATCCTCTCTTTCATTCTTTAGCCAGCAGGGAATAATAGGCGGCGACAAATCACAGTTCGACAGGCTCACTGCCAGGCTGAATACGAGGCACCAGGTAAACGACTTTATTAATTTTGGCAATAATCTTTCATACTCACATATTATCAGAAGGGGGATATCGAGCAATGCTGCATTCAACAGTGCATTCAACAGTGCGTTGAACCTTGACCCGCTTACTCCCATTTTTCAGGATGACGAAGCCATACTTGATCAGGCACCCTATGCAACCGAACCTGTCCTCACGGATGATGATGGAAGATATTACGGTATATCAAGGCATGTCGGGGCTGAAATAGTCAACCCTCTTGCTTTGCTGGAGATCATGACGGGTGAAACCCGGGTGGATAAGGTAGTAGGAAATGTTTTCGGCGAACTTGAAGTTATTGAGGGGCTGCAGTTCAGAACAAGCCTCGGAATTGACCTTGCCTATGTGCTCAACGATTCACATACACCTCTATACTACCTTAACGGGGCTCAGTTGAATACTGAAAAAACAAATGTTTCGAAAAACATAGACAGGTATTTTACCTGGCAGTTTGAAAACACACTTTCCTATACCAGAAGGATTGATGATCACAACTTTTCAGCGCTTGTTGGTACAACTGCCAGAAAATCCAACTTTGAAAGTCTCTATGGATTCAATGCCGATGTCGATGTAAGTGACCCCAACCATGTATATCTAAATATGGCAACGGATACGGTATGGACGGCATATGGCGGGGCAAACCACTCAGCGTTGCTGTCAGCATTCGGGAGGATTACCTATGATTATCAGAGCAGGTATGCTTTCAATGCTACCATACGAAGGGACGGATCGTCGAAGTTCGGCCCCAATAACCGTTTTGGTACCTTCCCTTCATTGGGCCTGTCATGGATGATCAGTGAAGAGAACTTCTTTCCATCACTCGGACCTGTTGAGGTTGTTAAGCTAAGGGCTTCCTGGGGTGTGAACGGTAATCAGGAAATTGGAGATTATCAGTTTATTTCAACCATCGACAGGAGCAGGGGATACATATTCGGACCAGGAAGGGCATTTGGTGCGTCTCCTTCCTTCATAGCGAATGCAGATATAAGGTGGGAGGAATCAGAGCAGATTGATATTGCCATTGACTTTGGTGCTTTCGACAACAGACTCACCGGTACTGTTGATTATTATATCAAGACAACCAGCGGACTCCTTGAGGTTATTCCCATTCCTGCACATGTGGGTAATGATCCTCCTTTTGCCAATGTGGGAAGCGTAGAAAACAGGGGAGTTGAATTGTCACTTAACTGGAGGCACTATACCAGTGATATCCGCTACTCGATAGGTGTCAATACAGCATATAACCAGAACAAAATGACCCAAATAGGGAACACCCAGGGTGTTCTGCCCGGGGCTACCTGGGCTGTTGCAGGCATGGTTACACGTGCTGAACTGGGCCTGCCAATCGGCTACTTCTGGGGCTATAAAACTGACGGCATATTTCAGGACATGAATGAGGTCTATCAGCATGTTAACCAGCAGGGCAGATTGCTACAGCCAAATGCCCGACCCGGGGATGTCAGGTTTGTTGACGTGAACGGAGATGGTGTTATAAATGCAGATGATCGTACCATGATCGGAAACCCGACACCTGACTGGACATTCGGTATGAACGCAAATTTCGAATACAGGCAATTTGACCTTGGTTTCTTGCTGGTAGGAACCTATGGCAATGACATATTCAAAGGAATACAAAGACGTGATTTGCGATACACAAACCGTACCGCAGACATTCTGGATCGCTGGACAGGTTCAGGTACCTCAAATTCAGTTCCGAGGTATACCTGGATTGATGCAAACAACAACGACAGGATATCAGATCTTTATATTGAGGATGGTTCTTTTCTCCGACTTAAGAACATCCAGATCGGATATTCAATCCCGGCACAGGTAGTTAACAGGATCAATGCCAGCAGCTGGAGATTCTTTATCTCGGCAGAGAACCTGTTTACCCTGACAAGGTACTCAGGAGCCGATCCCGAAATTGGTGCCATGAGTTCATTCGATATTGGTATTGACAGGGGTGTTTACCCCCAGGCCAGGACATTCCGATTGGGTACCAGTATTATGTTTTAATTTTAAAGACATTGGTCATGAAGAGATTAACAATAAAATCAGTTAAATTCCTGCTTATTGCATTTTTATTCAATGCATGCGGAGATGATTTCCTTGACCTGCAACCTCTTGATCAGGAAGTCAGTTCAAATTTTTACAGAACTGAGGAACAGGCATACCAGGCTTTGGTGGCCATCTATGATGTACTTACTTATCAGTCAACTCCCGGGGTCAGCTGGGCACCTTTTTTGACAGTTGCTGATGTATTGTCAGATGATGCATTTGGTGGAGGTTCGGATGCAAATGACGGCTTTGACTTCAACCAGCTCAATAACCACGATATCTCAACTACAAACCCTGTTGTACATGCAACATGGATAAGGAATTATACAGGCATATACAGGGCGAATCTTTTCCTTGAGGTAATTGAGGATATTGATGCCCCTGAGAGCTTTAAAAGCAGGACTACTGCAGAGGCAAAGTTCATGCGTGCATATTTCTATTTTGAGCAGGTACGTTTCTTTGAAAACATTCCGCTGCTTACCGGAACTCTTGGCGGCCCTTCAGAATACAGCCAGGAACAGAATGAACCCTCGGAGGTTTACGACCAGATAGCACTTGACCTGGTTGAGGCAATTGCAGATCTTCCGGAAACACTCCCTTCAAATGAGGCAGGACGAATTACCAAATGGGCAGCCCAGGGTCTTCTTGCCAGGGTATACCTGTTCTACAACGGCGTTTACGGTGATAATTTAAATGCAGGCGGTACTGTTGTTGACAGGTCTTTTGTGCTCGGACACCTTGAAGATATTATAGCAAACAGTGGCCACGGCCTTTTTGAGGACTATTCGCTTAACTTCCGCCTTGCAGGTGAGTTTGGGAAGGAGTCAGTTTTCGAGATATCCCATGGCGATACACCGCCCTGGTGGGACTGGAACTATGTGCGCGGAGGAAACGGCAACCTTGCGGCTCAGATGCAGGGCCCCAGGGTTACAGGGTCAAATAACTGGAACAGGGGATGGAGTTTTGGTACTGTCAATCACAAACTTGCAGACTTTCTCAAAGATGACCCGCGGTATGAGTATACAATTGTAACCCAGGAGCAGCTGGACGGTTCGTTGAATGAGGGGTACCAGCACACCGGATACTTTTCCAGGAAGTACAGCTCTGACGCCGAACACTGGGGTGCTGACGGGCAGTTTGAGCTAAACCGGACATGTAACTTCCGTGTTATCCGCTTTTCGGATGTCCTTCTCATGGCTGCTGAACTTGACAGCCCCAGCAAACAGGAGTACCTTGACAGGGTCAGGGACAGGGTTGGACTAGATCCAGTTCCTGCGACTCTTGATAATATTTACAGGGAAAGGAGGCTTGAGTTGTCTCTGGAGGGGCTTCGTTACTTTGACCTGATAAGGCGCGGCGTGGATTATGCAAGCCAGGAGTTAACCAACAGTGGGATCAGGGGTCCTGACTATACAGGTGACCAGCAAATCTTTGACGTGACTTTCAATACAGCAACAGGAGGTTTCCTCCCGATACCGCAAACGGAGGTCGACCTTTCTGGCGGGGTATTTTTACAAAATCCGGGATATTAAGAGCGTTATTCTTCATGTTTATTTTAGGTGTTTGGTAGATTGTAAAAGGTATGATTTTGTCCTGTCGGCAGCGGAGAAGCTCCCTGAACGACTCCCTGCTGACAGGACTCCTTTTACATATGGTGCTGCAACTGCGCAATAAATAATTAGTTAATAAAAGTTCAATGACCAAAAAAACCTTTACAATATTTATCAGCCTTATAGTCGCCCTTGGGGGTTTTCTATTGGGCTTCGACAGTGCGGTGATTTCAGGTGCGACACCTTTTTACCGTGAGACTTTCGGACTGGACTCCGGGTCAATGCTTATAGGGTTTTCAGTAAGTTCTCTTATACTGGGGGCCATAATCGGAAATATTTCAGCCGGAAAACTGGCAGACCACTTCGGGCGGAAAAAGGTGCTTATGTTTACCGCTGTTCTGTTTGCGCTTAGTGCGTTAATCACGGCGTTTTCACCTGATATTGTTACTTTTTTGTTTGCACGTATTCTGGGCGGACTGGGTGTTGGGATGGCCATCCTTGTAGCACCGATGTATATCGCTGAGATTGCGCCCCGGAAGTTAAGAGGCACTCTTGTAACATTCAATCAGCTTAATATCGTACTGGGTATTTCCATTGCATATTTTTCCAACTATTATTTTCAGCAAACCATTGCAGATTTCGAGCTGAAATGGAGGGTGATGCTGGGAGTGGAAGCCGTACCTGCCCTGCTTTATCTGCTGCTGTTGTTTTTCGTACCCCGAAGCCCGAGGTGGTTAATGCAAAAAGGAAAACATAATGAAGCCATGGCAGTACTTCAAAAGGTACACGGGCAGGCTCACTCATTGGTTGTGTTTAATGAAATTGAAAACAGCCTTAAGGAAGAATTAAACAAGGATAAGGCCAGGTGGTCTGATGTGTTCTCAAAAAGAATGAAGCTTGTGCTTATAATAGGTTTTGGTATAGCGTTCTTCCAGCAGATAACCGGCATTAATGCAATATTCTATTACGCCCCGATGATATTTGAGATGGCGGGGGGCGGAAAGGATGCTGCATTCATGCAGGCGGCCATACTGGGTGTTACCAACGTTGTAATGACTGTAGTAGCCATGTTCCTTATCGACAGTTTAGGTCGTAAACCCCTGCTATACATAGGGGCAACGGGCATCTGTATCTCTCTGGCAATAGTAAGCTTTTCCTTTTATAATGCAAAGTACGATATCAATACCACTACCATGGCCGCACTCACTGAAGAAGTTGCCGAAATGGGTGCAGATCCTGTTCATCTGTTAAACATAGCGCAATTAACCGAGCTGGAAAACCAGGTGTTTGTGAATGAAGTGGCATTCTTCAGCCTTGTTAAAGATAAGGTTGGACAGGATACATATAACAGTTTCAAGGAGATAATCCTGAAGCATTCAATCAGTATCAGCTCAATATGGGTTCTGATAGGGCTGCTTATGTTTGTTGCTTCTTTTGCTATTTCTATGGGCCCTGTTATGTGGACCCTGCTTTCGGAAATATTCCCGAATAAGCTGCGAGGCCTTGCAATATCAATAATGGGGTTCTGGAACTCAATAGTCAGCTTCTCGGTTGCAACAATTTTTCCTGTACAGCTTGAGTATTTGGGTTCAAGTAATACATACCTGATATACTCAATATTTGGCTTCCTGACCATTTTATTTGTATGGCGGTTTATCCCTGAAACAAAGGGCAAATCCCTTGAAGAACTAGAATCAAAGCTTATTAAATAAAGGCCTCACGCAATTATAAAACCTGAAACAATGAAAATACTTAAAATTACTGCATTTTTTTTTACAGTAAGCCTTATGCTTGCTTGTAATCCGGTTGAAGAACCCGGGAGCAAATATATCTCTGAAGGCCCTTCTCATGTGGAAATGCGCCATGTTGACGGAAATTACCGCCTCTTTGTCAATGATGAAGAGTTTTTTGTAAAGGGAGCGGGTTGTGAGTTTGGGCCCTGTTATCTGGTGGCAGCACATGGAGGCAACTCTATACGCACCTGGCGCACCGATAACGGGCAGCGTACAGGCCTCGAAGTTTTGGATGAAGCTTATGAACATGGTCTTATGGTTATGATGGGCCTTGATGTTGCGCGTGAACGTCATGGTTTTGACTATGACGACCAGGAATCAGTAGCTGCCCAGCTGGAGCGATTCCGCATTGAGGTTCTTGAACTTAAAGACCATCCTGCCCTGCTTGGCTGGGGGATAGGCAACGAGCTTAACCTGCATTATACAAATCCTGCGGTTTGGGATGCGGTAAACGATATAGCCCTTATGATAAAGGAGGTGGATGGGAATCACGTTGTTACCACCATGCTTGCAGGTATCGGTCCCAATGAAGTGAAATACATTGCTGAGAGATGTCCGGACATTGATTTTATTTCTGTTCAGATGTATGGCGAAATTGTAAACCTGCAGCAATATTTGGATAATGCCGGGTATGATGGTCCTTACCTTGTTACAGAGTGGGGTGCAACCGGGCATTGGGAGATGCCGGAAACGGAGTGGGGAAGGCCAATTGAGCAGACATCAACTGAAAAAGCAGATGCCATCAGATACCGCTATGAAAATGTTATCCTGGCCGACGAATCCAACTGCATGGGATCTTATGTGTTCCTCTGGGGCCAGAAACAGGAACGTACGCCTTCCTGGTACGGGCTGTTTACTGAGGCTGGTGAGAAAACGGAAGCCATAAATGTAATGGAGTATTTCTGGACCGGTGAGTGGCCGGAAAATTCAGCCCCTAAAATGCATGATATTATCATAGAGGATAATGGAGGACGTTTCGATAATGTCCGGCTTGAAGGTGGTCAATTCTATACTGCGATTATCAGTGTTGAGCATCCGGATATAGAAGGACTGTCGGTTAGGGCAGAAATTATGCCCGAGCCTGAACAGTTGAGTGAAGGCGGTGATTTTGAGCAAAGGCCCAGAAGCATCGAGGGGCTGATAGTTTCTGCCGGTACTTCCGAGATCTCTTTCACTGCTCCGGATGAAACAGGCGAATACAGGCTGCTTGTTTATGTTACTGATGACAGCAACAATGCAGGGACTGCCAATATACCCTTTTTTGTAGAACAGTCTATTGATTGATAAAACAATAAGTTCTTCCAGGGACTGGTAAGTTGTTTTGGTTGGAAGCTGTCGCCCGCCCGCTGCAAAAGCGCATAATACTGCGCTTTCGGCGGGCTGACAGTTTATAAGACTGTTTAACATTTTAAAACGGAGATTATGACTGATTTGCATCCTTATATTGGCAAGAACGCCATTTATTTTAATGATAATGAGCCTTCTGCCTTTAACATCGAGATAGAGGGGGAGAGTTTTTTCGGTATTGCTGACTATGACCGGATGCCGCCCTTTTTGATGAGTATAGTCAGCAGTACGGACCTCTGGATGTTCCTGTCGAGCGGGGGTGGACTTACTGCCGGAAGACAAAATTATAATAACTCACTCTTCCCTTATGAAACTGATGACAAGATCCATCTCTTTTCTGCCTCGACAGGACCTAAAACCATCATAAGGCTAAGACGGGGCTCCCGGCTGCTGATATGGGAACCTTTTTCAGACTGCTGTTCGGGGCAGTATGAGACAAAAAGGGAAATTCTCAAGAATACTGCCGGAAATAAGGTCATTTTTCGTGAAACAAATAAAGAACTGAGGCTGCGGTTTAGTTATTGGTGGATGAGTAGTGAAGAACTTGGCTGGATAAGAAAAAGCAGGCTTGAAAACCTATCAGATAATAAGGTGGAGCCAGATATTACTGATGGTTTGCAGAACATTCTGCCCTGGGGTATTATACGCGAAAGCCAGAGCCTTATGAGTACACTGATGGATGCCTATAAAGTTGCCGAACTGCTCCCGGAAAATGATATTGCACTTTTTAGGCTGTCATCTATCCCGGTTGATCGTGCTGAACCTGCTGAAGCATTGCGCGCCAATACACTTTGGAGTCACGGGCTAGACTCTCCGAAAATATTGCTTGGCAACAAACAGCTGAAAAAGATCATTCACGGAAAAGATGTTGAAATCCAGAAGAGAGTATCCGGTACCAGTACTTCATTCTTTGTGCATGATACATTGTCAATAGAACCTAAGGCTGAAAAAACCTGGTATATTTGCGCTGATACGGCAAAAAACAGTTCTTCGGTAACTGCCCTGCAGAACCTGATCAAATCCAAGAATGACAGGATCACTGATTATATTGAACGTACTGTTTTAAAAAGCAGCCTTGGTCTTCATAGACTTGTTAAGCTGGCAGACGGATTACAGAATACAGGTGACAGCCTCAATGACAAAAGACATTTTGCCAATGTACTATTTAATATTATGCGTGGCGGGGTATTTGCCAGTGAGTATGATATTAATGTCGCCGACTTTTTTCTTCATCTGAAAAAAGCTAATCAGGCCGTATATGATAAAACCAGGTATATTTTCCGGGGGCTGGAAGAAATAGTCAGTCTTGAAGAATTACTTTTTATTTGCAGGCAAAGCGGCGACAATGATCTTTTACGCCTCGCATTTGAATACCTGCCATTGAGCTTCAGCCGCCGCCATGGTGACCCCAGCAGGCCGTGGAACTATTTCGATATCCGTGTAAAGAGCCCTGATGGTGATACCTTGCTAAATTACCAGGGCAACTGGAGAGACATCTTCCAGAACTGGGAGGCACTTGCTTTTTCCTTCCCCGCATTTCTGCCGGGAATGATAAGCCGATTTCTGAATGCTTCAACAGCTGACGGTTACAACCCCTACCGGCTTACAAGAGAGGGATTTGAATGGGAGGAGCCTGATCCGGATGATCCCTGGGCCCATATTGGTTACTGGGGGGATCATCAGATTATATATCTGTTAAGGTTGCTTGAAATGCACGAAAGGTTCTTCCCTGGATCGCTCCTCAGGGAATTTAACAAGAGAGTTTTTGTTTATGCCAATGTGCCCTACCGGATAAAAAGGTACAGGGAAATATTGACTGATCCTCAGGATACAATCATTTTCGACCGTGAACTGCATGACCGGCTTCTGCAGAAGGAGAAAGAAACCGGCTCGGATGGCAAGCTTCTGGTGATTAATGGCGTTACGGTAAAGGCATCTTTTATCGACAAGCTGCTTGTAAGTCTTCTAACCAAGCTTGGAAACTTTGTTCCGGAAGCAGGGATTTGGTTAAATACACAAAGACCCGAATGGAATGATGCCAACAACGCACTTGTTGGTAATGGTGCCTCTATGGTCACCTTGTATCATTTGCGGCGCTTTGTAGATTTTATTCTCAAAATGATCAGGGAGGATAATTCCGGCGAGGTTCTGGTTTCAGAAGAAGTGCTTTCATTTCAGCGGAGTATTGAGAAGGTGCTTATAAAATATATGGACCGGCTGCAGGAAGGATTTTCTGACAAGTGCCGCAAGACCATGACCGACGAACTGGGTATGGCAGGGGAAAAATACAGGAAGGTGGTTTACAACGGCTTTGAAGGCAGAGGATGTAACCTTGATAAGCCGGAGCTTGAGTCTTTCCTGAAAACTGTCTTAAAATACCTTGATCATGGCGTAGCTGCAGGACAAAGGGAGGATGGCCTTTATCATTCATATAATCTTATTGAGTTTTCCGAAGATTCTATTGGTGTAAGACCCCTTCAGCTTATGCTTGAAGGGCAGGCGGCCATACTGAGCAGCGGCCTGCTTTCTGGCCGGCAAATTCTTAGGCTGCTTGAGTCGCTTTACTCCAGTTCACTTTACTGCAGAAAACGTAAAAGTTTTATGCTGTATCCTTTTGGTGATCTTCCCGGCTTTATGGAAAAGAATATTATTCCAGTAGATCTTGTTGAAAAATCAAAGCTTCTCAATAAATTGCTCGAATCAGGCAATAATGATATTGTTGAGAAAGACGAAAATGGCAAACACCATTTTCAGGCTGACCTCAGGAACGCCTCCCATCTTGTAAAGGCCCTT
>SLKR01000065.1 GCA_007134525.1 Bacteroidales bacterium | reverse complement strand
CCAGATAAGGGATATGCTGGGGTATGGCGATGAAATGGATATTGAAGCTATCAATCAGGTATACAAGAGCCTTGTCGGCCAGTTGCTGGATGCGGACCCAAAGGTAACCCTGGCAATTGCAAATGCGGTCTTCTACCGTGATGACTTTCAGGTAAAGCCCCCTTTCATTGAGTCAATGGATGAGGATTTCGATGCACATATTGAGGCGCTTGATTTTTCCCTGCCCCCGGCCATAGAAGTAATAAACAGCTGGGCAAGCGACAATACAAATGGAAAGATCCCCGAGGTGATAAATGATATATCGGCTGATATGGTCATGTTTTTGATGAATGCCCTCTATTTCAAGGGTGACTGGACATACCAGTTTGACAAGGAGCTTACGCAGGAGGCACCATTTTACCTTGATGAGGGCAGCCACATAGATGTTCCCACCATGACAGGCAACGTAAATACCAGGCGCTACTATGGTGAGGGCCTCAGGGCCGTTGAGCTTCCCTATGGCCGCACGAACTTCTCGATGGTGGTTATTGTACCAGACGGTTCTTTAAAAGAATTTTACAATGAATTCACGCCTGATGTCTGGCGAAGTGTAACAAAAGGCCTTGATGTGGATGAGGAGTTCACCGAGACCAGTGTTATGATGCCCAGGTTCGGTTTTGAGTATGACACCTACCTTAACAACCAGCTGAAAAGCCTTGGAATGGTCGATGCGTTCGAGCCATATTTAGCCGACCTGTCCGGAATATCCGACTGGGATATATTTGTGTCATTTGTAAAGCAGAACACCTTTGTCGAGGTAGGTGAGGAGGGAACTGAAGCTGCTGCCGTTACCACCATCGGCATTGAAGCTACAAGTGTTGATCCTGACAGCCCCCCGAGGTTCCATATAGATCAGCCATTTGTCTTTGCCATCAGGGAGCGCACCACCAACACCCTGCTCTTTATAGGTTCTGTGAGCAGGCCTTGAACTGAAGGGCTGAACAGGATAAAACTATAGGACTATGTTCCTGCAAGAGTATATACAGATAAGGGTTGTTTTAACTTTTCTGATTATCATCGTATTGTCGTCCTGCAACAAGGAGGAAGCCATAAGCGAGGATCATGAGCTTGGGAAGATAGAGGTCAGGATGCGGGAAAGCATTCACAGTGATCCAGGGAGGCTTTTCCTGCGTTGTGAGACCCTTGAGATATTTCCATGCAGTAACTGGTACATTACAGTGTTAGCTCCACTCCCGCAAGGATAGATGTTGAGTTTAAGGGTATCTACGTGCCAGAAATCTGCTTCACGGCAATGGGACCTGCCACGGCCGATATAGACCTTGGCTCCCTGGCCGAAGGCAGCTACAACCTGCTTTTGTTTGCTCCTGGAAGCATCAATGCCGGCAAACTTATCGTGAGCCCTGACCATTACAGGCTGGACTTCAATGTAACCGGCAGGTTTGTCTTTCCCTATGTTCAGCTCAACAGGGTCCCGGATAACGCTATATGGGGGCACGTTGGTTACCACAGGGAAAGCTCCTGGCACTTTGTGCAGTCATTTTTAGATGAGCTCAGCTCCATGGGCGCACAGCCCGGAGAGTTCCTTCCGGGTGAATATACCTACTTCAAAATACTTGAAAGCGGAGAGAGAGAAACTCCAAAACTCCATGGTTACTATTTTATTGAGCCTTTCATCTTTGACTACCGGGGAGACCTTCCGGATCTTGAGGACCTTGTAAGATATTATGGCATCAACCATGGAGACTCCCTGAGCATATCGGTCTTTACCTGGAGCGGTGAAAGGTACCGCAGCTGGACCTATTCAGCCGGGGATGATTAAGGCAACAGGCACTGAAAACCGATTTTCCGCAGTCTTTTCACCGTGTATTACCCTTACCCAAAACTACCCCTGAACAAGAACTATCCTTCTGCGTTTTGTGTTCTCATAATTTGTTAGATTTGCAGGGCACGGGCCGGGATAACAACACCTAATATGCCTAGAGGTAGATTACTGAAACTTCTTTTTGCAACGGGTATCCCCGTTATACTTGCCATTATACCCATTGAATGGATATCCTCAGGGGGGCTCAGCCTTGTTGAATACCGCCTTGTGCTGGTTTTTGCGCTCGCAGTATTGTTCTGGATACTTGAACCTGTACCCATATACGCCACTTCCATACTTGTGATAGTCCTTTTGCTGCTGCTGGTGTCAGATCACAATATACTGCCTGACACTCCCAGGGGAGAAATACCCCTTGGAGAGACTATTGCATATGAGGAGATAATGGGTGTTTTCGGTTCACCCATAATAATGCTGTTTCTGGGAGGGTTTTTTCTGGCCAGGGCAGTTAATAAAATTGAACTTGATGTCAACCTGGCAAACTACCTGTTACGCCCTTTTGGTACACAGCCACGCTTTGTAATGCTTGGAATAATGATCATCACTGCGGTGTTCTCGATGTTTATGAGCAATACGGCAACAGCTGCCATGATGATCACTATACTGATGCCTGTAGTTTCTACCTTCAGGAAAAAGAGGGAGAATGTGGTAGCGTTCGGGCTTGCCCTTGCCTTCTCTGCAAACATTGGCGGTATCGGAACAATTATTGGAACGCCCCCCAATGCGATAGGCATCGGTTTCCTTGAGGGAGACGATGCAATAGGTTACGGCCAGTGGATGCTGTTTGCCCTGCCCTTTGTGGCAGTTATGCTGGCATTTTTGTGGTTTTTGCTGCAGAAAATGTATCCAGTACACCGTGAGGAGGTGGTTGAGCTTAAGACCAGGGTCAGGTTCCGTAGGAGCAAAGAGGCGATTATTGTGTATGTTACCTTCCCCCTTACTGTTATCCTTTGGCTGCTGGACTTTGTTCACGGGATGAACGCGTACATTGTTGCAATGATACCCGTAGCCGTTTTTTCAGTCACTTCAGTAATAGACAAGAATGAGCTGAGAAAAATGAGATGGGACATCCTATGGCTCATTGCCGGGGGGCAGGCACTGGGGCTTGCGATTGACCGAACAGGCTTGTCTCAGACCATCATAGAGGCTGTTCCGCTGGAGGATTACGCCCCTCTTGTGGTTGTTGCGGTAGCAGCGGTGATACCGCTCGTACTTTCTAACTTTATTTCAAATACGGCAACTGCCAACCTGTTCCTGCCTATAATGATTGCCCTTGGGGCCAGTATGCCGCAGCTGGTAGAGGTAGGAGGCATACGTTTTATTATACTGGTTACTACCTTTGCCTGCTCCCTTGGTATGGCCATGCCGATAAGCACCCCCCCGAATGCACTTTCGTATGGTTCAAGGCTGGTGCGCTCAGCTGATATGATGAGGGTGGGTGCCATTATTGGTCTTGTCGGTCTTACCCTGGCCTTTGCATACCTTTACTTTCTTACTGCGGTAACAGGCCTGCTCTAGCCGGTGGCTTTAAATAGATAAAATATATACCTTTGCTTTTTGCCATTTTATAATAAAAATCTATGACATCTATGAAGAAGGCATATGTATTTCCCGGACAGGGGGCGCAGTTTGTTGGTATGGGAAAGGATCTTTACGATAATTATCCTGAGGCCAGGGATATGTTTGAAAAGGCCAATGAGATACTCGGGTTCCGCATAACCGATCTGATGTTCTCGGGCAGCGACGAGGACCTCAGGCAGACAAAGGTAACCCAGCCGGCTATTTTCCTGCACTCGGTTATTCTGGCAAACAGCATGGGAGATGGGTTCAGGCCCGACATGGTTGCAGGTCATTCTCTGGGAGAGTTCTCTGCACTGGTGGCTGCCAGGGCACTTACATTCGAGGACGGGCTTGTGCTGGTTTCAAAACGTGCCCGGGCAATGCAGAAGGCCTGTGAAAAGGAGCCTTCTACCATGGCGGCGATAATTGGTCTGGAGGATGATGTAGTGGAAGCAGTACTTGGAGGTATATATGAGGTGGTTGTTCCGGCAAATTACAACAGCCCGGGGCAGGTTGTGATATCCGGAAGCGAACAGGGTATTGACATTGCATGCGAGAAACTAAAGGATGCTGGTGCAAAGCGTGCTATGCCCCTGAAGGTTGGAGGAGCCTTTCATTCACCCCTGATGGAGCCTGCAAGGCTGGAACTTGCAGATGCAATAAATGAATCGTCGATGAATTCTCCCGTATGCCCGGTTTACCAGAATGTTGATGCAAATCCTGCAACCGATCCGGAGCAGATACGAAAAAACCTTATAGCCCAGCTTACCTCACCGGTAAGATGGACGCAGATAATGGAGAATATGATCGCCGACGGTGCCGGCAGTTTCGTGGAAGTTGGACCTGGCAAGGTTTTGCAGGGTCTGGTAAAAAAACTTAACCGTGATATTGAGGCAGTAAGTGCCGCTGTCTGAACACTGACTGCTTCCCGGGAGCTTTTGGCAATTGGCTGTATATGATTACATATGTTCTATTCTTAGCCGGTTTCGTACTGCTGGTGTATGGTGCAAACTGGCTGGTAAACGGGGCTTCATCGATCGCCCAGCGCTACGGCATATCGCATGTCGTAATTGGGATGACAATTGTGGCACTGGGGACTTCTGCACCGGAGCTTGTAGTTAACCTGATTGCCAGCTTCAGGGGGACTGCTGATGTGGCACTGGGAAATGTTCTCGGAAGCAATATATCCAATATTTTCCTGATACTTGGGATATCAGCGATGATATTCCCGCTGATGGTAAACCGTAACACCCTTTGGAAGGAGGTCCCCTTTGCCCTTCTGGGTGCTCTGGTAATCGGTGTTCTGGCAAATGATATTTTGCTTGACGGGATCAGCCGCTCTATGATCTACAGGAGCGACGGGATAATACTGGTTCTGTTTTTCATTCTCTTTATGGTCTATGCCTATGGGATATCCAAAAACAGGAATACCAGCGATATTTCAGCTATCAGGCAGTACCCTGTATGGGTTTCGGTTGCAATGGTTGCCTCCGGTATGGTGGCACTAATAGCAGGGGGGCGCTGGATAGTGCAGGGAGCAGTTGAGATTGCCTATACCCTGGGTATGAGCGAGGCGCTTATAAGCCTTACAATTGTTGCGATAGGCACCAGCCTGCCCGAACTTGCCACCTGTGTTGCTGCGGCAATAAAGAGGAATGCCGATATAGTTATTGGCAATGTGCTGGGATCCAATATTTTCAATATATTCTTTGTGCTGGGTACCAGTGCGGTAATTAAACCCCTTCCGTTCAACCATCTGATGAATTTCGATATCATAATTGGTTTTGCAGCCACCATTATGCTCTGGCTGATGCTGATGTCGTCGGGAAAAAATACCCTGATGCGCTGGCATGGAGTGTTATTCCTTGCCTGCTATGTTGCCTATGTCGTCTATCTGGTTATAAGGGGATAGGGATGATCTTCTTTAACGTTCTTCGTACTGTTCGCGGTAGTAATCAAGGTAGTTGCCGGAGGTAACCTGCCTTAACCACTCCTCGTTGGACAGATACCAGTCGACTGTCTTTTCCAGCCCCTGCTCAAAGCTAACAGAGGGCTCCCATCCAAGTTCCATTTTTACCTTCCCGGCATCTATGGCATACCTCATGTCGTGTCCTGCCCTGTCTTTAACAAAACTTATCAACGACTCCGAAGTACCCACCGGCCTGCCAAGCTTTTTATCCATTATGCTGCATAACAGGCGTATCAGGTCAATATTCTTCCATTCGTTGTGGCCGCCAATGTTATAGGTTTCGCCTGAGCGGCCTTTTGTGAGAATAGTGTCTATGGCCCTGGCGTGGTCGATCACATAAAGCCAGTCCCTTACATTTTCTCCCTTGCCGTAAACAGGCAGGGGTTTTTTGTTTATTATGTTGTTGATGAAAAGGGGTATTAGTTTTTCGGGAAACTGGTTGGGTCCGTAATTATTTGAGCAGTTTGACAATATAACAGGCATGCCGTATGTGTGGAAGTAGGCGCGGACGAAATGGTCGCTGGATGCCTTGGATGCAGAGTAAGGGCTCCTTGGATCATAGGGGGTTTTTTCGGTAAAGAGACCTGTTTCACCAAGGGAGCCATATACCTCATCTGTACTTATATGGTAGAACCTGTTGCTTTCTGATCCGTTCTTCCACTGGTGCCTGGCAGCGTTGAGCAGGTTTACCGTACCTGTTACATTTGTGTGTACAAACTCCATAGGGTTTGCAATTGAACGGTCAACATGAGATTCAGCAGCCAGATGAACAACAGTATCGATATCATACTCCTTGAAAAGTGAGAAAACAAGCTTTTCGTCAACTATGTCGCCCTTTACGAAGCGGTAGTTCGGACTTTTTTCAATATCGGCAAGGTTAAGCAGGTTGCCTGCATAGGTAAGCTTGTCGAGGTTGACTATAAGTGAATCAGGGTATTTTCTTACCAAAAGCCTTACAAGGTGCGAGCCGATAAAGCCGGCTCCTCCTGTTATCAGTATGTTCTTCATCACATATCCGGTTTATTGTTTTCATTGCCAAGTATGCCCGCATCCATGTTCTTTTCCCATTGCCAGGCGGTGCTCATCATCTCCTCAAGCCCTTTTTGGGCCTTCCAGCCAAGCTTCAGATTTGCCAGTGTAGTATCTGCCCACACTTTTTCAACGTCACCCGGCCTCCTGCCGCTGAACTCCCAGTTAAAAACAACTCCGCTTGCTTTTTCAAAGGCCCTGATTGCCTCCAGCACTGAATAACCCTTCCCGGTCCCGA
Organism: Bacteroidales bacterium; assembly: GCA_007134525.1. Classification (GTDB taxonomy): domain Bacteria; phylum Bacteroidota; class Bacteroidia; order Bacteroidales; family UBA7960; genus PUPG01. The sequence continues at coordinate 58,877 of SLKR01000065.1, read as the reverse complement.
GGTTGAAAATCTCATGCTTTTTCTCGTTTTCTCCTTCGAGGAGCCTTTGGAGGGCAACAACATGGGCGGCGGCCAGGTCGCTTACATGAATATAGTCGCGTATGCAGGTGCCGTCGGGGGTGTTGTAGTCATTGCCGAATACGGTGAGTTTTGCACGTTTGCCTATAGCGGTTTGTGTAATGTAGGGCACGAGGTTGTCGGGAACCCCTGTGGGGAGTTCACCCAGCAGCCCGCTTTCGTGCGCTCCGATCGGATTGAAGTAGCGCAGTGATATTGCTCTCATATGCGATTTTCCTGCAGTGTCACCGATAATTTCTTCGGATATCTGCTTTGTGTTGCCATAGGGCGATTCCGCCTTTTTTACGGTTGCCTTTTCGGTAACGGGCAGCTGGTCGGGCTGTCCATAAACTGTGCATGATGAGGAAAAGACCATATTAGCCTTGCTCTGTTCCAGCATGCACTGCATAAGATTTATAAGCCCGGTAAGGTTATTTTGGTAATACCTGAATGGCTGTTCGACAGATTCACCAACGGCCTTGAATGCGGCGAAATGTATCACCCCTTCAATGTCGCCATAAGTATCAAAAATCCTCTTTACTGCTTCAATATCGCACAGGTCGGCCATTTCAAAGGCCGGCCTTTTGCCGCTGATACGGGTTATCAGATCAACAACCCTTATGTCGGAATTTGATAGATTGTCGATGATAATAGTTTCAAAGCCGCTTTTCTGAAGCTCAACAACGGTGTGTGATCCGATGTACCCGGTCCCGCCTGTAACCAGTACTTTTCCTGACATAATATATGATGTTAGAAGCTCCAGTAATCGAGCCTGTTTATCTTATTCCGGTAAATCCCCTTAATATCCACAAGTATTCCCTTTTCACCATCCCTGAGCATTCCTGTAAAATCGTCTTCTGTGAGCTTAAGGTATGGTTCATGGCTTACCGCAACCACTACGGCATCATAACCGCTGCCGGTCTCCTCTGATAGGCTGAAACCATACTCCTCTTCAACCTCGGCATTATCGGCATAGGGATCAACTACCACAACCTTTACCCCGTATGATCTGAGTTCGCTTATAAGGTCTGATACCCTTGAGTTGCGTATGTCGCTGACATTCTCCTTGAATGTCATTCCCATCACCAGCACTTTGGTGTGCAGTACGTTCTTTGAAGCAGCAATAAGCTTTTTAACCAGCTGTTTTGCAGCATAGAAGCCCATGGAGTCGTTGACGAAACGGCCTGAGTTTATTACCTGTGGATGGTATCTGAACTCCTTGGCCTTGTATACAAGATAGTAGGGGTCAACTCCAATGCAATGCCCTCCGACCAGCCCCGGGTAGAACCTCAGGAAATTCCATTTGGTGCCGGCTGCCCTTAGCACGTCGTATGTATTTATACCCATGCGGTTGAATATTATCGACAGCTCGTTCATCAGGGCGATGTTTACATCCCTCTGGGTGTTCTCTATTATCTTTGCCGCCTCTGCTACTTTTATAGAGGGAGCGCGGTGCACACCTGCCTCTATTATAACTTCATATGTTTTTGCAATATTGTCAAGGGCGGTATTATCATTTCCAGCAACCACCTTTGTAATAGAGGTAAGGGTGTTTACCCTGTCGCCCGGGTTTATTCTTTCGGGCGAAAACCCCACCTTGAAATCCTTTCCGGCCTTCAGGCCCGATTCCTGTTCGAGTATAGGTATGCAGTCCTCTTCTGTGCATCCGGGGTATACAGTTGATTCAAAAACAACGTAGTCGCCTTTTTTCAGAGCCTTACCGACTGTTTTGCTTGCAGACATAAGCGGTTTCAAATCGGGCAGGTTATGCTGGTCGATGGGGGTTGGTACCCCCACTATGTGGAAGTTTGCTTTTCTAAGGTCTTCCGGATCACTTGTGAACATTATGTCGCATCCCCTGAAATCATCAGGAGGCAGCTCCCTGCTGGGGTCCTTTTGCTGCTTCATCATCTCTATCCTGTCTTCCCTTATGTCAAATCCTATCACCCTGAGCCTTCTTGCAAACTCCAGTGCAATCGGCAGCCCCACATAGCCGAGGCCCACAACAGACAGGATCGCATCCTTGCTTACCAGGTTGTCATAAATGCTCTCCAGGTTATTTTTCATTGATATCCGTATTAGTATTTTTATATGTGATGTGATCCGGGCTTATTTACCCTGTTGTTTTTAAGCATATACTCTTCGCCGCTTTCAGGACAGACGGCAAGCCCCCGTTCATTGAAATGAAGGCGGTGGCCGTACTCACTCATCCAGCCTATATGTCTGGCGGGGTTTCCAACTACCAGTCCGTAAGGGAGTACGCTGTTTACAACAACGGCCCCTGCTCCGACAAATGCAAAGGCCCCGATCTCAATACCGCAGACAATTGTTGCATTGGCGCCTATTGTGGCTCCCTGCCTGACAATTGTCTCAACGTACTTATCGCGCCTTACAACCGCACTCCTTGGGTTCACAATATTTGTAAACACCATTGAAGGACCCAGGAATACATTGTCTTCACAGATTACTCCTGTATATATCGACACATTGTTCTGCACCTTTACATTGTTACCCAGCCTCACTCCGGGCGATACCACTACATTCTGCCCGAAGTTGCAGTTCTCCCCTATTTCACAATCCGGCATAATATGTGAAAAGTGCCAGATCCTGGTTCCTTTACCTATTCTGCACCCACGGTCGATAACGGCGGTTTCGTGGGCAAAATAGTCTTTGCTGTTATTTTCTGAGCTCATTATTGTTTCCTGAAAAATGACAATACTTTTTCTGTTATGTGCCTGAGTTGTTCATCGTCAAGCTCGGTGTGCATCGGCAGGGATATTACCCTTTTGCTGAGGTCTTCCGTTACGGGGAAATCTCCCTTTTTGTAACGTGGATCATCGTAAGCTTTCTGCATATGCATCGGAACGGGATAGTAAACCATTGCGGGTATACCTTCCGACATTAAAAAGTCCTGAAGCTCAAAGCGGTTGATCTTGCTGGTCTTTAGAGTGTACTGGTGGAATACATGAGTTGAGAAGCTGCTCCTTTCAGGGGTCTGCAGGTTTGGCTCCCCTTCAAAGGCTTTGTCATAATAATCAGCGGCCCTTTGCCTTGCGGCGGCATATTCATCCAGCCTGCGGAGTTTTATCCTCAGTATTGCAGCCTGTACAGAGTCAAGGCGTGAGTTCACGCCAACCTCGTCGTGATAATATCTTTTTTCCATTCCATGGTTTACTATCATCCTTAGCCTGGCAGCAGTTTCATCGTCATTGGTAAATACCGCCCCGCCGTCTCCATAGCAGCCGAGGTTTTTTGCGGGGAAGAAGGATGTGCAGCCCAGCTTCCCCAAGGTGCCTGCCTTCTGACTGCGGCCATCAGAAAACAGATAATCGGCCCCGATTGCCTGTGCATTGTCTTCGATTACGAAAATACCGTTCTCCCTTGCAATATCAAGCAGCGGCTCCATATGTGCGCACTGCCCGAAAAGGTGGACCGGTACGACGGCTTTTGTTTTCGGGCCAATGGCCTTTTTGAATGCCTCTGGATCAATGTTGAATGTGTCCGGATCAACATCCACAAGTACCGGGGTAAGCCCCAGCAGGGCTATTACCTCAACAGTTGCCACAAATGTGAAGGAGGTGGTTATCACTTCATCGCCAGGTTCCAGGCCCAGGGCCATCATGCTTACCTGAAGTGCATCAGTGCCGTTGGCACATGGTATAACATGCTTCACCCCCAGGTACTCCTCAAGCTCTTTCTGAAACTCCTTTACTTCCGGTCCATTTATATATTGGGTTGACCTGATAACTCTAATAACTGCCTCATCAATTTCTGGCTGTATCTTTTCATACTGCCGTTTGAGATCCACCATCTGGATTTTTTCCATAATATTCTCAGCAAATTTGGTTTTTTTTATATGATTCAGACGATCACAAAGATAAAAATTATTTTTCCCCAGACAGGACGGCTTCTTTTTATTTGACACTGAAAATTGATGTACTTTTGCTATGATATCAAATGAAGTACTCAAATGCACCTGATATACAATACGGTTATAAGGGCCTATGCTGCCGGCATCCGCATTGCATCACTCTTTTCAAACAAGGCAAGGCACTGGTCAAAGGGGAGAAGGGGATGGCGTACTGGGATGGAACGGGCCTTTCTTGCCAGCCAGGCTGCTGCAAGTCCTGTAATTTGGTTCCATTGTGCCTCACTGGGGGAGTTTGAACAGGGCCGGCCTGTAATTGAGGCATTTCGCAAAAAACATCCCGGCTGGAGGGTATTGCTCACCTTTTTCTCTCCCAGCGGTTATGAAATACGCAAGAACTACCCACTGGCCGATCATGTATTCTACCTCCCGGCTGATACACCTTCCAATGCCAGGGACTTCATCAATATATGGAACCCCTCAGTTGCTGTCTTTGTAAAGTATGAGTACTGGTTTAACTTTTTCGGCGAGCTGACACGGAGAAGGATTCCGGTATATGTAATATCGGCAATCTTCAGGAAAGAACAGCATTTTTTTAAATTTTATGGTAAATGGTTTATAAGGAAGCTCCGGCAGGGTGTTGTATTTTTTGTTCAGGATCAGGCCTCTCTGGAACTCCTTAAGGGGGCTGGTGTTGAAAATGTGGTTATAAGCGGTGATACTCGATTTGACCGGGTTTTTGAATTAAGCATTGACAGTGGGGAAGATCCGGTAGCTGCAGAGCTGGCAGGGGAGGGGAGGCTGCTTGTGGCCGGAAGCACCTGGCCGGCCGACGAAGAGCTGCTGGCAGGTCTTTACAGAAGATTTGCAGGAAGTATAAAGATGATAATTGCCCCCCATGAGGTCCATACTTCCAACATCGACAGGCTTGAATCGCTTATGGAGGGTGCCGTTAGATCAACTTCAGTAGGCGGAAGCAAGTTGGTGGCGAGATATTCTGAATTGGGAGGAAAACTGCCTGAAAATACTTCGGTACTGATTATCGACCGTATAGGATTGCTCTCCGGTATTTACCGCTATGGCGACATGGCATATATAGGGGGTGGTTTCGGCAAAGGGATACACAACATACTTGAGCCTGCAAGCTTTGGCCTGCCGGTTTTCTTCGGGCCCAGATACGGTAAGTTCGCAGAGGCCTGCGATCTGATAAGGCTAGGAGGCGCGGCAAGCATAGACAATGGGAAGGAGCTGGCAGAAGCGGTTGGCAAATTGCTTGATGATGAAGGAGAGCTCAAAAAAAGGGGAAAGCTGTGCAGTGACTATGTGAAACGGAAAAAAGGGGCTACACCGACCATTATGCAGTATCTTGATGCCGCATTGAACAGTGATTAACTGCACTTTTTATCTTTGCCAAATAATTTATATATTACAGATTATGGAAAACAGGGAAATAAAACGCTTTAATCTTATGAGCTTCTTACTGAAAGTTCTTGTTTCGACTTTTGCAGTTGTCATAACCTCATACCTTCTGAGCGGTGTTGTGGTACCCGATTTTATGACAGCACTTGTTGTGGCTTTCGTACTTGCCGTACTCAATGCACTGCTCAAACCCATACTGATAATACTCACCATACCGGTTACCATAATGAGCCTCGGACTGTTCCTGCTGGTTATCAATGCTTTTATAATACAGATCACCGCCTATGTTGTCAGGGGCTTTGAAGTGAACAGCTTTGGATGGGCAGTGCTGTTCAGCATCATATTATCTGTGGTAACATGGGTCCTTGAGTTGCCCGCCAGATCAGGACACCCGGGAGGCCGGGGGCCGGACCAGCCACCGCGTCAGGGGTTCTGATCTCACTCAGCCAGATCCCTGAAGAGCTTTTTGAACTTTTCCACCTTGGGCTGGATCACCATCTGGCAGTAAGCCTGGGAGGGGTTTTTCTCAAAATAGTCGTGGTGGTATTCCTCTGCCTCGTAAAACAGCTCAAGCCGTGTAATCTCTGTAACTACGGGATTATCCCAGATTTTTTCAGCTTCAAGCCTTTGCTTTACTTCAAGGGCTTCATTGTATTGCCGGTCATTTTCAGCAAGGATAACCGACCTGTACTGAGTTCCGACATCTGCGCCCTGGCGGTTTAGTGTTGTCGGGTCGTGTACCCTGAAGAAAACTTCCAGCAGCTGTATACTGCTAACCTCATCAGGGTCATAGACAACCCTTACAACCTCGGCATGTCCGGTATTGCCGGTCTTTACCTGCTCATAGGTGGGGTTTTGCAAATGCCCGCCGGCATATCCGGGGGTCGCTGACCTTACACCCCTTACCCTGGAAAAAACCGCATCCATGCACCAGAAGCAGCCACCACCAAGTGTTATACTTTCAAGTCCGCTTTCGTTATTATCCATATTTTCATTCAGGTTTTTTACCGGCTCTGACCACGCAGTACCTTCATCAGCACCTGCAAAGCCCAGTGCCTGGAAGATGAATACAGCATAAAACAGAGTATGTATTGACAGATACTTCATAATATATCTGTAAACAAAGATACCGGTGGTTTTGTTCCCTTCTTTTGTTATTTATATCATCTCTTTTGCCAGAAAGCTGTAGTCTTCCTCATTCAGCTCATGGACGTAGCCGCCGGCCTTGTTTATCTTCATTACCTCCACCAGCTCTTTTTGTGATGTGTTACCTGACCCTTTTCCTGTTTCTGATATTTTAAGCGGGCTTCCCAGAAAGGAGAAGAAGTTCTCAAATGCCTCTATGGCCTTACCGGGGCCACTGGTCCCGAATACTTCCCTCCCAAGTCTGTCTATTCTTTCAGGTATCCTCTCTTTCTGGAGCTTCATCCATGCAGGAAAAGCAATCGACAGGGTGGCACCGTGGGGGATGTCCCACAGAACGCTCATGCAGTGCCCTATAGCATGCACACCCCAGTCGCCGCTCTTCTTGCCTGTTGATGTAAGGCCGTTCAGGGCCATGGTGGCGGCAAACATGATCTTTGCCCTTAGCCTGTAATCAGCAGGTTTTCTGATCAATGCAGGGCCATATTCAACAGCCTCTTTCAGTATGGAAACAATGAAACGGTCTGTAAGGCTCGCTTCCCCGTCTCCAAACCAGCCCTCAAGGGAGTGGGCCACCAGGTCCACTATACCATAGGCGGTATGGTCCGCAGGTACGCTAATGGTAAAGGATGGATCCAAAAAACTGTGTTTTGGGAACATCAGAGGATGACCGTAACCTATCTTTCTTTTCTCTTTGTCGCTCTGGATTACCCCGAACATATTCATTTCCGAACCGGTAGCAGCAATGGTCAGTACTCCCAGCAGGGGAAGGGATGCTGCCGGCTTGCGCTTGCCTGTGGCAAAATCCCAGCAGCTGTGTCCGGCCGGTATTCCGAGAGAAATATATTTGGCACTGTCAATCACACTGCCACCACCTACTGCCACTATCATGTCAACCCCTTCGCTCCGGCCCAGGTCAGCTGCCCTGTCGGCATCCTCAACAACAGGGTTGGGTTTTATACCCGCATATTCAACTATTTCGATTCCCGCTTCAGAAAGACTTCTTATTACCTGGTCGTATGATCCGTTCTTTTTTACTGATCCCTTGCCGTATATTAACAGGGCCTTCTTCCCGTAATCCGGGGCGTACTTTCCAAGCTTTTGCGTCACTCCTTTGCCAAAGTGCAGCTTTACCGGATTATATAAAATGAATTTTTCCATAATGATACTTTATGTTTTTGCTATTTACAGTATACTTATATCACAAACCTAATATTAATTTGTTTCAACCGCAATAGCCCGGCGGGGGCACATACATTGTTTTTTTATATCTTTGCACCTGATTTTGACAGACTGACAAATACATATATAAAACCTAAGAAAAACAATACTGCAGTATGAAAAAAACCAAAGGAACAATTGCGATTCTAACCGGAGGCGGTGATGTGCCCGGCCTGAACCCTGCTATAAGGGCTATTACTATTCGTGCGTTGCGTGAAAATTACAGGGTAATAGGAATTCGCAGGGGATGGGCAGGACTTTTGGAGCTGGTACGCGACAAAAAGGCTGACAACAGCATGAACTACAGGGAACTGTCGGAAGACATTGTAAACAAGGCAGGGCGCACAGGAGGAACATTCCTGCACACATCCCGTACAAGACCGAGCCATGTGCCGGCAAAGCATGTCCCCGAGCATCTGAAGGATAAATACAACTCAGAGATAAATGACCTTACACCTGAGATACTCAAGAATATTGATTTTTTGGGTATTGACTACCTTATTCCAATTGGTGGCGATGACACCCTCAGTTATGGGGTAAGGATGTACCAGGAAGGCGTTAAGGTAGTTGCCATTCCGAAAACCATGGATAATGACGTGCCCGGAACCGACTACTGTATCGGGTTCAGCACCTGTGTTACACGTACCATTCATATGGCAAACCTGCTGAGGACATCTGCAGGTTCGCATGAGAGAGTACTGGTGATGGAAGTATTCGGGCGTTACGCCGGTTTTACAGCACTGCTGCCCACAATGGCAGGTGCGGCCAATCGCTGTGTTATACCTGAATATAAGTTTGATATTGAGCATCTGACCAAACTGCTGGTTGAAGACAGGAAGAATAACCCCAGCAACTATTCAGTTGTTCTGGTATCTGAAGGCGCCACCTTCGAGGGGGTTGACATGATGTTCCAGAGTACTGAAAAGGATATGTACGGCCATGCGAAGCTTGGTGGTATCGGTGATGCAGTATCGGCACGCATCAAGGAGATCAGCCCGAAATACAATGACGGCAAGAGGGTAGAGACAATCAACCAGTATCTGGGATACCTGGTTCGTTCGGGAGATCCCGATGCGATTGACAGTATAGTGCCTATGGCATACGGTAACCTCGCCCTTGACCTTATACTTAAGGGAATACACGGGCGCCTGGTAATTCTGAAAAACGGACGCTACGACAATATACCTGTGGATATCATTACCAGTACCAAGAAGCTCATCGACATCGATAAACATTATAATACCAAACGTCTGAGGCCTGTCTACGAATCCTTCATAGACAAGCCGCTGTTTCTGATATCGTAGGGTGATATTGGAAAGGGCCATAAAAAAAGGCTGTTTGCCACTGGCAGACAGCCTTTTTTACATAATGTAACAGATCGATCTTCTTACTGAAGCAGTTGCTGAACCCTTTGCTGAAGCTCAGGGTCCTGCTGGTAAGCTGTCATTATCTCTTCGTACTTCTCAATTGTTAATCCATTTTCCTCGATTGATTCTATAAGTACTTCTTCCAGCCCTATCTGTATCTCCTCAATCTTTGCGAGCAGCTCGAGGAATACCTCCATTTCTCCATCTTCCAATTCAATTTCTTCGAGTTCAACTTGCTGTGCCTGCATATTGATCTCATTAAACCGCTCTACGGTCATCTCTTTTTCCTCAATAACCTCAATCATCTCTCCCTGCCCCTGCTGCTGTATTGCCATAACTTCAACTACAGCATCAGCAAAACTCTGAAGCTCCTGGTCACTGAAGTCATCAGTATCTGCTTTTGTAGGCAGTGCAAGAAGAAAAATAAATGCCATTGTAAGGGTGGCCACTATCCTGTTACTTTTAAAAGAAATCATAATTCTGTTTTTGGTTGTTAAAATATATTAGTAATGGTTTAATACGAAACAAAACTATAAAAGATAAAAGGCCCTGCCAAACGGCAGGACCTGATTTAACAAACCTTATGAGTAGAGAATGCATGCTCAAATTTCTTATTTTTGTCTAATAAAAAAAAGACAGAGGTGGCAAAAAAGGAAAGCAGGATCGTCGAAACCCCACTGATGAAGCAGTATTACGGCATCAAGGCAAAACACCCTGATGCACTTCTGCTCTTCAGGGTCGGCGACTTTTACGAAACCTTCGGGGAGGATGCGGTAAAAGCAGCCGGTATCCTGGGGATTGTTCTGACCCGCCGTGCAAACGGTGCAGCCTCCTTTGTCGAACTGGCCGGATTTCCGTACCATGCTCTCGACACCTACCTGCCAAAGCTGGTAAAGGCGGGGGAGAGGGTTGCCATTTGTGAGCAGCTTGAAGACCCTTCGAAGGCAAAGAAAATAGTTAAAAGAGGTGTTACCGAGCTTGTTACCCCGGGTGTTTCCTTCAGCGATAAGGTCCTGGACCACCGTGAAAACAATTTCCTTGCTGCACTGCATATTGGCGATAATATAACAGGTGTCGCATTTCTGGACGTGTCTACAGGTGAGTTCCTGACCGACCAGGGACAATCCGACTATATTGACAAGCTGTTGCAGAGTTTTCGGCCAAGCGAGGTAGTTGTGCAGAAAAAGCAGCTTAACACCCTGCAGCAGAGATTCCCGGGCAAGTATCACACCAGTGCCCTGGATGACTGGGCTTTTACCAGGGAATTTGCTGACGATTTACTGCTTGCGCATTTTGGCACAATGTCTTACAAAGGCTTCGGCATAGATGGCATGGATGAGGGTATAGTCGCAGCAGGTGCCGTTATGCAGTATCTGAAGGATACCCATCATGATAAACTGGGGCATATAAACAAAATAGCAAGGATTGATGAGAGCAATTTCGTATGGCTCGACAAGTTCACAATACGTAACCTCGAAATCCTCGACCCCATAAATGAAGGAGGCACCACACTCAGGGATGTCCTTGACCACACTGTTTCACCTATGGGAAGCAGGCTCCTTACAAGGTGGATAATACTGCCCCTGAAGGACAAATCGAAGATCAATGAGAGGTATGATATTGTCGGACACCTTATTGAAGACCAGGAAATTGCAGACAGGCTTGTCGGGAACCTCAGGCAGGCAGGCGACATGGAAAGGCTTATATCGAGGGTTGCTGTCGGAAAGGTTAATCCGAGAGAGCTTCAGCAGATCCGCCGGGCACTTTCTGTAACGGGGCCAATCAGGGAAATGTGTCTGAACAGCGCCTGCGCCCCTCTTGAAAAACTCTGTGCCGGGCTTGATCCGTGCGATGATATCCGCGAACGTATATCAAGGGAGATTAAGGATGACCCGCCTGCAGGGTTGTCAAAAGGCATGGTGATTGCAGACGGGGTTTCGCAGGAGCTTGACAACCTGCGGGATATAGCATTTTCCGGCAGGGATTACCTGGCGAAGCTTAGGGAACGTGAGATTCAGCGCACCGGTATACCATCAATTAAAATTTCCTTCAACCAGGTTTTCGGTTATTATCTGGAGGTAACCAATACCCACAAGGACAAGGTGCCTGAAGACTGGCAAAGGAAGCAGACTCTTACAAATGCAGAAAGATATATTACACCAGAGCTAAAGGAGTACGAAGAAAAGATCCTTACTGCCGAAGGCAGAATGATACAGCTCGAGGAGCAGTTGTTTCAGGAGCTGGCAGCTGCAGTGGCCGGTTATATACCACAAATACAGTCAAATGCCCGGATCCTGGCAAGACTTGACTGCCTGCTCTGTTTCTCCGTTATCGCAAAGAGCAATGCCTACAAAAGGCCCCTTGTGAATGACACTTTTGTACTGGATATAAAGGGTGGAAGGCATCCCGTAATAGAAAAGCAGCTTCCGCCTGGTGAGGAATATGTCGCAAATGATGTAAGGCTCGATAATGAGAATCAGCAGATAATGATAATTACCGGCCCAAACATGTCGGGTAAGTCAGCTCTGCTAAGGCAGACCGGCCTTATAGTCCTGATGGCCCAGATGGGAAGCTTCGTTCCGGTCGAAAGTGCCGACATAGGCATAGTTGACAAGATCTTTACACGTGTGGGCGCGTCTGACAATATCTCCTCCGGCGAGTCAACCTTTATGGTTGAGATGAATGAGACAGCCAGCATACTGAACAATATAAGTGACCGCAGCCTGATCATACTGGACGAGATCGGCCGGGGAACCAGTACCTACGACGGGATAAGCATTGCCTGGGCCATTGCCGAATTTCTGCACGAACATCCTATGTTCAGGGCGAAAACCCTTTTTGCGACCCATTATCATGAGCTGAATGAAATGGCAGCATCATTTGAAAGGGTCAAGAACTATAATGTTTCGGTAAAGGAGGTCCGCAATAATGTAGTCTTTCTCAGGAAGCTGGTCCCGGGCGGAAGCGAGCACTCTTTCGGTATACATGTGGCAAGGATGGCGGGAATGCCCGGCCAGGTAATCGAAAGGGCAAACAGCATACTGGTTCAGCTGGAAAAGGACCACAGTCATGAAGAGCTTACTGCGGTTTCTGACAGGGGCGTTAAAAAACCCAAAAAAGGCAACTACCAGTTGAGTTTCTTTAAGCTGGATGACCCTCTTTTGCACCAGATCAAGGATGATATACTTAATACCGACATAGACCGGCTCACACCGGTAGAGGCCCTGAATAAACTAAATGAGATAAAGCGTCTTTTGGGAAAGTAAAAACGTAACCGGTTGTCAGTTCCTGTAACCCAACCTCTGCAGTACGTCATCACTTAGATCATACCTTACATCCGTATAGATCATGGCGGCACCTCCTGCCTTGTCAAAAATAACTGCATAGTTGCCCCTTGAAGCCATTTCCTCTACCGCCTGGTAAACCTGATCCTGGATGGGTTGTATCAATTCCTGGCGTTTGTCGAAAAGATCTCCCTCACGTCCAAAGCGCTGCATCTGAAGTTCCTTAGCCTCCCTTTCTACCCTGATTATCTCCTCTTCCCTTTCGCGTTTTATCTCCTCGGGCAGCAGGGGTGCTTCTGCCTGATACTCCCGGTAAAGCCTGTCAACTTCAGCAAATTTGTCTTCTATTTCGGCCTGCCACTGAATAGAAAGTTCTTCGACCTCTCTTTCTGCCGCCTGATATTCCGGAATATTATCCAGTATGTATTCGGTGTCAATATAGGCAAATCGTTGCCCGAATGCCGTAATGGAGATAACTGATATGAAAATGAAAAGGAACAGCTGCTTTTTCATGATTTTGTCCTCCCTGTTAAAGTTGATTAATCTATAGTATGGCCAATTGAGAAGTGAAACTGGCTTCCGTTCGCTCCCGGCATGCCTGGTACATCATCGAATCCGTAACCCCAGTCAATACCAAGAAGCCCGAACATCGGCAGGAACACCCTCGCTCCGATACCGGCCGACCGTTTAAAGTGAAACGGGCTGAATGAGTTTATGTCCTGATATGCATTACCACCTTCTGCAAAAACCAGGCCATAAACAGTGGCCATCGGATTCAATGACAGGGGATAGCGCAGCTCTACGGTGTATTTGTTGTACGCGTTGCCACCAATGAATTCGCCCCTGTTGTCGGTCGGCGTCAGTGAATAGTTTGTATAGCCTCTCAATGCGATTATCTCGCGGCCGTCTATCTCCCACCCTGAAAGCCCGTCACCGCCAAGATAGTAGCGTTCAAACGGCGGATAGCCGATGTCGCTGTTATAGAATCCCAGGAATCCAAAACGTATCCTGGCGGTTACTATCAGGTCTCCGACAATTGGGGTGTACCAGTTACCCCTGAAACTCCACTTGTGGTATTCAAGCCAGCGGTATTTCTCCTGTGGTGTGGCATCGCTGAAGTCCTGGTCGCCGATCAGTGAATAGGGGGGGGTAAGCTGCAGTGACATTGAAACCTCAGATCCCCTTCGTGGGAAAAGGGCGGCATCCTTTGAGTTACGCCCGAATACTATGTTGTAGCTGAGGTTGTTGGACTGCCCGTTATCAAAAATAAACCGTATCGGGCTGTTCAGGATATCATAGTGCTGGTAGTTTACTGACTGGCGTAGAAAGAAATAGTCATCAGGAACAGTAAGTCTTTTCATCAGTGACACCGAGGATCCGATAATTGAGTAGTAACCATAGTTCGGATGGTCACTTGCAAGGTTTCTCCGGTGTGTTGTCTGGTAAAACGACAGGCTCAGCGCGTTAGGATTTTTGCCTCCGAGCCAGGGTTCAGTAAATGATGCACTGTAGGAGATGTAACCCCGTCCGTAAGTCTGTGCCCTGACTGACAGCGTTTGTCCGTCTCCTGTAGGAAGTGGACGCCAGGCATCCTTGTTGAAAATGTTGCGGGTCGAGAAATTATTAAATGAGATACCCACCGTACCTATTATCCTGTTTGCGCCCCATCCGCCTGATAACTCGATCTGGTCGGAGGAGGTCTCTTCCACCACATACTCAAGGTCAACGGTATTGTTGGCAGGGTTTGGAACTGGTATGACATCGATTGTTTCCTGATCAAAGAACCCGAGTTGTATTATTTCCCTCTGGCTTCGGATAATGGCAGAGCGGCTGAACAACTGGCCCGGTCTTGTGCGTATTTCACGCATTATCACATGATCATTGGTCCTGGTATTTCCGGTTACTGTTACCCGGTTTATCCTTGCCTGCTCTCCCTCATATATCCTGATCTCCAGGTCGATTTCATTGTCGTCAACAGATACCTCAACAGGGTCGAGTTGAAAAAACAGGTAACCAACATCCATATACAGGGAGCTTATATCACCCTCTTCCATGTTCATAAAGAGGTTTTTCTCTAGCTTGCTCTGGTTATATACGTCGCCCGGCTGAATATTCAGTACCTCATTGAGTATTTCATCAGAATAGACGCTGTTGCCTACCCAGTCAATATTACCGAAATAATAAGTAGGGCCTTCATAAATATAAAGGTCGATCTCTATCCGGTTTTCGTCAACGAAATATACCGAGTCTCTTAAAATGGCTGCATCTCTCTTGCCGATCTCATTATACCTGCTCAAAAGCTTCTGTTTGTCTTCCTCAAATTCATCCTCTACCAGCTTGGACGAGTTAAGGATAAAGCGAAGGCTGCGTTCCCTGGTGTTTCTCATGATACGCTTTATGCGCCAGTCACTTAAAGCCTCATTGCCGTAAATATTTATCTCCCTGATACGGGTTCTGTCTCCCCTGTCTATTTCAAACTCAAGCACCATGCTGTTTACCCTTGCGGTATCTTCCATCTGCCTGATGTCGATTGATGGTGTGAGGTAGCCCTTTTCCATATAATACTCCTCGATCGCATTCTCTGCCCTGAACAACAGGTTTTCAGTAACGACATCTCCCCTTACCAGGTTCAGCTTATCCCTCAGGTCGTCTGCTTCAGACCTCCTGATTCCCAGGAATTCATACCTGGTGAGTCTTGGTCTCTCTTCGAGTTCTATATCCAGGAATATCACATCATCCTGGATTGATGTTATTCCTATGCTGACATTCCTGAACATACCGTTTCGCCAGAGGTTCTGTATGGCATTTGAAATATCTTCGCCGGGAACTGTAATCCTTTGTCCAACACTCAGCCGGCTGGCGATGATAACAACATTGTCATCAATAAACTCCGTTCCTCTGACCGATATCCCTCCAATCTCATATTCCTGTGGATTGAGAGGGTCAATAACTATCTGATCGCCTGTGAGAACCTGCTGTGTTATGCCCGAAAAAGGCAGCAGAAGTAAAAAAAGTAAAGCGAGGGATTTTATTCTTAACATTTCCAATTTATTATTTCAAGCGTTCTTTGTTGCCGCAGTCTGGGGTTTTAATTTGCCGAATCTCCTCTCCCTGCGCTGATAATCAATGATTGCCTGGTAAAAGTGCTTCCTCCTGAAGTCTGGCCAGAAAACTGGTGTAAAATAGAGCTCGGTATATGCCATTTGCCATAGCATGAAATTGCTTAGCCTCAGTTCACCGCTGGTGCGTATCAGCAGATCAGGGTCGGGGAGGCTTGCTGTTTCAAGGTGTGCACTGAATACTTCCTCATCGATCTCGTCAGGCTGTAAAAGCCTGTCAGCTATCTTCTGTGCTATCTTTTGCGTAGCATTGGCGATCTCCCATCTTGCGCTGTAGCTAAGGGCTACAGTTACTATAAGCCTGTTATTTGATTCAGTTAGTTCAATTGCCTCATTCAGCTGTTGCCTGCATCTTTCCGGAAGTGACTCCAGGTCGCCGATAGCATTAAGCCTGACACCTTTTTCGTTCAGCTCAGGGGTCTCATTGCCTATGGCCTTTACAAGAAGATCCATCAGTGTTTCAACTTCCTTGTGTGGACGGCACCAGTTTTCGGTTGAAAAGGCAAAGAATGTAAGGTATTTTATACCAATTTCCGCAGCAGCTTTTACTGTATCGCGCACTGACTCAACCCCGTTCTGATGGCCAAAGTTCCTTTCCCTGCCTCTTTCCCTGGCCCAGCGCCCGTTGCCATCCATTATAATGGCAACATGAGCCGGAAGCCTGTCTTTGTTAATATGCTGCTTTAAATCCATTATCAGTCAAACTATTATACCTGGCAAAAAAGGGGTACAAATTTCCTAAATTGTTTCGAGAAATAAAAGAACCGCCATAAAGTTTATGAAATTTTATACTTAAAGGAAATTGGGCGGGCAGATTGCACCGCTCCTGTCCTTGAATCTCAGTGTAAAAGAGATGCCTGCGAAGGAATACCAGTCATTGTTTTTGGGGTTCCCCTGCATGCTTACCTCGTCGATGTAATCGGTGGCCGTGTATCTCATTCCCCACTCAATGCCTCCTGTTATATTTCTTGTAATGTGGTATTTAAGACCCATCCCGAAATTTATTGCCGTGCTTATATTGTCGAAGGAGGGAGGGCTATCCTTATCCGGGTGCCAGTGTGTATCGTCGGTAATTTCGGTTATCTCTCCCCCGCTCTCCCTTTTTGCCACAGGGTTGAAATAGAACCCTGAGATCCCGCCGAAAACATAAGGGGTATAGAGGCTGTTCGGGTCGCCCGCAACAAATGGCAGAAAGTTTATATCAAACTTGAGCGCAATTTCCGCTATATCTGTTTCGAAATGATAGATATCACCGCCATCCAGTATGTCGTATTCGCTCTCTGCATCATTCCCTGTTACGGTACCGTAATTTGCACCAAGTCTGAGACTGAGGTGTTCATTCATATTGTACCTGCCGAAAACGCCCAACGCAGGCAACTGGGAGTTTACAAACTGGTTTGTTGGCTCAGGGTTCAGGTCTCCCATATAATATGAAGTACCGCCAAAAATGCCAACCTCAAACTTCTGCCCGAAAACTGAATGATGTTCGGCCCAGGTAATCAGGGCAATAAAAACTGTAATAGCTGCCAGGTATTTCCTGTTTGATTCCATCCTGTTTCAGTTCTGTTTATACTATTCTTTGCCGCAAAGATAAAACGAAAGCCCCTTATTTATATTATCTGCGCTAATTTCTTTTGTCAAGGCCCCAGGCAAGCTTATTGCGGATGGTCTTGTAAAAGTCTTTCTGTCCGATACAAACAAGGTTTATGTGAAACGGTGCTTTCTTTATTATTAGTTCTGTAGCCTCGCTGAGCTGCCTGGACCTTGAGTCGAGCAAAACCAGGCAGTCCTGCGTCCTTCCCGATACGCTCAGCTTAACAATGCAGTTGTCGGCAATGACAATTGGCCGTACAGTCAGGTTATGGGTCGCTATCGGGGTAATGACAAAATTGCTGCTTTCAGGCGAAATGATAGGCCCCCCGCAGCTAAGGGAATATCCTGTCGAACCGGTGGGCGTTGAAACAATGAGTCCGTCTGCCCAGTAGGTATTCAGGAAAAGATCGTCAACATAGGCACTTATCCTTATCATGGTTGTGTTGTCGCGCTTGATCACAGTCAGCTCATTTAGCGCATAATTGAAGCTCCCGAAAAGCCCTTTTGGGTTTGCAAGCTGCAGCATGGTTCTTCTGTCCAGCTCGTAGTCGCCTGATATCAGTGCACTTGCCGCATAGGCCGTTTCTTCCGTGGATATTGCCGACAAAAAGCCCAGCCTGCCTGTATTTATTCCCAGTACCGGTATGCCGGTGTTGCGAAGCATGGTAATAGTGTCCAAAAGGGTGCCGTCGCCTCCGAGGCTTATCATGCAATAGGTGTCATCAGGGGGCTTGCTGCCGGAAGCAACAACCGAGACCGGCTTTTCAAAAACAATATAATCCCTGATGAAGTGGTAAAGGTTCTCATATATGATGAATGAGTCAGTTCTCTGTTCAAGGATCTTGATAAGCAGCCTCAGGTTGTCAAAGAAAGCCGGGTCGAATGGCCTGCCGAACAATGCAATTTTCATGGGGTAATGATTTGGTTAATCCTGTAGCCTTATCAAAAGTACAGGATTTTTAATACAAACTCCCTGTCAGATCATTTCAAGCCTTTCGGCATCAAGCTTCAGGAAGGTAAACAAAAAGAGGCTTATCCCCCAGAGCGATGAGCCTCCGTAACTTATCAGCGGCAGGGGAATGCCGATAACCGGCACCAGGCCTATTGTCATTCCGATGTTGATGGTAAAATGGAAAAGCAGGATGGATATAAGCGAATATCCCATAACACGGCTGAATACAGATCTTTGCCTTTCGGCAAGGTACAGCAGCCGGAGCAATAGAAAGACAAAAAGCCCAATGATGACAAGGCTGCCGGCAAAGCCCCATTCCTCCCCTATGGTGCAGAATATAAAGTCAGTGGTTTGCTCCGGCACAAAGTTGAACCGGGTCTGGGTTCCCTGCAGGAATCCTTTCCCGAAACCCCCTCCCGAGCCTATAGCGATCTTTGACTGGTGAAGGTTATAGCCTGCACCCTGAAGGTCTGCTTCGCCATATACGAGTACCTCTATCCTGGCCTTGTGATGGGGCTCGAGTATGTTGTTGAATGCAAAATCAACTGAATAGACATAAAGAGAGAGCAACATAAAAAGACCTGTTAGCTGTGGGATGAACCCCTGTCTCTTTCTCATTACTATACCAGCAACAAGGCCTGTAACGGCCAAAACCCCGATAATTACAAACTCATTAAAAATAAGCGTAAGAACGAAAAGCAGTATTGCAAGCGCTCCGAAAAAGAGTACCATCCCGCCTATCATGCCCTCCCTGAACAATACCAGGATGAATGAGGTAAAAACCAGGGTGGTACCGACATCTTTCTGCAGGAGTACCAGGGAGGCCGGCAACAGCAGTATCAAAAAAGCCCTTATCTGATCGGTTCCTCCTGTTTTCTTTGTGCGTCTGTTTGCAATAAAGGCAGCCAGTGCAAGTGCCGTTGTATATTTTGTGATTTCAGAAGGCTGAAAGGCAAACCCCCCGAAGCGGAACCAGGCCTTTGTGGCATTAATCTCAACACCGAAAAACAATACTCCTATAAGCAGAAGAAGAGATACTGCATATATGATCCATGCAAAGCCGGTGAAAAAGCGAACGTCAGTAGCAAGTATAACAGCCCCAAGTATAAAGGCGGTCGCTATCCAGAACAGCTGTTTGCCGTAACTGGAGTTGAAGTCGAGTGTAAAGCGTTGATATTCGGTGTATTCGGCCGAGAAGATATTTACCCATCCTATAGTCACCATAATAAGGTACAGGAAAAGTACTGTCTTGTCAATATTGCTGAATATGTTCAGTTTTCGCCTCATTGTGCTGTCAGAAAATCAGCCTCCAGAACCCTTTGTTCAAACCAGCTGCGTTCAACTTCTCTGTTCAGATACTTTTCAATCATCAAACTGGCTATTGGTGCAGCCCATACCGAACCATAACCGGCATTCTCAACTATTACCGAAATGGCAATCTTCGGGTCATCCACGGGTGCGAAAGCAACATATACTGAATGGTTCTCACCATGGGGGTTTTGTACTGTACCTGTTTTACCAGCCATTTCAATACCCGGAATTGCGGAAAAGCTTGCCGTACCCTCTTTTACAACCAGATCCATTGCCCTAATTATTACGTCAAAATGCCTCTGGTCGATGGGTATGTTGTTTGCAAGGCCGAACTGATCATTTTTGTTTTCGGGGCTGCCGACAGCCTTTACGATATGGGGTGTGAAGTAGTACCCCCTGTTGGCAATTGCGGCAGTCATATTGGCCAGCTGAAGGGGTGTTACACCAAGTTCCCCCTGTCCGATACCCAGGGAGATAATTGTTTGTGACCTCCATCCCCTCGGGCCGTAAATCCTGTCGTAATAATCGGGCGTGGCAATCAGTCCTGGCAGCTCATAGGAGAGATCACTTCCAAAGTGCCTTCCAAGACCAAAACTTTGCACATATTCCCTCCACTTGCCGAAAGACTCCTGTATGGATGAGTATTTGGACTGATTTATAGTGTTCTGGAAAATTATACTTGAAAAGGTATTGCAGCTGTATTGTATACCTGAAACTACATTGACCGGACCAGGGTGCGAACGGCACCTTATGCTTACTCCCCCGGCATGGTATATGCCCTGGCATCCATATGTCGTACCCGGGCCAATAACTCCCTCCTGAAGGGAAATAAGGGTGCTTATAAGCTTGAATACTGAACCGGGCGGGTATTGTGCCATCAGTGCCCTGTTGAACAGTGGCCTGAGGGAATCATTCTGCAGTGCCCGGTAGTTTCTGGTACGTTGTCTGCCCACCAGCAATCCCGGGTCAAATGAAGGGGAGGATATCAGTGAGAGAATCTCCCCGGTAGAGGGTTCGATGGCAACAATGCTGCCCCTTTTATTATGCATCAGCTTTTCTCCGTAGATCTGCAGTTGTGCATCAAGTGTTGTATAAAGGTCCTTGCCTGTAACGGCAATAGTGTCGAACCTGCCTTCCTGGAATGGTCCGATATCCCTGTTGAGAACGTCAACCATGCGTATCCTGAGGCCCTTATTGCCTCTCAGCTCCTTTTCATAAGCCCTTTCTATTCCGCTGATGCCTATATAGTCTCCAGGGCGGTAGTAGGGGTCGTTATTTATAATATTCGGACCGGCCTCACCCACGTAACCGAAAGTGTGAGTGGCCACAGGGTAGGTATACCTGCGCAGTGTACGGGGCTGGACGTAAAAGCCGGGAAAGCGGAAGAGTTTTTCCTGAAAGGCCGCAAAAGTGGTCTTGGAAATCTGCCGTTCAAAAACAGAGGCCCTGAAGCGTGAATAATTCCTTGCCTGGGCAAGCCTGCTTTCAAAAGCTGCCCGGTCAATTCCAAGGAGTTCGCAGAACTCCAGTGTGTCTATCTCCCTGACCTGGCCGGGTATGACCATCAGGTCATAATGGGCCTCGTTGAATACCATCAGATCACCGTTGCGGTCGTATATAAGACCCCTGGAAGGATAATCTGTCAGGTGCCGCAGGTAGTTGCTCCTTGCAAATGCTTTATATGACGGATCTGCTATCTGCAGAACGAAAAGCCTGACAAGCAACATCAGGCCCACCCCCAGGATTATTCCCGAGATTACCTTTCTGCGGCCTGAAAACTGGTCAGTATTATTATTCAGATGCATAAGAATTAGGAGGCCTCTGCTTAAAAAACCTTTTCCTGTTGTTTGATACAAAGTTACATTACTATTTGGAAACATTTTTTAATTTCGTTGCACTATTGATCAGGTGTTGTGAATCAAATAAAACATATTGTTATGGCAAAAAAAAGGGTTGTTGTACTTGGCGCGGGAATGATTGGCAAAGCGATAGCCATTGACCTGGCCGGGAAGCATAGCGTTCTGGCTGCTGATATTGACCAGCGTTCGCTTGATTTTCTTTCTTCAAACTACGATATAGACACCATCGGTGTGAACCTTATGCAGGATGATGCAATACAGAAGGTGGTTTCAGATGCTGACCTGGTGGTTTCGGCAGTACCGGGCTTTATGGGGTATGATGTGTTGCGCACAGTAATAGAGTCGGGCAAAAATATTGTAGATATTTCCTTTATGCCCGAAGACTATATGGATCTCAACAATCTGGCTGCCCAAAAAGGAGTGACAGCCATTACCGATTCCGGGGTTGCCCCGGGTATGCCCAACCTTATAGCCGGGTATTACAATGAGAGAATGGAAATTGAGGATTTTACCTACTATGTGGGTGGCTTGCCTCATGTAAAGGTGTATCCTTTTTATTACAAGGCCCCGTTCTCTCCGATTGATGTGGTAGAAGAGTATACAAGGCCGGCCCGTTTCATAGAGAAAGGCAAACGCATGGTGAAACCGGCAATGAGCGACCCTGAGCTTCTGTTCTTCGACAGGGTAGGTACACTGGAGGCATTCTATACGGACGGTCTCAGATCACTGCTGATCAATATGTCGCACATACCCAACATGAAGGAGAAGACCCTGAGATACCCCGGCCATATACAGCTGATACAGGCTCTGCAGACAGCCGGCTTTTTTGACAAGGAGCCGCTGACCGTTAACAACAGGGCAATACGCCCCATAGATTTTACAAGCAAGGTGCTCATAAGAGACTGGCAGCTTGACCCGGATGAGAGGGAGTTTACCGTGATGCGCATAGAATTGGCCGGTAATGAAGACGGCACACCCAGAAAGATAGTTTATGAGCTTTATGACAGCTATGACGAAAAGGCAAAGATAAGTTCAATGGCCAGAACCACAGGCTTTACCGCGACGGCCAATGCAGGGCTTATACTGGAAGGCAGGTTCAGTGGCAGGGGTGTTTTCCCGCCGGAGCTTATTGGTATGGATGAGGAGTGCTTTGATTATGTTATGGAGTATCTTGCTGAAAGGAAAATTAACTTTCAGGTAAGTGTTTCCTGAGAAAAGCAGTACCCGGAGCCGGGCTCGAACCGGCACGGCCGCAATGGCCACAGGATTTTAAGTCCTGGGTGTCTACCAATTCCACCATCCGGGCAGTCGGATAAAAAAAAACCTCTTTTCAGAGGTGGGATTTGAGCGGAAAACGGGACTCGAACCCGCGACCCCGACCTTGGCAAGGTCGTGCTCTACCAGCTGAGCTATTTCCGCGTTGGCACTGTTTGAGGTTGCAAATATACAGTTTTTTTATAACTCCAAATCAAAATTATAAAAAATCTGGCTAATACCTCCCGGAGAGGGCCTTCTCCGCATCAGGAATCATGGGGTTTTAAGCAGTTGGTTCTTAAATGCTGTTAAAAATTCAGGCAATAAGTTTTAAATAGTTAAATTTGTTCGCCAAAAAAAATTACCAAAAATCACTCATAGATTAAACTAAATTTTGTCTCATGAAAAGAATAATCAGTTTTTCCATCCTGTTGCTAATGCTACTGGGCAGCATCTCACTGAAGGCGCAAACAGGCGACAAGTTCGGACATATCAATACCAATGAACTGCTTCGCCTTATGCCAGGCCGCGAAGAAGCACAAGCCGAAATCGAAATGTATGCCCGCGATCTTGAGCAGACTTTTACTGAGATGCAGAATGAATTTCAGACAAAGTATCAGGAGTATATTGAAAACCAGGAGACCTATTCACAACTTGTCAGGCAGTCGAAAGAGCGGGAACTTCAGAGCCTTAATGAACGCATAATGGAGTTCCAGGAGTCGGCGCAGCAGGACATTATGGAGCACGAGCAGAGGATGCTCAATCCTATAATCGAGAGGGCGCGTGAAGCTATCAGTAATGTAGCAAGAGAATATGGCTACACTTATATTTTTGATACCAGCGGAGGCTCGGTTATTTTCTTTGAGAACGGAGATAATGTAATGCCTCTTGTGAGAGAAGAGCTCGGGATATAACCTTCGTTTTATCCCAAGGTGTTTAGAGCATAT
Organism: Bacteroidales bacterium; assembly: GCA_007134525.1. Taxonomy (GTDB): domain Bacteria; phylum Bacteroidota; class Bacteroidia; order Bacteroidales; family UBA7960; genus PUPG01. Next base: position 35,483 of record SLKR01000065.1, on the reverse strand, counting down.
ACGCCCCTGTGTCCGGACGATCCGGAACGGGGGTGTTGTTTTATTGTCACCTGTTATCCGGGTCGCCGGTATACCATGAAGCATACCTGATGTAATTGGCAGAGATCCTTTCAATCAGGTTTTTTGCGTCACCGGGGTCAATGTCCCTGAGCTTTCGGGCCGGAATACCAGCGTAAACGCTCCCGGGTTCTATCTGTGTGTTCTCTGGTACAACAGACCCGGCTGCGATTATTGAGTTGCTGCCTGCAACGGCATTATCCATTATAACGGCATTCATCCCAATCAGCACATTGTCTTCTATGGTACAACCATGTACGATGGCATTGTGGGCAATGGACACATTGTTTCCTATCCTGGTCGGAGCAGTTTCAAAGGTGGCATGTATTACCGCCCCATCCTGGATATTTACATTGTTGCCTATCCTTATATAATGAACATCCCCCCTGACTACTGCATTGAACCATACACTGCAGTTGTCGCCCATTACTACGTTTCCTGTTATTGTGGCGTTTTCTGCCAGGAAACAGGATTTGCCGAAAGACGGGGTAAAACCCCTAACTGTTTTTATCAGTGCCATATCTGATTGGTTTAATCTTTGTCATCAAGTCCGATAAGGGACTTCAGTGGGTCCCGGCCACCGGTCAGCATTCTTGCAGGATTTTCAATTAACTCTTTCACTTTAACGAGAAATCCCACCGACTCCTTTCCGTCAATTACCCTGTGGTCATATGAAAGTGCCAGGTACATCATTGGCCTTATTACGACCTTTCCGCCGATTGCTACAGGGCGTTCAATTATGTTGTGCATGCCGAGGATGGCGCTCTGGGGCGGGTTCAGGATCGGGGTTGAGAGCATTGAGCCAAAAACCCCTCCATTGGTTATGGATATTGTACCACCACTTAACTCTTCGATGCTTATCTTGTTGTTCCTTGCCTTTTCGGCCATCTCATTTATTTTCCTCTCCAGCTCCACCAGGGGCATATCGTCTGCTCCCCTTATAACGGGTACCATAAGGCCCCTGGGTGTACTGACGGCTATTCCCACATCCGCATATTCAGGAACCACAATATGGTCATCATCAATATACCCGTTAACCTGAGGGAAGTACGGTATGCTTACGGTAACCGCCTTTACAAAGAAAGACATAAAACCAAGCTTGAAACCGTATTTCTCACTGAAGGCCTCTTTGTATCTTTTCCTCAGATCTATTACTGCAGTCATGTCAGCTTCGTTGAAGGTGGTAAGCATTGCTGTTTGATTTCTCACGGAAACAAGACGTTCTGCAACCTTCTTCCTGAGTGTTGACATCCTGATCCTTTCCACCTTTCTCTCGCCACTCCCGGTGGGTTTGGAAGCTATGGCGGCGAGGACGTCCTTCTTGCGTATCCTTTTACTGTCTGGCCTGGACAATGGTGGCGGATCAATGTCGAGCTGGTCAAGCAGTTTTTTTGCCTGGGGCGAAAATGTAACTTCACGGCCTCGGCCATCTTCGCTTTTTTCTTTCTCCTTTTTGTTTTCTTCTTCCTTACGGCCTTTCACTGAGGTGTCTATCTGCCCGATCACCTGTCCGGGCTTTACGGTACTTCCTTCGTTTTCTTTTATCTTAATTTTCCCTGATTCTTCGGCATTTATCGTAAGGGTTGCCTTGTCCGAATCTATCTCTGCGATCTCCTGATCCTTTTCAACAAACGATCCGTCCTCAACAAGCCAGCGTGCCAGTTCTACCTGTGTTATCGATTCACCTGCTTCCGGTACTTTTATATCAGTTTTCATTTTGAGGTGCTTTTTTAGTTCAGGTCAATGTTTTTTCGGCCAGATGGCTGATGCACAATTGCCGGCATTCGCGGCATACATCTTCACAGTCGCATTCCTCAAAGGCCTTTTCAACTATCTTGGTTTGCTGCATTTGGTGGAATTTGCTAGAACCGCTTGCCGGACTTGCACTGGGGGGCCTTGCTATAACGCTCAAATTTAAAATTTTGAGCCTGCCAGAAATAAACGGCCACGCACCCATGTTCTGTGGCTCTTCCTGCACCCAGAGCCAGCGCACAGCCTTAGGATACTTCTTTCTTAGTGCCGCTATATCCTCTTCAGGCAAAGGGTAGAGTTGTTCTATCCTGTGTATGGCAGTTTGTTCGAAGCCCTTTTCCCTGCGCCTTTCATTAAGGTCGTAATATATCTTTCCTGAGCATAGTATAACTCTTTCGACGTTTTCCGGCTTTACAGATGTGTCGTCTAGCATTGGCCTGAAACTGCCGTATGCCAGTTCATCAACCGGAGATATCACTTCAGGATGGCGAAGCAGGCTTTTCGGGGTCAGTATGACCAGCGGTTTTCTAAAGGGCCTTTTCATTTGCCTTCTGAGCAGGTGAAAGAAGTTTGCCGGAGTGGTACAATTGGCCACCTGCATATTATTGCCGGCACAAAGGGTAAGAAATCGCTCAAGGCGTGCACTTGAGTGCTCCGGTCCCTGCCCCTCATATCCATGGGGCAGAAACAGAACCAGACCGTTTTTGACCTTCCATTTTTCTTCCGCACTTGAGAAAAACTGGTCAATTATTATCTGGGCCCCGTTTATAAAATCCCCGAACTGTGCCTCCCATATTACCAGTTTGCCGGGGCCTGCCATGGAGTATCCGTATTCAAAGCCCAGGGCTCCGTACTCTGAAAGCAGCGAGTTGTATATCTCAAACTTTGGCAGATCCCTGCCGATATTGTTCAGGGGTATGTACTCCTCTTCGGAGTCCTCAATTTTCAGCACTGCATGCCTGTGGCTGAATGTTCCCCTTTCGCTGTCCTGCCCTGACAGCCTTACCGGGATCCCTTCGCTCAGGAGAGAAGCATAAGCAAGTGTTTCGGCCATGGCCCAGTCAGCCTTCCCGTCCTCCAATACCATTTTCTGCCTCTCCCGCATCAGCCTTGTTGTTTTCCGGAAGAACCCCTTCCCCTCAGGCAGGCTTGTTAACTTCCCGGCAAGCTGCAGTAGTGTCTGAATATCGAAAGAAGTATCGGTATGCATTAGCAGCTCTCCTGGGCCGGCATTTGAAAAGCTCTTCCAGGTGTTCTCCAAAAAGGGGTCAATATTGCCCTTCTCAATCTTGCGTCCTTTTGCAAGCTCCTTCTCCAGTGTAGAATTAAACTCATCCTCAATCTCCCTGAGGCCCTTCTTCTCAATTATTCTTGTGCCAAGAAGTTTTTCCTTGTAAATGGCAGCCGGGTCAGGGTGTTTTTCTATTATCTTGTATAGTACAGGTTGGGTAAAACGGGGTTCGTCGCTTTCGTTATGGCCATATTTACGGTAGGAAAGCAGGTCAACAAATACATCCCTTTTAAATTTCTGGCGGAATTCCATCGCCAGCTCAAGGGTATAAACAACAGCCTCGACATCATCACCATTGACATGAAATATTGGTGCCTGGATGGTTTTTGCAACATCGGTGCAGTAAGTGCTTGAACGTCCGTCGAGGTAGTTTGTGGTAAAACCGAGCTGGTTGTTAATAACAAGGTGTATGGTTCCACCGGTATGGTATGCGGGCAGCTGAGACATCTGCAATAATTCATAGGCCACGCCCTGCCCTGCAAGGGAAGCGTCGCCATGGATCAGGATAGGAGCTACCCGTCCATAATCTCCTTTATGCTTAATGTCGGCCTTTGCCCTGGATATACCTTCGGCTACCGGGTCAACCGCCTCGAGGTGGCTTGGGTTGGGTGCTATACTCAGGTTTATGCTCCTGCCATTTCTGGTTGTGCTTTCCAGTGTGCAGCCCAGATGGTATTTCACGTCACCCAGCAGGCTCTCATCCGCATACTCCTTGCCCTCAAATTCACTGAAGATCTGGCTGTATGGCTTTCTCAGGATGTTGCCAAGCACATTCAGACGCCCCCGGTGGGCCATCCCTATTACCAGCTCCCTTAATCCGAGGGCCGCGCCCTTTTCAATAATTGCATCAAGTGCAGGTATAAGTGTCTCGCATCCTTCCAGTGAAAAGCGCTTTTGCCCCGGAAAACGTTTCCTTACGAACTGCTCAAAACCAACTGCCTCTATAAGCTTTTTAAGGATCTGCCTTTTTTTCGTGTCATCGAAGGAAGGGGTGTTCTTTGTCACTTCCATCTTTTTCCTAAGCCATTCAACCAGATCGGGCGACCTTATATACATGTATTCTGCACCGATGCTCTGGCAATAGGTGTCCTGGAGGTGGGATATTATCTCTTTCAAGCCTGCCTTACCTATACCAAGCTCTTCTCCGGCCTGAAACTCTTCATTCATATCCCCGTCGGTGAGGCCGAAATTACGGTGGTCAAGTGTCGGATAATACCTGCGGCGGGTACGCACGGGATTTGTCTTTGTAAAAAGATGTCCCCTTTCCCTGTAGGCCCTTATGAGCTCCAGAACCCTGAACTCTTTATGTATTGATTCCGTTTTTACACCTTCTCCATGAACTGGAACTTCATCAGAATAACTGGTACGTGCGAACTCAAATCCCTCGAAGAACTTTTTCCATCCGGGGTCAATGCTGCCGGGGTCTTTTAGATACTCCCCGTATAACTCCTCAAGCTTGCCTGAATCAAGGCTGCTGAGATAAGAAAGTCTGTCCATGGATCAATAGTGTTGGGTAAATTAATTCATCCCTTACAGATATATACAAAAATAGGACAAAATTGTTCTATTCCTTCCAATAGTTGGGGGATTAAAAAACATGTATATTTGACAAGGAATTTGGAAAAATCCTGGTAATACAATGAGTAAACAGAGCGGATCCGCAAGCGATAAAAACATTAAAAGCGCCTGGGGCAGTTTCGGCAAGGGTGACTATGACAAGGCATTTGACCTGTTCAATGAAGCGACTGAGTCGGTGAAAGACAGATCCGCACTCTTCGGCAGGGCCTGTTCACTTTACAGAATGGCCGATTATGAGGGGGCTATTGATGACCTGAACAAATTAGCGAAGTCCGAACCTTCAAACCCCGAAATTTTCCATACACGGGCCCACGTTTATGGCTCCAATGAACAGTATGACAAGGCTCTCGCGGATCTTGAGAAGGTTCTCTCCCTTGACCCTGAAAATGCAGAGGCATGGTGTGATATGGGCGGTCTTTACCTTGTTACGGAAGAGTATTCAGAGGCCAGCCGCTGCTTCGGGAAAACTGCTGATCTGGATAAGTCCTGCGCCTGTGCCTGGCTTGGCAAGGGGGTTACAGCACTGTTGATGAAGGAGGTCAAAAAAGCCGGAGAATATCTGAACATAGCCCTGAAACTTGATAAAAAAAATACCCTTGCTTATATGGCCAGGGCTGAACTGTCATTTTCAAACGGGAACAGCAATGAAGCCATTAAAGACGTGAAGAAGCTCTTTTCGCTGGATAATGATTTTAAACAGCGCTTCAGTGAACAGTATGCCAGTAATGAAGGCGATGACGAAGACAGGTTTGACGAAAAGGATATAGTTTAGGTCATAGCCATCTAACATCCGCCTATCACTGGTGTGGGGACTTCCGGTTCCGGGCTCCCCTCTTCTGCCTCAGTTCTTTTTCCCAGCGGCATAAAACGCTGATACTCCCAGGCTGCCTTGTCTTCATTATAAAATGCATGCGAAGGGTCAAATCCATCCAGCACCCTCTCCCTGACAGACAAATAGCCTCCGGGGATTATACTGACGTTGTCATAGCCTTTCCCCATTAAAAGAACCCGTGCACCTGCAGATTTCTCTTCACTGACTGCGTAAAGCAAAATTTTACTGTTTTTACCTGTAAGTTTTTTGAGTTTTCTTTCAAGGATTTTTTCTGCAGGTATATTCACAGCGCCAGGAATGTGCCCTTTTATGAATTCACCGGTGCTTCTCAGATCAATTACCAGATAATCATCGCCAGGGAAGTCTCCCTCCAGTTCTCTATACAGACTTGCATAGTCATAGTATCTGGAATCGGCAAGCCGGGATGCAACCTCGCGGTTGCTTCTGTTATAGTTTCTGGCTGTAAGGAAATTAAAAAAGAGGGCGAGTATAATTACCCCAAAGAAGATAATCGCACTGTTGTTTAATGTTTGATTCTTCATATTGCTACCTTTTAACTCCGCCATCCAGAAAGAACTGCCTTGCTTGTTTCCGATTATCTGTATCAAAAATTCCTTCATCAGTAAAAACCTCTGTAAACAAACGGTTAAGCCCGCCCTCAAGTATGAATACCCTTTCATAACCGGCCCTTGATGCGGTAATGTATGCCTCCGCTGCCTTTCCTGCACCATTGCCGAAAAACACCTTTTCCCGTTTTCCATTTCTGAAAAACTCCCGCCACCTGCTGTTAAGAACCTCCTCGACCGGTATGTTCACTGCCCCGGGCAGGGAAAATTCGCCGAACTCCTCATGGCTCCTTACATCTATCAGCTTCAGTTGGTCCTGACCGTTTTTTATCTGGTTTACTACCTTCAGGGGGCAAACCATATGTTTTCCTGCAATAACGTTTTCCCATATCTTTTCTGGCGGTTTCTCCCTGAACGAGCTGGCCCTTTCTGGAGGTAGGAAGAGGTAAATAATGCCAAGTGCCAGTATCAGAAAAGATGGCATAAAGTAAGATGGGCGGCTGGATATCAGGGATGCTTCGGCCCGGTTTACCCTGTCTTCTATCATCTGGGTTATTATGAAGGCTGTAATGGCAACAGCTATCAGCAGAACCGCAAACCACGACCTTGAGATGCCAATGGAGTCGTACACGAATATGTTACCCAGAAAGTGCCCTGTGTAAAGCCCATCAAAAGCTTCGAAGAAATGGCCGAATATAAAGATCCCTATTAAGATACCTAGTACAAATAACATGGCATCTATCTTACCGGTTACGGCTGCCACGATGCCTGTGCCCGGACAATATCCCCCCAGTATGAAGCCAAACCCCATTATAGCCCCCCCGGTAATTGCCGAATATAGGAAAGTCGGGTTGATATAGACCAGACCCATGTCTATCCACCCAAGGTAATTCATAAAGAGCAGACCTGTCATTGCGGTTATGCCTGCAGTGAAGAATACCCTCAGCACAACGAAATCATAGCCGTAGAATACCCCTGCAAGTTTTTGTGCCGAAGAGAGACCCGCCTGCTCCAGAACATATCCGAACCCCACACCGAGCATTAGGGCAAAAAAGAGGTTTAGCTCCGGGTTTATAATGCCTTGTGGTATAAGTGGTGCCATTGTAATGCCTGAAAGGGGTTTAGATCCAAAGTTTTCTGAAAAAGTATGCTATAAGGTAGCCTGTTCCGAATATCATTGCCATGGTAAGCATTCCCCCTGTCGACAACACTGCCATCCCGCTAAGTGCAGCCCCGCTGGTACATCCCCTTGCGAACTGTGCCCCGAGGCCGAAAAGCAAACCGCCGGCCAGTGCAAACCAGAGTCGTGCTGCAACCCTGATGCGGGGGCCGCGTTCTGTCTTGAACCCCAGCCTGCTGCCCAGTGCTCCGCTGAGGAAACCTCCCAGTATGAGTCCTGCAGTAAGGAAAACAATCCAGGATGACATGGGGCCGGTGCCCGAAAAAAAGTCGGCGTAGAATGCGCTGGAGCTTGCATATTCAGGGGCCGATGATCCGACAACGGAGAGGACAAGGCTTTTAGCAGCCCCGCTTGCGCCAAGTCCCCTGCCCGTTATCACAAAGGATGCCAGGAGCACCATACCCAGCAGGAATCCCGCCAAATATGGATTCATGTAACTGCTTTGGTTCTTGTTCATCTTAATAGATTTTGAGTAAAAAAAACCAGCATCCACCATTAATCGGCAGATAGCGGAAGCCCGTGTATGTGGCCGGTGGTGAAACTCCTGAACCCTCCCATCTCAGACTGCATAGTATCGTAGATGAAGGAATTTGCACCATATGGCAGGTTGTAGGCATCATATCCCAGCAACCTTAAAAAGGCAGTTACATATCCGCTGTGGTGGCCGGTATAACAATACGTGATTACAGGCCGGTTGGCCGGGATTGTGTTTATATACTGGTCGCTGTGCAAGGCTGACTTGGGGGTGTATTGTATTGCACTGCTCAGGTGCCCTTTGTTGTACAAATGCTGTGGCCAGTAATTAATTATATAGAAGCTGTCAGGCTCTTCCATGACATCTTCAATACCCTTGTTTAATTCTTCTGTATCCATGGCAAGCACCTCTTTTGCCCTTGCCCTCAGAATGCGGTAACCGCTTATCTCCCCCGTATTGATAACCGGCAGCCTCCCGGGAGGATTCTTGAATTCCGGGCTGGTTTCGAGCCTGCCCTCAAGATGGCTGCTCCTTGCGTCAAGCCAGTTTCGTCCTGCAATTTCTTGATCCCAGCTGCTTAGCCCGTACCGGAGACTGACCACATTGTCATACCCCATCAGCAGCATAACAGAGTTGACATATGTACTCAGCATGGCGTTCTGGCATACCAGGACAATCAGTTCGAAGGAGTTTGGCTCAATTCGCTGCTCAAAATGTTCAAGAATGGCTCCCGGCTCTATGTTTACACTGTGTTCTATATGACCTGCGGCGTACTCCCGGGCCGGGCGCAGGTCGATAATGTGTATGTTGTTCCCATGGAGCATGCCGGCCACATAGTCTGCATCGACCAGGGCGGGCACAGAAGCGCTGTTTATAAGGTTACCGTTCTCTTCAAGGTAGGCAAGCAGGATCTCCGATTCATTCAACTCGCCCTGCGGGGTATCAGTATCCCTGAGGTTTCCGCATGATACGGCAATTAACAGCATTATAAATAAAAGAAGGCTGTTTTGGTTTTTCATATCTCTTTCAGCCGGTTATACGGTTGCAAGTTTACAATTTTTTATGTTCGCGTGAGATCTTTTTTGCCTAAAAACTTGCCGTAAGCCTTAATCGCAGCATATTCATCTCCTTAAGATTGTTAAAGATGCCATCACCCTTTCCTCCGAACAGGTATACCCCTATGCCAATATCGAGGTTGTCAACACCAAGGTAAGATACTTCCGGTGCATAGAATACCGAATAGTTTCTAAATGGGGAATTTCTGTCAGAAACCGATACTCCTCCTGACAGGGGCTTTATGAGCAGGCGGTTTTGAAACAGGTGACGGTTTAACTGAAAAAAGATGTAATCGGCCAGCTGTTCCCTGCCCCTTTCGTGGATAAAACCCCTGAGGTACTGCATATTGATATAGCTCCCCCCGGTGGTTGTATAATCAGCCCCGGCAATGAATTTTAAATAAGTCTGCTTTTTGAGGACCACTTCTTCGCCCTGAACAGGAAAGGGTAGCTGGTGGGGCGGCAACTCCACCTGTGCAACTATCTCAGATTCCGGTAAAAAAAGTGCCGCCTCAGCCCATACACCCACTCTTTTTATTGCGCCGGAGAGGTCTGCGCCGAATATATGATGCCTGGGGTATATCAGTGTTGCATGCACGGCAGGCCTGCCTGCCGCCATATCTGATTCATATATTATGTCTATGCTCACTTTGGCGGGAAGGGGCAATGGATCCCTTGAATAAGTATAGCTGAGTGAAAAGTCAGTGTTCAGGGCAAAACCCCTCCAGCGCATCCCGAGGGAAGATGCCCGTGACAGACTGTTGTTAGGCAGTATTATTTCATCACTGTATTTTGCCTGTGCCAGAACTTCTGGCAGGGCTGCCCGGACCGACAACACATCTGAAAACCTGCCCAGGGGCATGCTTGCAGGCTGGAAACGTGGTATGTAAACAAGCTGTAATGAGCTTTGGTGGCTGAGATGCCACTGAAGGTCAATGGCATCTGAACCCATCCTGCGGCCAAAATCCAGTATATCTTCCAGGTCAAAAGGGTTAAGATTATCGGTAGGGTTGAACATATCGGCTGTACCCCACGCTATTCTCTGCCTCCCTATCCTCAGGTCAAGTTCATCGAAGACAAAACCATACACCTCAGCATACAGCTCCCTGATATCTGCATCAATCGGGTTGATCCTGCCTTTGTCCTGAAGATCGGCCGAACTTTCCACAATTGAGGGGCCCAGGTGTCTCAGCCAGATATTGCCATATATTCTTAATGGGTTTGCTCTTTTCTCAATACCAAGGTCAAGCCGGTTCTCGTTCCACACCCACTCATTTTCACCTCTTAAAAGCAGTCTGTTGTCAGTTTCAACCCTGCCCCTGAAAATAAGCGGATTGCTTTGTGCCAGCAAAGCTGGCTGTCCGGCCAGAGTCAATAAAGCACCCAGATATATCAAAGCTTTCATAACAGCTTATTTAAGGATTAGTATCAATACCTCGTTAAATTCCTTACCGTAAATATATCATCATCCAGGCCTGTGTCAAACTCAATATCATCAAATATCATGCGGGTGCTGTGTTGCCTTTTCAGGTTAGTCATCCTGATCTCGGTGGTTGTCCAGTAATCCCCTTTTCTTTCAAAACGGTAATCTGCTATCTTGTACTCCTGTCCGCCCCTGTCGAAACTCTTCATTCTCTCCGGATAATAGTGTTCCCGGTTAATTGTTACGATTATTTCAGAATAATCACTCCTTGTACCGGGAAGCGGTACCAGTCTGAGTATGTAATGATTATCTTTTTCCTCTGCAATACTGGCCTCAAACCTTTCTGAATACCTCAGGGCTTCAAGATCCTCGTATGAGAAGTCGGTGCCGGCAAAACTCTGGTTCCGAACATGGGTTGCAATCCTCCTTTCCCTGCCGTATGCCGGCATATAAAGGTACATTACATCATCAGGCAGGGAAAGAAATGCAATTCCTGCCTCTGCAGCCGGGGAGGTGAACCGGAAAAGCCTCTTGTTGCTTCCCTTCTGCCACACCTTTGCCTCTCTTACCCTTTCATTGCCGCTTCTGTCGGTCATTATCAACCTTATACCGGAGGTCTGGTCCTCACCGGCAAACACTACATCATCCATTTTTCTGAGTACATCGGCTGCATCCTGCGCCATTATCTCCTGCAGGCTGCACATGACTGCAAGGAAGGCAAAAACCGTGAATACCGATCCCGGACTTATGCTGCTTTTAAAACTGTAGGTGTTTCTCATATTTGTGTTATTTTGGGTTACAGATGTTTTATTTTTCACCTTTTGTGAGCATAAGCGGCAGCAGCGTCAGGGTGGCAAGCCCGGCTGTAAGCATTGTTGCAGCGATAAGCAGGCCAAACCTCTGTAGCGGTACGAGGCTAGAAAGACTGAGCATTGCGAACCCGGCGGTTACGGCTATCATATTTATGAATATAGCCTTCCCGCTTATCCGGACAGCCCTGTCAATACTGAGGCCCTCCCTGAACCTGCTGATAAAATGCACTGAATAGTCGATCCCAATGCCAATGGTAACACTTCCGCTGAGCACTGTGGCAATGTCAAGGGGTATTCCGCTCAGACCCATGGTGCCGAAGAGGACCGCCAGGGTTATAATAATCGGAATGATCGCCAACAGTCCAAGGCGCAGGGAGCCCAACAGCAGACTGGTCATCATTACTACCAGAAAGATTGCCAGTATCAGGCTGTATGTCTGGCTCTTTATAATGCTGTCGTCAAGTCTTCTGAGCATTACCGGGATTCCGGTAACCGACAGCTCAACCTGGTCGCTGCTGTGATTACGGGAAAACTCCTCGAAATTATTGTCTATCTCCCTGAGCAGGTGCAGTTCATCTGAGCTTACGTACCCGTACACAATTCCCTCGCTGAGATCATAACTTACCAGCTGCTCCATTATCTCCTGGCCATCCAGGAGGAACCAAAGCTGTACAATCATGTTATGGTCGTCCGGTATTCGTTTCCCCTCACCCATGGCATCATTCATCTGCTTTATCATGTCTGCAACAGACCTGCTGTAGGTTATGTAGCTGAAGCCTTCCATATAATCCTGGGTGTAGCTCATCAGGCTGAGTACCTGCGGACTCTGCACATCACCCTTTACCCGGACATAAAGGGGGTTGCTGCCGTGAAATTTCTCCACCAGCAGCTCCTCACCCTGTTTTACAATATTGCCGTCCTTAAAATAGTCGGTAATATTCACTCTTCTTTCAATACGTGTAATCCCGATTAAGCTAAGGCATATCACGGCTGCCCAGATCCCCAGAATAAGCCTCCTGTTTATGAATACCACACCCGAGAGCTTACGGGGTATCAGGTCAAAAATGCCCGGATTTTTTGTAGAGGCTGCCGGCACTGATGAAAATGACATTACCGCCGGAACGAAGCTAACGGCAAGGATCATGGAGAACAGAATCCCCAGGGCTGAAAACAGACCGAACTGCCTGATCATTGTCAGGTAGGATCCAGCAATAAAAGAAAGGAAACCAATTATTGTAGTTGTTGAAGCGAGTATTACCGGAATGGTAATCCGGGATAAAGCCTTTTTCACTGCCCCTGCACCCTGCTCCTGCTGTTCTGCCATAACTGCATTTACAACATGTATTGCATATGCGCTTCCTACTGCGGTGAGAATAACAGGTATTATATTTGTGAGCAATGTTATCTCGTACCCCATAACTGATATTGTACCCAGTGTCCAGGTTATGGCAATTATCACGCACATCATGGGGATGAATACCCCCGCTGGCCTCCTGAATCCGGCCAGCAGTACCAGGCTTATAACAACGAATGCCAGGGGTATAATAAAGCGTATATCTTTGATTATTATATTGTTCAGCTCAAGGAGTGTAATGGGCATCCCGCCGTAGAATATCCGGCCTTCGAATGGTATGCTCTCTACCCTTTCCCTGACCCTCTCTGCGACTTCTGTCCGGTTGACACCAGTCAGTATCTTGCCGGTTATAAGGGTTGCCGTACCGTCTTCCGATACCAGACTTCCCCGGTACATATCCATTGACAATGTATACTCCCTGAGCTGAAGAAGCTCCTCTTCGCTTTCGGGAATATCATATTCGTCAACCAGCCTGCCGATCTCAATACCTAAATCCGAACCCCTGATGTCAAGTACACTTGTAAGACTTGTAACATGGCCTATCCCCTCAGTAGCCCGCAGGCTGTCAGTAATCTGTTTTATGGTCATCAGCATGCGGTGGTCGAACACCTCCTCTGTCTCAAGGCCTATTATCATGATCTCGTTACCCCCGTACGTTTCACCAATGCGGTTAAAGAGGGCTGCAGCCTTATCCTCCTCCGGCAGATAGCTCATCACATCGGCATTAACCTTTATGTCTCTGGCGAAATATGCCATCACTGCCGTGATCAGCACAACCGAGATAATGATAATTATCCTGAACCTTAATATGAGAAGCGCATACCTCTTCATTGTTTCCGTATGCCTTTGTAAAGTATTTCAATGAGTGGTTCTATCATGGGCCTGTGATCATATCCTTTACGGCCGGTAAATATCGGCAGTTCAAAACCCTTGGCAGCCATTACAATTGCGCCGGCTACGAGCCTGGTATCCTCTACTGCAAATACCCCCCTGATGTTGCCTTCGTCGAGTATTCCCTGAATAAGCCCCACCTCGATCTCATCATACTCCTCCCTCAGGTTCTCAATTATTCCCAAATTTCCAATCATGTCCTGGCGAAGAGCATCGTAATAGACTGTAAGCTCCCTTACTGCACCCATCCGGGCAAACATATAGGTTTTGAGTTTTTCATCCGGAGGAATATCCTGGCTGCAGACCATCTCAAGCTTTTTTACAAGTGCTTTTACCTCCCTGTCGATTACCGCCCTGAACACATCCTCCTTTGTCGCAAAGTGTGTGTATATAGTCCTACGGCCTTTCTTTGCGGCAAAGGCGATGTCAGCCATTGATGACTTGTTGAAGCCGAACCTGGTGAATACACCCCTGGCGGCTTTTAGTATATGTTCTTTAGTCTTCATCCTTCAGGCATGATCACATGCACAAATATAGTGTTTTTGTGCAGTATATACAATGCTCTATTTTTATTACTTTTGGCATATGAAAAGGGTAGTGGTTCTTACAGGTGCCGGCATCAGTGCAGAAAGCGGTATAAAGACATTCAGGGACAGCGGGGGCCTCTGGGAGGAGTATGATATAATGGATGTGGCCACCCCGGAGGCCTGGGAGCGCAATGCTGAACTGGTCAATGAGTTTTACAACCAGAGGCGCAGGCAGCTTCTCGGGGCTGAACCCAACAAGGCTCATTACGCCCTGGTTGACCTTGAAAAAAAGTATGATGTGCAGGTAATAACCCAGAATGTGGACGACCTGCATGAGCGGGCAGGCAGCACTAATGTGATGCATCTGCATGGGGAGCTGAAAAAAGTTCGTTCATCGATTGATGAGTCGCTGATATATGAGCTTGAAGGATGGGAGCTGAAGCTGGGCGATAAATGCGAAAAGGGGTCACAGCTAAGGCCTCACGTTGTCTGGTTCGGTGAGCAGGTTCCTATGATACCGGCAGCGGCCGAGCTTTCTAATACCGCCGGTATATACATCATTATAGGGACCTCGCTTAATGTTTATCCTGCCGCCGGTCTTGTAAGCTATGTGCGACCCGGTACACCGGTTTACCTGATAGACCCCGGCGAGATCAATGTATCGCATATCCCCGGCGTAAGGCATATACGTGAAATGGCAGGTACCGGCACAAGAAAGCTGGTAGATGAACTGATGGAAAAAAGTAAGGAATGAGAAAGCTTTCAATGGAAGAGCTGGGCAGGAAGACACCCGGGCTTTTCAGGGATTCTGACAAGTTTCCGGTGATAATTGTGCTTGACAATATCCGCAGCATGATGAACACCGGTTCTGTTTTCCGCACGGCCGACGCATTCCTGTTGGAGGGGATATATCTATGCGGGCTGACTGCCACCCCGCCTCACCGTGAGATACACAAAACTGCCCTCGGGGCCACAGAGTCGGTAAGCTGGAGGTATTTCGAAAAGACCACCGATGCCGTAGAGTTGCTTAAAAAGGAGGGCTATACTGTTATAGCACTTGAGCAGACAACCGGCAGTGTATCACTTGCAGATTTCAGGCCGGAAAGCACAAAACGATATGCCCTTGTTTTCGGAAATGAGGTTAAAGGCGTTGATGATAAGGTGCTGAAGCTTTGTGAGCAGAGTATTGAAATCCCGCAGTTCGGTACAAAACACTCCCTGAACATTTCAGTTACTGCCGGTATCGTGGTATGGGACCTGCATACCAAAATGCGCCTGACCAAATAGGCATTATTCAAAGGTAAGTGATATCATCAGGCTGCGGGCATTGAGGCGGTCAATGGAATTGTAATACCTTTCAAGACCCTGATCCCCCTCCCTTATAAGATCAAACATGCCAAAGGATGCCTTCAGCTCACCCGATAACTTGAAGTAGTAAAAGTAGTGGTCGAAACCCACCCCAAGCTCATAGTGGATGTCGTTCCTGGCCACCCTGGCAAGAATGTTATCACCTACCCCGAGTTCTATTGATGCAAGGTCGTGTGTATATTTAAAGCCCCCCAAAACGTAAACCCTTGTATTCGTCATACGCGCCGACTTGTATTTTAAATGCAGGGGGAACTCAAGCAGGGTCACCTCCAGGTCCTGGTCCCTTTCGGGGTCACGTCTTTGCCAGTCGCTGAAAAAGTCCGGATTGTCCGGGTCGCCCGGGAGGTAGTATTCAAGGTGCCGGTCGCCGAACGATATGGCAGGTATGAACCTGAGGTCTAAATACCTGTTAAGCTTCAGATTGGATACTATACCTATATGAAAGCCATAGTCGGGCTCAGGCAGCACATAGTCAAAATCGAACTGTTCGCGCAGATTTTCTGCAGGCCTTATAGCGTAATTCATGGTATTCACTCCCAGGGAAAACCCGAAATGGTATGGCCTGAGGTCATGTTCCAGGCGGTTCTGAAAACGGAAGAACCGCCTCTGGGCCCCAGCCTCACCCGGAAATAGTAACATTAAAAGCATCAACGCTGTCAGCAGCCTGAAAAAACTCTTTCTCAAAACAATCATTTACTTTATTTGTATGGCTTATTAAACGCAAAAAAAATACGTCTTATTATATGCATTCCGTTTTACAATCAACACCTTTCAGGGCGCCAGGCGCTCAAACACCCAGCTGTCCGCACTTTTTCTGTATAGTATCCTGTCGTGCAACCTGCTCTCCCTGCCGTGCCAGAACTCAATGCTGTCAGGATTAAGCGTGTATCCTCCCCAATAGCGGGGCCTTTGAACCTTACTGCCCTCGAGCCTTTTTTGTTCCTGTGCAAACCTGCTCTCCAGCTCGCTGCGTGTTACAGGCCTGCTTTGTTGAGAAACCAGGGCCCCCAGCTGGCTTCCCCGCGGCCGTATTGAAAAATATTCATCTGAAAGCCGGGGGCTTAGCTTTTCAACCCTGCCTCTGATCCTTACCTGGCGGTGAAGCTCGAGCCACAGGAAAACTGCCGAGGCATAGGGGTTTTGTTCAAGCTCGATACCTTTTCTGCTTTCGTAGTTTGTGAAAAATACAAAATTTCCTCCGCTTACCTCCTTCAGGAGGACTATCCTTGCATTGGGCCTGCAGTCGCTGCCGGCAGTGGCAAGGGTCATTGCATTCGGTTCAGTAAGGCCCTGTTCTATGGCATCGTTCAGCCAACTGCTGAACAGGTTGACCGGATCGGCCGGAAGCCCTGACTCTTCAAGGCCTTTAACCGAATATTCCCTGCGAAATTCTCTCAGGTCCTTTTTTTTCATTTAAACAGTTTGAGCTAAATGTCTCTTACTTGTAGCAGAACTTCTTCAGGGCTTCCTCCAGAAGCTTTTCCCTGTCAACCGGAACTACCCCAACACGTTCGCACACCAGTCCGCCTCCGAGATTGCATATGCGTGCCATAAGCTCTACGGGTGCACCGGCAGCTACACAAAGGGCAGCAAGGCTTATAACGGTATCGCCTGCCCCTGAAACATCCGCCACATCCCTTATGTACGCGGGTATTGAACCTGTGTTGTGCTTGCCGTCCTGCTCGATATGGCTGTAGAATATCCCCTTGTCAGAGAGTGTTGCAAGCACTGTTCCCACCTTCAGCTTATCCTGCAGTGTATTTACGGCCCTGCTCAGCTGGGCAGGGTCGGCCAGTTCTCCGTTCAGGTTAAGGCCTTCACGCAACTCCTTCAGGTTTGGTTTTATAAGGTTCACTCCCCTGTAGTGCATAAAATTCTTTTTCTTCGGGTCTACCACAACCGGGACAGAGTGCTTTCCTGCCATGGCGAGTACACTCTCTATGAGGGT
Organism: Bacteroidales bacterium; assembly: GCA_007134525.1. Taxonomy (GTDB): domain Bacteria; phylum Bacteroidota; class Bacteroidia; order Bacteroidales; family UBA7960; genus PUPG01. Next base: position 18,374 of record SLKR01000065.1, on the reverse strand, counting down.
TGCCGATATCACCCCCTTGTCATAATCCTCAAAAATTATAGCATCAATACCATTGCCCTGAATAAGCTCATTTATCCTGCGTATCAGTTCGCCTGACTCACTTTCATGAAGGCCGTGCACGACTTCCTCGTCTACCCTTAGCATCTGCACATTGTTGCCGAAAACCCTGAACTTTACGGTGGTAAGCCTGTCGTCACTGCTTATAAGTCCTTCGCCGGGAAGCCCTTTTTCCTCCAGGAGCTCCTGAAAAAGCCTGCCTTTTTCATCACTTCCTATAACCGAGCACAATACCGGTATACCCCCCATGTTTTGAATGTTGAGGGCTACGTTGGCCGCTCCTCCAAGACGGCTCTCGCGCTTGTTAAGCTTAACGATGGGAACAGGTGCCTCGGGAGAAACCCTGTCTACGCTCCCCCAAAGGTAGGCGTCGATCATAACGTCGCCTATTATAAGAAATTTCTTTTTCTCAAATGAATGAAAAAGCCTTTTAATAGTACTTTTTTCTGTCATGAAAAGAAAGATGGTATTTGTTGACTGATAGGTATATGCTTCATGTTGACGTTAAGTGAGAACGCCTTTTGGCACGGATTTATTTTAACCGCGACAGGGCTTTTTTCATCCTTGCAACTGCTTCAACCAGAAGGTTCTCGCTTGTTGCATAAGAAAACCTTACACAATCGTCATCACCGAAGGCACTGCCTGGCACCAGTGCGATATGTGCACTCTTCAGCAGGTACATGCAAAGGTCGGAAGCGCTTTCAATCTTTTCTCCCATATATGTTTTACCGAAATGGGAGCTTACATTTATAAACAGGTAGAATGCTCCCTGGGGCATGTTTGTTTCAACCCCGGGAACGTCTTTAAGCAGGTCTATTACCAGGTCGCGTCTCTCCCTGAATTTTTCAAGCATTCCGGCTGTGGCACCAGGTCCTGAATGCATTGCCTCAATGGCTGCACGCTGAGCAATGGAACATGCTCCGGAGGTTACCTGTCCCTGCAGCTTGTTGCATGCCTTTGCTATCCCGGCGTTTGCAGCCATATATCCAAGGCGCCAGCCGGTCATTGCAAAACCCTTCGACACGCCATTTACCAGCACAACCCTGTCTTTTATTGAATCAAACCGGGCAATGCTCTCATGTTTCCCCACAAAGTTTATATGCTCATAGATCTCGTCAGAGATTATAATGATATTGGGATGCTTTTCAAAAACTTCAGCCAGTGCTTTCAGTTCACTGCGGGAATATACCGAGCCGGTGGGATTGCAGGGGCTTGAAAAAATAAACAGGGTCGTTTTATCTGTAATGGCGTTTTCGAGCTGATCCGGTGTAATCTTAAAGTCGCTGCTGATACCTGCTTTAACATAAACCGCAGTGGCTTCGGCCATTTTTACGATCTCCCTGTAGCTCACCCAGTAAGGGGCCGGCACTATGACCTCATCTCCCGGATTTGCAAGGCACATAACAGCATTTGCTATCGACTGCTTGGCTCCTGTACTTACAACTATCTGGTCGGGTTTATATTTCAGTCCGTTATCCCGCTGCAGCTTCATGCATATTGCCTCCCTGAGGTCCTGGTACCCATTCACAGGGGTGTAGAAGGAGTAATTAGCGTCAATTGCCTTTTTGCCTGCCTCCTTTATATTGTCGGGTGTAAAGAAGTCCGGCTCACCCACACTAAGGGTAATAACATCGTGCCCCTCTTCCTTGAGCTCGCGGCTCATTCTCGACATTGCGAGGGTTTCGGACTCTGACAAGCGGTTTATGCGGTCGGATAGCCTTATCATTGTTGTTTAGGTTATAAGTGATTCAGGGATAAGTCGCAAAATTAGCAAAATAAACAGATTCGCCAAAAGGGATTATCTTTGTACAAAAACATATATAACCATGGGCGACATATTTTATATACTGCGCTATACAATCCCCTCCATTGTTGTATTCCTTACGGCATGGTTTATACTCAAGGAGTTCTTCCAGCAGGAGAACAAAAGGCGTCACAGCGAGCTGATGTCAGACCGTATGAAGGTATCACTGCCGCTTAGGCTGCAGGCATATGAACGTCTGGTTCTTTTTCTGGAGCGAATATCGCCCAATAATTTGATAGTGAGGGTTTACAAGCCGGGCCTGACGGCCGGGGAGCTTCAGAAGCAGCTTATTAAGAGCATAAGGGATGAATATACCCACAATCTCTCGCAGCAGCTCTATATCTCACCACAGGCATGGGAGTTGATAAACCGGTCGTACGAGGAGTGTATAGGGCAAATAAACTCTCTGGCATCAGATTTGAAGGAGGATGCAAGCGCAACAGAACTGAGTCAGAGAATTCTCGAAACCGACCTGGAGAATTCCCCGACCAGGAAAGCACTGGACTATTTAAAAAGTGAAGCAAGGAGGAGTTTTTAAATATGAAGATTAAGCTCAACAATAAAAATGAAGAGTTCACAGGCAGGCATTCGCTTACCGTCAGCGAGCTGCTGGAATTAAAAAACTTCACGTTTAAATTCCTGGTGGTAAGGGTCAACGATAAGACCGTAAAGCCGGGAGATTTTGACACCACTACCATAAAGGAGGGTGATGATGTGAAAGTCATTCACCTGATCAGCGGCGGTTAATGCATTGCTACCTGTCAATAGTGGGGTTCATATGCCCCAGTCCGATAAGCCGGTCGTAAAGATCACCGGGTCGCCTGTGATATACATATACCGTATAATCGTTCTCGGTTATCGAATGGCTTCCCTCTATATAGGACACATCAGCCGGGGCAAGCCGGCCCGGAGGCAGGTAGGCGTAAAGGTAGTTGTAATAGCCCTGTTTCAGCATCAGACTAAGTTCATAGGCATTCTCGCCGTAATTGTAGTTCATCCTGTTTTCGTCCGAAAAGTGCCAGTCGGTAAAAGCCCCCATTACATATAGGTGGCCTTCCTCGAGTGGTTCCGGCATTGGCATGAAAAAATGCACCCAGGCATAATCGCTCTCAAGCATATTGTCGGCCGCGTCGAATGAAATTACCTGAAACCTGCCGTTTATATCGTCCTCGCTGATATACCTGTTGTATGCGCGCACCTTGTCGGAAGAGAGAAAGACATCCCAGTGCCTCCTTGAAGACTGTATGTCGTTAACCCTTTCCGAGAGCTGCCTGAGGCTCCGTATGTCGAAACGCCGGAACTCATTGTTGCCTTCGAACAGGGTCTCGTCTTCATAGTCATATACCAGTTTGTTTCCCTGTACTGATCTTGGTGGCATGCCGCCAATGGCATTGTCCCAGCGCCCGTTTTGCCTGATAACCACCGTCAGGTCCCTGTATGGGTTGCTTATATTGTAACTGCCAGTATTTATGGTAAATACCGGTTGCTGCCTGGTATCCCGGTATCTTACCAGGTTTGCCTGCTGAACATGCCCCTCGACGGTTACCTGCTGCTCGAAAACGGAGAACTTGCGTGTAAATACCACATCATCACGGTTGCCTTCAAGAAATACCTTCAGAATGTAATTGCCCGATTTTACCGGTCGCAGGTTAGGACCCGGAAACTCCATCCAGTAATGTGTATAAGGAACCCTGGTATTTCTGGAACTCCTGTAGTTCCTTATCTGATCCTCGTAAAAGCCCTCTATGTATTCATACTCCCTGAGGTCTGACACCTCCCAGTTGGCATCGCAGTGTAAAATGGTGTAGTAATACTGTTTGAAATCGGCATCAAGGTCATCAAAACGAAGTGTCAGCCTGTCGTTTGAGTTCATCCTTATCAGCGGGTCAGACAGTTCGAAGCCTTTCTGGTTAAACAAAACCGTCTTGATGTTGTTTTTATAGACAAAATCGCCATAAAGAAAATAATCCGTATTGCCATTGCCTGATACAGTTGCAGATAGGATTAGCACAACCAGTATTAGGGCACACCGGGTGATTCTGGTGATGATCTTAAAAAAAGAAAAAAAACCGCAAATCATTGAAGTGATATTTGATGCACATAGCTATCTTTCAAACAAATCTAAATAAAAACCCAAATGTATCAAAAGAATTTCTGATATTTAAAAATATCTATAATTTTGCCAGTAAGCTATATCCACAAAACCTCACCAAAAGATGCCGACAGCGACCAGGATCAAACGTGGACTGAATATTCCCCTGCTCGGAGAAGCTGAAAAGATACTGCAGACACCTCCCAGGGCACAAGAATATGCCGTAAAACCCACTGACTTTCACGGGATCTTCCCGAAAATGATGGTACAGGAAGGTGAACGCGTTAAAGCGGGCAGCCCTTTGTTTTATGATAAGTATAACGAGAAAATAGTCTTTACCTCTCCGGTCAGCGGTACCTACAAAAAATTGGTAAGGGGGGCAAAGCGCCGTATCCTGGAGGTAATAATCGAACCTGACCAGGAGGATGAATATATCGACTTCGGATCTGACGATCCGGCAAGTCTCTCAAGGGAGGCGATAACCGCCAGACTGCTTAAAAGCGGTCTTTGGCCTGCAATACGGCAGCGCCCCTATTCAATTATAGCAAACCCTGCCGACACTCCCCGCTCGATATTCATATCAGCCTTCAGGACGGCACCCCTGGCTCCCGATATGGATTTTATAGTGAACGGGCAGGAAAAAGAGTTCCAGGCAGGCCTGGATGTGGTAAAAAAGCTTACTTCCGGAGAGGTACACCTCAGTGTTCAGGAGGGGGAGACCACATCGCCTGCATTTCTGCAGGCAAAAGGGGTTAGCGTTCATCATTTCCGGGGGCCTCATCCGGCCGGAAATGTCGGCATACAGATACACCACATAAAACCCATAAACAAGGGTGAGATAGTCTGGTACCTCGACGTACAGGATGTGATCAGTATCGGGAGATTGTTCGAAAAGGGCATTTATGAGGCACAGAAGATAATAGCGTTCAATGGGCCAGAGGTTGTCAAACCCAGGTATTACAAGATTAAGACCGGTGCCGGTATCTCTTCCTTTGCCGGTGGCAATATCAGGCAGGAAGAGGGCATAACTCCCAGGTATATAAGCGGTGATGTGCTTTCGGGCCAGAAGGTCAGCCCTGATGGTTTTACCGGTTATTACGACGACCAGTTGTGTGTGATCCCCGAAGGCGACAAGCCTGAGCTGCTTGGCTGGCTGATACCCAAGACCAGCAAATACAGTGTTTCACGCACATACTTCTCCTTCCTTATGCCCTGGAAGAAATACCGCCTGAACACCAATATGCACGGGGGGGAAAGGCCGTTTGTGATCACCGGTCTGTATGAAAAGGTTCTCCCCATGGATATATTGCCCATGCAGCTGCTTAAATCAATAATGATAAATGACATCGATATGATGGAGAAGCTTGGCATTTACGAGGTGGCTCCGGAAGATTTTGCACTGTGCGAGTTCGTGTGTCCTTCCAAGACGGAAATACAAGGCATCATACGCCAGGGACTCGACGATCTGAGAAAAGAATTTGCCTGATGGAACCGGTTACTCCGGTGGGCCTTTAAAATAAAAACCATAAAAAAAGAAACCATTGAAGGCATTACACGATTTTTTGGAGAATAGGATCAAACCCCATTTTGTCAAGGGGGGGAGGCTGGAGAAATTCTACCGTACATTCGAAGCCTTTGAAACCTTCCTTTTTGTTAGTGGTGATGTAACAAAGAGGGGAAGTCATATCCGCGATGCAATGGATATGAAACGCACCATGTTCCATGTGGTAATTGCACTGATGCCGGTTATGCTTTTCGGGATGTGGAATGTCGGATACCAGCACTACCAGGCCATAGGCCAGGAGTCGGGCCTGATAGATAATTTCATTTTCGGCCTGTTAAGGGTGCTGCCCCTTATAGTGGTAAGCTATGTTGCGGGGCTGACAGTGGAGTTCATCTTTGCCTCGATACGTGACCATGAAGTCAATGAGGGTTTTCTCGTTACCGGGCTGCTTATACCCCTTGTAATCCCGGTAACCACACCCCTGTGGATGGTTGCCGTTGCCACTGTCTTTGCAGTGATCATAGGCAAGGAGGTATTCGGTGGTACAGGCATGAACATCCTGAACCCGGCCCTGCTTGCCAGGGCGTTTTTGTTTTTTGCTTACCCTGCCCACCTTTCGGGTGATGATGTCTGGATATATACAGGGCTGGAGCAAGGACAGCAGTTGGTTGACGGCTTTACCGGTGCAACCCCGCTTGCGATGCTAACAACGGGTGAAATTGAAAATCTCCCTTCACTAATGGGGATGTTCATTGGCAGTATACCCGGATCGGTAGGAGAGACCTCCACAATTGCCGTACTTCTGGGCGCACTGATACTGGTAGCAACAGGGGTGGGCAGTCTGAGGATCATGCTCTCGGTTGTTGCCGGAGGCCTTTTCATGGGGCTTTTGTTCAACCTCTTTGCAGTAAATGACTATATGGAACTGCCGGCACATTACCACCTCGTAATGGGTGGGTTTGCATTTGGTACGGTTTACATGGCAACAGACCCTGTATCCGCGTCACAGACAGGCACCGGAAAATATATTTACGGCTTTCTAATTGGTGTTGTTACCATTTTGATAAGGGTTGTGAACCCTGCATATCCCGAAGGGATGATGCTGGCGATATTGTTCATGAACGTTTTTGCCCCGCTGATCGACCATTATGTTGTTCAGGCTAATATAAAGAGGCGTTTGCGAAGGTTAAAAACATAAAACCAGAAAGAGATGACAAACCGATATGTGTTCCTGTATGCTTCAGCCATGGTGATAATTGTGGCGCTGGTGCTCTCGGGTGCTGCTACCTTGTTAAGGCCCAGGCAGGAACGTAATATGCGCATGGAGAAGATGCAGAATATCCTTGCTGCTATAGATATTTCCGCTACAAGGGGAGAGGCCGAAGAGCTGTTTGCCCGCTATGTAACCACCGCCAAGGTTATTGATCACCGCGGGGAGGAGGTCGTGGGGGATGCATTTGAGATAGACATGCAGGAGGAGAACCGCAAGGATCCGCAGCAGCGTCAACTGCCGGTATTCATTGCTGATGTGGATGGAGAGACATTATATATAGTTTCATTGAGGGGGGCAGGGCTTTGGGGCCCCATATGGGGGTATGTCGGGCTGAAGTCGGATATGGCGACCATTGTTTCTGCCAATTTCGATCATGCCAGTGAAACTCCCGGCCTGGGGGCAGAGATCTCGGAAAGTGACTTCGAGGAGCAGTTTTCAGGAAAGAGAATTTTTGACGAAGACGGCAGCTTCCGTCCTGTAAGAGTCGTAAAGGGCGGAGCTCCACCCGATGACCCGCATGCTGTCGATGCTATAAGCGGAGGGACAATAACCTCCAATGGCGTACAAAATATGATCAGGGAAGGGCTTGAGGCATATAAGCCCTATTTTGAAAAAATAAAATCATCATGAGCGAAAACATGGATAACAATAAGGAGTCCCTGTTCTCTTTAAAGAACAGGAAGTTATTGAGCAATCCCCTGAGCAAGGAGAACCCGATCAGTGTGCAGGTACTAGGGATCTGTTCGGTGCTGGCCATAACGGTTCAGTTGCGCGCATCAATTGTGATGGCAATTTCGGTGATTGCTGTTATGGGGTTTGCGAATGTCATAATTTCTCTTCTCCGAAAAACAATACCACCGCGAATAAGGATAATAGTACAGCTTACGGTGATCGCATCACTGGTAATACTGGTTGACCAGATACTCAAGGCATATGTTTACGATGTAAGCAGGCAGCTCTCGGTATTTGTGGGGCTGATAATAACCAACTGCATTATTATGGGCAGGCTTGAGGCCTTCGCACTTTACAACAAACCCTGGCCCTCATTTCTCGACGGTATCGGTAATGCAGCAGGCTATGGCTGGGTGCTTCTGACAGTGGGATTTTTCCGTGAACTTCTTGGATCAGGCACCTTAATGGGATACCAGGTAATCCCGGATGCACTGTATGAAGTGGGTTATGAGAATAACGGCTTTATGATACTGCCTCCCATGGCCCTTATCACAGTTGGCGTGATCATATGGGTGCAAAGGCACAGGGATCGTGAACTGATTGATGTAAGTTAATCATTGATGACTGAACCAAAAAGAATTACTCAGATATGGAAGAGTTAGCCAGCATATTCGTAAGGTCGATCTTTATTGACAATATGGTTTTTGCCTATTTTCTGGGCATGTGTTCCTACCTGGCGGTATCACGTACGGTAAATACCAGTGTCGGACTCGGGTTTGCCGTGATATTCGTACTGGGAATAACGGTACCGATAAACTTTTTGCTTGAGAATTATGTCCTTGGCAAGGGTGCGCTGAGTTGGCTGGGATCCGGCTTTGCAGATGTGGATCTGAGCTTTCTGACGTTTATTATGTTTATTGCGATCATTGCTGCAATGGTACAGCTGGTAGAGATGATAATTGAGAAGTTCAGCCCTACACTTTACAGCTCTCTTGGTATATTCCTCCCGCTTATTGCAGTTAATTGTGCCATACTGGGTGGGTCGCTCTTTATGCAGGAGAGAAACTATGCAAATCTTGCCGAGGCTACCGCCTTCGGCCTTGGAAGCGGTGTCGGATGGTTTCTGGCGATAGTCGGGATTGCCGCAATTCGTGAAAAGATTAGGTATTCTGCAGTGCCCGCACCATTGAGAGGCCTCGGGATCACCTTTATTATTACGGGCCTTATGGGAATTGCCTTTATGAGCTTTATGGGCATTGAATTATAGAAAAAACTGAAAATTCAATATCATGATATTGTTGGAAGCAAGCAATCTCTGGGTTATCGCCCTCAGCGTTATAATGTTCCTTGCAGTTATGATGCTGCTGGTCGTCTTACTGCTTTACGCAAGGTCCAGACTGGTACCAAGCGGGCCGGTGAAGATCAACATTAATGACGAAAAGGAGCTGGAGGTGAACGCCGGCGACACTTTGCTTACCACACTTTCGAGAGAGGATATCTACCTGCCCAGTGCATGCGGGGGAGGAGGAACCTGTGCCATGTGTAAATGCCAGGTGCTTGATGGAGCTGGCGATATCCTGCCGACCGAAGTTGGTTATTTTACCCGCAAGGAGATCCTTGAAAAGTGGAGGCTTAGTTGCCAGGTGAAAGTGAAGCAGGATATGGACATAAAGATACCGGAGGAGATATTCGGTATTAAGAAGTGGGAGTGCGAGGTTGTATCAAACCGCAATGTCGCAACTTTTATTAAGGAATTCGTGGTCAGGCTTCCCGAAGGTGAAAAACTCGACTTCAAATCCGGTGGATATATACAGGTAGATGTACCTCCCGTAGAGGTCTCTTTCAGGGATATGGAGGTTGACAAGAAGTTCAGGGAAGACTGGGATAAGCTTAATATGTGGGATCTGAAGATGGTGAACCCCGAACCGGTGTTCAGGGCATACTCCATGGCCAACCATCCTGCCGAGGGTAATATTATCAAGCTCAACGTCCGTATTGCAACACCTCCCTGGGACAAGAAGAAAAACCGCTTTATGAACGTCAACCCCGGGATCTGCTCTTCATACATATTCTCCCTGAAACCGGGCGACAAGGTTACCATATCCGGGCCCTACGGGGATTTTTTCATCAAGGACAACGATCGCGAGATGGTCTATATCGGAGGAGGTGCCGGAATGGCACCGCTGAGATCGCACATCTTCCATCTTTTCCATACCCTGAAAACCGACCGGAAGGTTTCATACTGGTACGGTGCACGTTCTAAAAGGGAGATATTCTATGCCGAGGAGTTCAGGAAGATAGAGAAGGAGTTCCCAAATTTTACTTTCAATATTGCCCTTTCCGAACCGCTGCCTGAAGACAAATGGGATGGCTACACCGGTTTTATCCACCAGGTAGTACTCGATAATTACCTGAGCAAACATCCTGAACCCGAAGAGGTTGAGTACTACCTTTGCGGTCCGCCCATAATGAACGAGGCCGTTTTGAATATGCTCGACAATCTTGGAGTTCCCGAAGAAAATATTGACCTTGATGATTTTGGAGGTTAATTTTGCATGCCGGGCTGACGGCCCATCTTAATTTCAGGATTATGCAAAAAAAACGATTTGCCCAGGCCAGCCGGGTTATCTGGGTGGGCTTCCTGGCCAATCTGCTGCTTACCTTGCTGAAGTTTGTTGCAGGGATACTGGGCCGCAGTTCGGCTATGGTTGCCGATGCGATCCATTCGGTAAGCGATTTTATTACCGACCTGGTTATTGCCGGCAGCCTTAAAATGGCATCCAGACCCCGCGACGGTAACCACAAATACGGGCACGGCAAGGTTGAGACCCTTGCTGCGGCCTTCGTTGGCGGCGTGCTTTTTGTTGTTGGTGCCGGGATCCTATATTCCGGAGGCGACAGTATAATCGGCCATTTTTCCGGCAGTCAGATAAAAAGACCCGGGATGGTGGCTTTATATGCAGCATTGTTGTCTATAGTGGTAAAGGAGCTGCTTTTCCAATATACCATTATTACCGGCAGGCGTGTCAAAAGCCCCGTGGTAGTGGCAAATGCCTGGCACCACCGCAGCGACGCCTATTCTTCGCTGGCTACGCTTATTGGAATTAGTGGTTCGATCTTCCTGGGCCCACAATGGGTGATACTCGACCCTATTGCTGCAATAGTAGTCAGTTTCTTTATTTTCAGGGTTTCACTTTCAATAATGAAGGAAGCCCTTATGGAGCTAATTGAGACCTCACTGCCCGAAAAAAGCGAGAATGAAATACTGGATATTGCCGGAGGTGTGGATGGTGTCGTCAATCCGCATGATCTGAAGACCCGCAAGATCGGCAGCAATATAGCAATAGATCTGCACATTCAGGTGCAACAGGATCTGAATATAAAGCAGGCACACGATATAACCGTCAGGCTTGAAAAACGACTGAGGGAGAAGTACGGTGAGGAGACCCATATATCCGTGCATACCGAACCTCTTTAGGCCGGGCCTTTAATTTTTTAAATAAAGCATACCTATGTTCAAAACACAGAATATCATTTTTGCAGCTGCCCTGCTAATGTTTGCCTCATCCTGTAAACTGACTGACAGGGAACCCAGTATGGTAAGTATCAGGGGTATGGTGTTCGGCACCTACTATACCGTCACCTACTATGAAGAAAATGGCATAGTCTATCAGCAGGAGATAGACAGTATTTTCGCTGACTTCAACAGTTCACTCTCATTTTATGACCGACAGTCGCTTCTCTCAAGGATCAACAAAAACGAGACCACAGTTGTTGACGATTATTTTGAAGTGGTTTTCAGCAGGGCCCGGGAGATTTCAAGTGAAACCGGAGGCGCTTTTGATGTTACGGTGTTTCCTTTGGTCGACGCATGGGGTTTTGGTGTATCCTTCAGGGAGGAGGTGGCCCAGGGAGAGTTAGACAGTATACTGGAGTTTGTGGGCTATGAAAAGATCAGGCTCGAGGACGGACATATTGTAAAGGAGGATGAACGTGTACAGGTCGACTTCAATGCAATTGCAAAGGGGTATGCAGCCGACATTATCTGTGACTACCTGATGTCGGCCGGAGCCTATTCATGCCTGGTTGAAATAGGGGGCGACCTTGCCACAAGAGGGCTTAAACCCGACGGTACTGCCTGGCGCATAGGACTTGAGGTCCCTGCCGAACACAGCGATTCCCCGCAGGAGTGGGACTTCTTTGTCGAGATCCGCGATACCGGACTTGCGACTTCTGGTGACTATCGTCGCTACTATGAGGTTGACGGAAAAAGGTATTCACATACAATAGACCCCGAAACGGGCTATCCTGTTGAGCATAATATGTTAAGTGCATCGGTATTTGCCGGGGACGGACTGTCGGCCGATGCATATGCGACCGCGCTTATGGCAATGGGGCCTGACAGGGCAATAGAATTTGTTGAAAGCCGTGAAGACCTGGAGGCATATCTGATATTGGCCGGAGATGATCAGGATGAGTTCACTTTTTATGCCAGCACTGGCCTTGAATTAAAAACACGTGAAGACCTGTAATTTTTTGTATATTTACTCTACATAATTCAACAGGACGCAATCTATGAAAAGAGCACAAAAAATCAGACTCGGTGTATTTATCCTGGTCAGCTCCGTGCTATTGCTGATACTTATAGGGTATTTTGCCGCACAAAGCCTGTTTGAGAGGAAGGAGCACTATTATGTTGCTTACGCCAATGTATCTGTAGGCGGGCTTGAAGTAGGAAGCCCCGTTAAGTTTCTGGGGATAAATATAGGTTCGATAGCAGATATAGAGCTATCCCCCCTTGACTTCAATACCGTGATAATCAAGCTAGCCCTTCAGGAAGACACCCCGATTAAAGAGGATGCCGTTGCAGATATAGTTTCAATGGGAATTACAGGGCTTAGAACAATTGAGATCAGGGGAGGAACCGAGGAGGCACCATTTCTTGAGCCGGGAGGCTACATCCCCGCAGGAAGCTCCTTTGCAGAGGATATTACCGGTAAGGCAGAGGATATATACCTTAAGCTGGAGGATGTGCTGAATAACCTGCAGATATTTACCCATCCCGACAATATGGGCTCTTTTACCCGGGTGGCAGAGGACATATCTGAGTTTTCAGTACAGGCCGGCAGTACTGTCCAGATGTTTGAAGAAGTTTTATCCGAGAACCGTGAGGATGTAAGGCAGAGCATAGCTGCGGTGAACAGGTTCAGTGGTGAGCTTGACAAAACCTCGGATGAACTGTTTATGGCAGTTGCAAGGTTTAATGAGATAATGCAGGGCGATACCCTCAGCGAGGTGCTTGCCAATTTCAGGGATCTGTCAATTACCCTGAAGGAGACCAATCTTAATGAACTGATAGAGCAGCTGGCCGCCACAACTGCTCAGACACAGGTTCTGTTGCGAAGGGTAGGTGAGGATATTGACAGGGGAGGTGAGGCCCTTACCGAGAACCTGCTGCTGTTTCAGTACACACTCAACAATATTTATGAGTTATCACGGAAAGCAAGTGCCAACCCCTCGGTGCTGATCAGAAGGCCCAGGATGGAGGATGCCGCCGACAGGATACTTGACGGTGATTAACTGTAAATGATTGTTTGACAGGGGTTGCAGTCATTGCCCATACTGTATTTTGGGCCAAAAAAATATTGATATGAAAAGATCAACGCTTATTCCGCTTTTGATGTTTTTTATCCTTGCCGGGTGCAGGAGCAGCCAGCCTGTTACTCAGCAGTTTTACATGCTGGAGCTGCCACAGGCCGAAACCTTCCAATGGCCGGAGGGAGCGAGTACGATCGGTGGATTGTGTGAGGTGGCAGAGGTAAATCTCGCCCCGGCTTATGCTACGCACCAGATTGCAGTGAGGGAAGATTCACACCAGATACGGTATTTTACTTTCAATGAGTGGGCAGAAAGACCCGGGCAGCGTTTGACCAGGATGATAACAGAATTCATGGATGATCACAATGTGTTCAGTGAAGTGGTGCACGGGAGGATAACTCGTGTTCCTGATCATATTATAGAAACAGACATCCACTATATTGAGATAGACACCCGCAATGGCTCATTTAACGCCCGGATAGGCGGTGAGTTCAGGCTTGTGGACAATAACGGTGGCAGGCGGGTGGTTTTAAGCCGGAGTATTGACAGGCATGAAGAGCTGGATGGGAAAAATGTCAATGAGTTCGCATCTTCCATAAGCCGGATGTTTTCGGAAGATCTGCACGGCTTCAGTATCGAATGCATGCAACTGGTCAGTGGAGGTTAGGCAGTTTTCTTATGACTCAAGCTTCAACCCCTTTCCCGTAATATGAAACTGAGAAGAAGTAAAAGACCCCTTAAGGAGATAAAATGCGGCAATGATATGCTTGCCCGTTTTGAAAGTGGTTGCCTGAAGCTAAGCGGCAGGCTCACCGTGAATGAAGCTTCGGTATTCAGTACGGAGTTCCTCCGGGAATACAGGGCTGCACCTGACCGCAGTCTTGATTTTGATCTCAGTGCACTTGAAGCCATTGACAGTGCCGGAGTCATGGCCCTGTTCTATATACAGAAGAAGCTTGATGAAAAGGGGCAGCGGATTGAGCTGAAAAATGCTCCGGAAAACATATCCGACAAGATCCGTCTTTTTTACCCCCGGGACGAGATACGGATGCCTCCACCTTCTCAGTTTGGATGGTTTGAACGGACAGGTGATCAGGTCCATCAGTTCTTTACCGCTTATGTTTTCAGCTTTATAGTTCTTGCCGCCAATATATTCTACTGGGGAATAGCTGATCTGTTCCGAAAGAAGGTTCGCAGAAAGGGCGAGTTTGTACACCAGTCTGTGCTGATAGGAGTAAATGCAGTGTTTATTGTGGTGTTTTTAACCTTTGTGATAGGTTATGTAATTGCGCTTCACTCTGCGGGGCAGCTCAGGAGTTTTGGTGCAAACATATTTATCGTTGACCTGGTGGTGTTCTCCATAATGAGCCAGATGGGCCCTCTGATAACCGCCATCCTTGTTGCCGGCAGAAGCGGCTCTTCGATAGCTGCAGAGGTAGCCACAATGAAGGTCACGGCTGAGCTGGACGCGCTGAAAACCATGGGGCTAAATCCATTGCGATTTGTGGTGGTTCCCAAGCTCTATGCCTGTATGTTTACAATGCCGTTTCTGATAGTGTTTGCCAATGTTGCCGGAATAACCGGGGGTGCGCTTGCATCCAGCGTGTATCTCGATATTACACCCGAGATATTCATAAACCGGATGCAGGATATAATGATGAGCAAGGACCTTTACACTGCCCTTGTCAAGAGCCAGGTCTATGCCGCCCTTATAGTTCTAACGGGAAGCTTTTATGGCCTGAGGGTTGAAAGAGGTGCAGAGGGCGTGGGGCGTATGACGACAATGGCGGTAGTTGTTTCGATAACCCTGGTAATACTGGCCGACAGTATACTGGGTGTGATATTCTATTGATCCTGTATGGATATGCAAAAGCAAAAAGTGGTAGAAGTAAGCGGGCTTTATGCAGCCTTCGAGCATGAAGTGGTGCTGAAGGACGTATCCTTCACGGCCAATAAGGGGGAGGTTACGGTTATACTCGGAGGGAGCGGATCGGGCAAGACAACACTTTTCAGGCACCTGCTCTCACTCTACCCGGTAAAACGGGGGAGTGTGAGGGTACTTGGAAAGGATGTGACTACTCTCCGGGAGGTTGAACAGGTTGAACTCTACCACCAGATGGGTGTATTTTACCAGAGCGGGGCATTGCTAAACTCCCTGACTGTTGCTGAAAATGTAGCCCTGCCCCTGGCACAGCACTCCGATTTGCCTGCTGAGCTGATAGATGAGATAGTTTATATGAAGCTTGGCCTGGTTAATCTGTCGCACGCATTTCACCTGTACCCATCCCAGCTCAGTGGGGGTATGCTGAAGCGGGCTGCACTGGCAAGAGCGATAGTAATGGATCCGCCACTGCTTTTCTGTGATGAACCCGGTGCCGGGCTCGACCCTGTTTCACTAGAGGCTTTGGACAGGCTTATATTAAACCTTAAGAATAAGCTCGGCATGTCTATCATCTTGGTCACTCATGAAGTATCCAGTATAATGAGGGTGGCAAACAGGGTTGTTTTCCTTGATAAAGGAGTGGTTGCGTTCGAGGGGCAGCTGGTGGAAGCATTGCATTCTGACCACCCGGCAGTGCAGGAGTTTTTCTCAGTGATGAAGAGTGATAGTATGAAGGAGTTGCTTAAATGAATGTGAGCTGCGGTTATCCTTTTTCCCAGGTAGTGGCTATACGGCATTTTTCCTGGCCTTCCTTTCCGGAGATGCTCTGCAGGTACCTGACACCATCTTTTGTTTCCATTTGTCCGGTCCTTAAAATAATTTCCGAACCGGCCAGGGTTTCCTTCATCCATGCCACCTGCAGCCTTTTCAGGCTTAATGGTTTGAGAGTTATATCCTGAAGACCCTCCATTGCCCAGTTGATATAAATCACATTGTTTACGTGCCTGTTTATATCAATGTCTGAGTGCCTGACTTCAAAACCCTTTTCATCAAATATATCTCCGGGGGCGGGAATTTCATCAACGGGGATTTTTTCCTCCTTCAGGCCGGTATATCCATAAGCCTCTTTCATGTCGCTGCTCACCCTCAAGGGCCTCTTTGTGCGGGTATCTACAAAAAGCCATACTGAGAATGCACGTATGATGCTGCTGTCTTTATCACTTGCATCCCCCAGGGAGATTGTGAAGCTTCTGTAACCGAAAAACTTGCAGACTGACTCAGGAAGGGTGGTTATAACAATGCGGTCGCCGTATCCGGGCATTATGTCAATGCTGATATCAAAGCGGTGCAGCAGCCATATTACTGAGTTTTTGCGATAATAATCAAGGCCTACGCCTGCTGATTCACTTTGCCTCAGGGCAGTCTCCTCGAGATAGTTTATAAGGGCCTCCGGTTTCAGCTGGCCGGATCTGTCTGTTTCTGAAAATCTTACTGTAAATTCTGTAGTGTATGGAGTGCCCGGCATTATGCTCTGGTATTGAGTTGTTTTTCGCTTTCGCAATCATCAGGAATTCCTGAGGCGCAAGAGCACCTTCCGGGCTTCCCGGTGTCCGGGTCGAACTTGCTGGCGCAGGTCTTGGTAAATTTCCCTTCAGGCCTGAAGAACATCTTTATTGCTATACCGCCTATGGCCAGGGCAAGAAGTATTACTGTCAAAAGAAGGACTTCCATTTATATCAATTGTTTTTAATCCCTGTTTCATAACCTTGAACAAGTTTTGTGCCGCAAATGTTCAGGCATTTCTGAAGAACGCCATCACAATACCTGCTGAAACTGCCGCATTCAACGACTCTGCCCTGTCAGCGGTGAATCCGGGCACCGACAAACTTTGCCCGGCCAGGGATGCAACTTCATCCGAGATCCCCCTTGCCTCGTTGCCGATTATCAATGCGGCAGGCAGCTTCAGTCTGCTTTTGAATATGTTCTCCCCACCGGCAGATGTGGCATAAACAGAAAGCATACCCCCAATTTGCTGTATAGTAGCTGGCAGTGAAGCGTAATGTACCTTTACCCTGAAAACAGACCCCATAGTTGCCTGTACCACTTTTGGGTTATAGATATCGGCTGTTGACGGCGAGCAGATTATATGTCTCACCCCGAACCAGTCGGCTGTGCGTACAATAGTGCCTAGGTTGCCGGGGTCCCTTATATCGTCAAGCATCACCACAACTTCACTTTCTGTAAAGTTTTCCGGGAGCCTTAAAATGGGTTGCTCTGCCACGGCCAGGACTTTATTCGGGGTTTTCAGCCCGCTTATACGTCCCAGTTCCCTGGAGCTAACCTCAATTATATCTGCCCCGGCTTGCGGGACAAGGTTTTTTTCAATCCATGATCCCTGACCGCAAAGCAAGCGCACCCTGATGTCTGAAGCCAGAAGCTCACGGACTATCTTTTCGCCTTCAGCTACAAACAGGCCGTGCTGGTCGCGGAACTTTTTCTGCTGTAGTGACCGTATGAATTTTATCTGCGCCTGGGATATCATAGCCGGCTGCCTTGTACAAAAAAACCTGCCGGTATATTGACAGGTTTTTCTGCATATTGATTAAATAAATATATCTATTCGCCTACAACCTCGAATTTGAATTCAGGCCGCACCTCCTTGTGAAGATTAACCTTCGCTGTATAGGTGCCTACCTCTTTTATGGAATCACCGTCGATCATGATCTTCTTGCGGTCGATCTCAAGGCCGAACTGCTCCTTGATGGCCTCGGACAGCTGAAGCGCGTTTACAGAACCGAAGATTTTGCCTGAGGTTCCGGTTTTTGCTCCTATCCTTACCTCGATGTCCTTGAGTTTTTCGGCAAGCTTTTCAGCCTCTTTTCTGATCTTCTCTTCCTTGAACGTGCGCTGCCTTATAGTTTCGGCGAGCTTTTTCTTCTCTGACGAAAGTGCAATTATTGCAAGTCCTTTTGGAATAAGGTAATTGGTGGCATATCCATCCTTTACCGTTACCAGGTCGTCCTTAAATCCCAGATTGGGAATATCTTGTTTTAGAATAATCTCCATTTTTCTACCTCCCTAT
Organism: Bacteroidales bacterium; assembly: GCA_007134525.1. Classification (GTDB taxonomy): domain Bacteria; phylum Bacteroidota; class Bacteroidia; order Bacteroidales; family UBA7960; genus PUPG01. Next base: position 410 of record SLKR01000065.1, on the reverse strand, counting down.
TTTAAAAGATCCGCTACATAAGGCATTAGTGCCAGGTGCCTGGCCCTTTTTACCGCCTGTGCCACCTTACGCTGATATTTCATGGATGTTCCGGTGATCCTTCTGGGAAGGATCTTACCCTGCTCATTAACGAATTTAAGCAGGAAGTTGGCGTCTTTGTAGTCAATATATTTAATGCCCGCCTTTTTGAAGCGGCAATATTTCTTTTTCTTGATATCCACGGCAATGGGCGCGAGATATCTTATTTCCGAATTTTGTTGAATAGCCATGTTTCAGTCTTTTTTATTTGCTACCTGTTTTTTTTTCAGTTTCACCTTCCTTTGCGGCTGCCTTTTCTCTTCTTTTCTTCTCGTTGTAAGCGATAGCGTGCTTGTCCAAAGCAACCGTCAGAAAGCGGATAACCCTTTCAT
>SLKR01000142.1 GCA_007134525.1 Bacteroidales bacterium | reverse complement strand
ATAGCAGGTATATGTTATTTTTATTGTTTTTTTTCGATCAAAACGTTTGTTTTTATATTGTCTGTCAGCTCTACCTCTACTTTGTTGTTGTTTTCTATATCGTCGACATAACAAAGGTTTTCTGCCAGCGTCTCCGAACAAATATAGTCATTATTATTTAAAACGGCATTTGAAATCTCTTGCTGCTTTTCCACCTGGATGTCAATTTTGTCGGTGACTTCAAGGCCCATTTCTTTCCTGAGATTTTGTATCCTGTTTATCAGTTCCCTGGCGATCCCCTCATTGTGCAGTTCATCTGTTATAGTAATGTCGAGAGCAACAGTAATATTGCCTTCATTTGCAACGAGCCAGCCCGGAATGTCCTCTGAGCCTATCTCCACATCTTCAGGAGTGAGTTCAACGGTCAGACCGTCAATGGTAACAGACTTTTTGCCGTTTTCCTCAATTTCCTGTATGTCTTCCTGCGAGAATGTACTGATCTCTGCACTTATCTTTTTCATCAGCTTACCGTAACGCGGGCCGAGTGACTTGAAGTTTGGCTTTATCTTCTTTATCAGTATTCCCGAGGTGTCGTCAAGGTATTCAAGCTCCCTAACATTGACCTCCGAAAGAATAAGCTGCTCAACATCCCGGAGCTTATTGCGGAAACTTTCATCCAGAACCGGTATCATTACTTTTTGCAGGGGCTGGCGAACCCTTATCATTACCTTCTTGCGAAGTGCCAATACCATTGAGGATACCTTCTGGGCAAGCTGCATTCTCTCTTCCAGGCTTTTGTCTATCATTTCCTCTTCAGGCACGGGAAATTCTGTATGATGAACCGATATCGCTTTGTGGCGCTCTGATACCATATTCAGGTCTGTAAACAGTTTTTCGCTGAAAAAAGGCGCTATCGGAGCGCAAAGCATAGACAGTGCTTCCAGACAGCGATAAAGGGTCTGGTATGCCGAAATTTTGTCAGCAGAATAGTCTCCCTTCCAGAACCTCCGGCGGCTGAGCCTTACATACCAGTTGCTTAAATGCTGGTCAACGAAGTTTTGGATCAGGCGGCTTGCCCTGGTTGGTTCGTAGTCTCCATAATATTCATCAGTCTTCTGTATCAGGGTGTTTAGCTCTGACAGTATCCACCTGTCTATTTCCGGCCGTTCTGCATAAGGAACCTCTTTTTCCCTGTAGTAAAATCCATCTATGTTGGCATATAGCGCAAAGAAAGCATAGGTGTTGTAAAGGGTTCCGAAAAACTTTCTCTTTACCTCTGCAACGCCCTCCAGATCAAACTTCAGGTTGTCCCAGGGCTGGGCGTTGCTAATCATATACCATCGGGTTGCATCCGGACCATAGGTGTTTATCGTCTCGAAGGGGTCAACTGCATTTCCAAGGCGCTTTGACATCTTATTGCCTGCCTTGTCTAGTACCAGGCCGTTTGAAACCACCGTCCTGAATGCCACTGAATCGGATACCATAGTTGCGATAGCGTGCAGTGTGAAAAACCATCCCCTGGTCTGGTCAACGCCTTCAGCAATGAAATCGGCCGGGAAGTTTCTTTCGAACATTTCTCGGTTTTCGAAGGGGTAGTGATATTGTGCATATGGCATTGCCCCGCTGTCGAACCATACATCTATAAGGTCCGGTTCGCGGAGCATTTTTTTTCCTGAATCTGATACCAGCACTATATAATCCACAAATGGACGGTGAAGGTCAAAAACATTGTAGTTCTCTTCAGACATTATACCCGGATTGAAATTCTCAAGGGGGTTGCTGTTCATAAACCCTGCCTTTACCGATTTCTCTATCTCTTCCTTAAGACGGGCCACCGAATCAATACATATTCTTTCACTGTGATCAGCAGTCGTCCATATCGGCAGGGGTACCCCCCAGTAACGCGACCGGCTGAGGTTCCAGTCCTGGAGATTCTCCAGCCAGTTGCCGAACCTTCCTGTTCCGGTGCTTTCGGGCTTCCAACGTATTGTCCTGTTAAGTTCGATCATTCGCTCCTTGATGGCTGTTGTCCTGATGAACCATGAGTCGAGCGGATAATAGAGTATCGGTTTGTCGGTTCTCCAGCAGTGCGGGTATGAGTGCTCATATTTCTCAGACCTGAAGGCACGGTTCTCCTTCTTTAGCTTTATGATAATGTCTACATCTACCGGCCTTTCTTCAGGCGGATCATTTTCGCCAATATATTCAGGCTTTACATAGCGCCCGGCAAACTCGCCCATTTCACTGACAAAGCGCCCTTTACGGTCAACCATGGTAAGTGAGCCAAGGTTGTACTCCTTGCCTATTCTGAAGTCGTCTGCACCAAAACTTGGTGCAATATGTACTATACCTGTACCTTCTTCTGTAGTTACAAAATCGCCCAGCATAACCCTGAATGAGTCTCCACTTTCAGGTTGCGCATAAGGTAACAGCTGCTCGTAACGGATATTCTCAAAACTTCCCCCTTTATATTCTGCAACTATTTTATATGGAATATCCTTATCACCCTTTTTGTAATCCTTCAGCGGAATGCTGCTGTTTTCGGGCCTGAAAAAACTGCCGACCAGCTCTCTGGCCAGGATAACCTGTATTGGTTCGTGAGTATATGCATTGAAGGTCTTTATCTTCACGTAATCAATATTCCGCCCTACAGCCAGACCTGTGTTGCTGGGCAGGGTCCATGGGGTTGTTGTCCAGGCCAGCAGAAAGACATCCTCGTTGTTTTCGAAAAGGAATTCTGAATGTTCGTTTCTGACAACCCTGAACTGTGCTGTAACGGAGTTGTCCTTGACGTTTCTGTAACAGCCCGGCTGATTAAGCTCGTGAGTGCTGAGGCCTGTTCCCGCTGCAGGAGAATAAGGCTGTATACTGTATCCCTTGTACAGCATCCCTTTTTCATACAGCCTGCCAAGCAGGTGCCATACTGTTTCAATGTATTTATTGTCGAATGTTATATAGGGGTCGCCAAGGTCGAGCCAGTAGCCCATTTTTCGGGTCAGATCATCCCATGTATCCTTGTATTTCATCACATCCTTGCGGCACGCCTTGTTGTACTCTTCTATTGAAATGCTCTTTCCAATATCTTCCTTGGTTATGCCCAAAAGTTTTTCCACTCCAATCTCTACGGGCAGTCCATGGGTGTCCCAGCCTGCCTTGCGCTTAACAAAAAAGCCTTTTTGTGTACGATACCTGCAAAATATATCCTTTATTGCCCTGGCCATTACGTGGTGAATGCCCGGCAATCCGTTTGCTGAAGGCGGTCCCTCATAGAAGACCCACGGCTTGCTGTCTTTTCTTGCTTCAAGGCCTTTTTCAAAAACCCTGTTCTTTTCCCAGAAGTCACTGACCTCCCTGCCTATGCCAGGCAGGTCTAGAGTTTTGTATTCTTTGTATTTGGGCATCTTTAAGAAGAATTATTTGTTGTGCCAATAAAACGAGTTTTTGAGCTGCTGTTTTTCAGGCATGTAATTAAATTTCGAAGCCGCAAAATTATAAAAAAAAGCGTTAACCTTTAGTCTTTTAATCCGGGAGATAAATTGAAATCCAGCAAAAAATTTCTCACAAAACGAAAAGAAGTGGTTGTTTTTTGCCAGAATTATGAAAAATATAGAAAATGTTTGCATATTAAATGAAAAAAGTATATTTGTAGTCAAATTGTAAATAAATACAAATATGGGAATATATTTTGTCGACTCATTGTGCAGAAAATGCCCCCATTTCGGTAAGCAACCATGCAGTTACAAAATAAACTTTTATAAAAGCGTTAAACTGAATAACCCGAAGTACAAGCTGATCCACAAGTGTCAGCAATACAGAAAACTTTTTGATATAGGCCAGACAGTTGAAGTTGACCTCTATGACGAAGTTCTGGATGAATATGGGGAAGTTGAGAAAATTCTTGCACACAAAAATGTTGCAGGAATCATCAGGGGTGTAAACGGATGCAAATACAAAATAGAACTTTTTGAGCCGCACGTGGTAAGGTTCAGGAAGGGTGGCCTTAAAAAACCAGAAAAGGGGAATGTGATCATCAGATGCTCAAAGCATGCCAGGGATATAAGGCCTGTAGAATTAGGCAAAAATTTAACTCTGGGTGATCAGAAGCATTACTATTATCTTTGGAAAAGGAGGAAAAAGGGACCTGAAAAAACAAAATAAAACTGACTACCTTTGTGAAATGAAGAGGCTGCTTTTTGTCCTGGTATTTTTGGTATTTCTGGATAGTGCCGTTTTAGCCCAGCTAAGCCGTCCGGGAAGCCCGCCGGGGTTTTCTCCCGTAACTGTTGACACAGGTATGGTCTTCGAAAGGATGCCGGAAGTGGATGTGATCGCCCTCCTTGCGGAAGACCGGCTTCTGGATAGCCGGACTGATGTTCCATGGCGTTTCGGGAAAAACATTGATGTGGCTCTAAGTCCGGATAATTCAGGTATTTGGCATGAGCTGCCTGATGGCAGCCGTCTTTGGAGGCTTGGAATAAGCTCACCCGGTGCATACAGTCTGAACCTTTTGTTCGATAACTACTATCTCCCCGAAGGTGCAGAGCTGTATATTTACTCTGCATCTGCCAGTTTCAAGGAGTATTATCTTGGTGCATTTACCCACCTTAATAACCAGGATGACGGATATTTTGCCACAACACTCGTCCCGGGCGATTCAATAATTGTGGAATATCTTGAGCCATCAGGAGTCGCCTTCAGGGGGAGGCTGAATATCTCGAGGGTAACTCATGCCTACCGTGATCCAATGCGTTTTACCAAGGCGTTCGGCGACTCTGGTTACTGCAATGTGAATGTTGCCTGCGAAATTGCCGATGGCTGGGAGGATCAGATCAATTCAGTAGTTCTGCTGCTATCGGGTGGAAGTTCATTTTGCAGCGGGGTTTTTGTAAATAACACAAACAATGACGGCAGGCCCCTGCTGCTTTCGGCAAACCACTGCTTTAGGAATCGTGACCCTGAAACTGTGGTAGCCTGGTTCAACTGGCAGAGCGAAACCTGCGAAGACCCTGTTACTCCGCCGCCACATAATGCACTCAGCGGGGCTGTACTGTTGTCGAGAAACAGTACTTCAGACTTTCTGCTAATGGAGATGAACCATAGCATACCTGAATCTTATAACCCTTATTTCGCCGGATGGAACAGGGATCTTGCCGAGGAATTGGATGAGACCTTAATAGGCATACACCACCCAAGGGGAGACATCAAGAAGTTCAGTTATTCCGAAAGCGGCGTGCAGGCAAGCAGCTATCTTGGTCCGCCTGGTTCAGGGCTTTCTCACTGGAGGATCACCTGGGACGGAGGTACTACAACAGAACCCGGATCTTCAGGTTCTCCCATATTTGATGACCGGGGTCGTTTACTGGGTCAGCTGCACGGAGGATATGCCGCCTGCGGCAATACCGAGCCTGACTGGTACGGCCGTTTCGGGGTTTCCTGGACAGGGGGCGGCAGCCCGGAAAACAGCCTGGGCAACTGGTTGGATCCGATAGGTTCTTCACCCCGGAGTGTTTACGGATTTGACCCCTTCGCCGAACAGATACCTGAAGTAGTATCATTTATCGCAACACCCGGTGATGACAATCAGATTATACTGAACTGGACCCCAAATACTGATAATGACCATGTACTTATTGCCGTTTCAACTGACGGGGAGTTTGGCTCACCTGCCGGATACTATACCATTGAAGACGAGATCAGAGGAGGCGGAAGGGTTATATACATGGGTTCTGATACGGAATATAATGTCAGTGGGCTTGAAGCCGGCAGGGAATATTTTTTCAGAATTTGGTCATTCAGCAAAACACCCGTTTACTCCAAAGGAATGGATGCCCAGGCACGGATATCATGTCCGGTACTTACCCTCCCCTTTTCCGAATACGTTCTGACCAGCGGAATGCCACCTTGCTGGCAGGAAGAGATCCTGGACGGTAATGCAAATTGGGGTGTGATTCATTCAGATGATATTCCATTCGGAAGTTCAGCTGCCGGTGAATACAGCCTGTTTTTTCCCGGAGGGGGCGAATATGAAGGGTCAGAAGCACGTATTATAAGCCCTCTTCTGGATTTGTCGGGCTATGAACTTGCAGAAGTGAGTTTTTGCCTCTCCATGCCTGATGTTGGTGAAGGTTCCGGTAACCTGAGGATTCTTTACCGTGATAATGAAGAAGGGGAGTGGACAGTGGTTGACTCATTTAATGAGGCTGCTGACGGCTGGACGTATAAAAGAGTTGAGTTGCAGCCCGGAAAGGACTTGTTTCAGGTGGGTTTTGAGGCTGAATCAAAAATGGGTGGAGGAGGTTTTGTTGACAAAATATCCGTTAACGGTAAATATTCAGGTGATTTCCCTGTCCCGGTAAATATTTTTCTTATAGATTCCGGTCATGACTGGGTTGAGTTAGGCTGGGAACATGCCCATCAGACCAAGGATAATGGTCACCGCCTGGCGGGGTTCGGGATATATCGTGACGGAAAAAATATTGATACGATAGATGATCCCAATAGCCAGTTTTATATTGACACTGGCCTGGCTGTAGGAGATTATGAATACCAGGTAAGTGCAATTTATGAAGAGCCGGACTTTGAAACCGGGCTGACCGGTGAGGAGAAACTGCAGGTCAGCATCACTGCAGGTGAAACCACTTACAGGCTGGATATAGACACTATCGGACCCGGCAGTGTTATTCCGTTGCCCGGCACATACTATTATAACCAGGGGGCAAGACCATCGCTGAAAGCTTATCCGGAAAACTACTCATCCTTTTTTGGCTGGGAGGTAAATTCCGGGATCCACTCGCAGATCAGCGAAACTGTGCTGGAAATGGATCAGGACAAGGAAGTTGATGCTGTTTTCAGGAGGAATATATACTCCCTGTCTGTTGGTTCTTCACCACCCGGTATAGGAGAACAGACAGGCGTAGGAAGCTACTCCCACGGAAGTGTTGCTATTGTTAGCACCTCGGTACCTCCTGATCGCAACTTCTTTTACTGGTCAAAGGAGGGGCAGGTAATAAGTACACGCCAGACTTTCCCGTTCAGGGTTACCGGTGATACTGAGCTTAAGGCGCATTTTTCAAGCTATATCTTTGAGATAAGTTCTGGTGTTTATCCCATGGGCAGCGGAACAGTTTCGGGTAGCGGTGAGTATGAGGAGGGAAGCGTTGCAAGGCTTGAGGCATTGTCTGGCAACGAATATGTTTTTATGTACTGGGAGGAGGATGGTATAAAAGTGCATCATGAAGAGGTGTATGAATTCGTTGTAACAGGTGAAAGAACGCTTACAGCTGTCTTTGAGCTTAAACAATACGAACTGAATGTTAACATCAGTCCCGAGGCCGGGGGCTCAACCAATCCGCTTCCGGGTTCATATGCCTATACATCGGGTGAGAATGTAAGCCTTGATGCTAACGCCAGTTCGGGCTGGACATTTGGATACTGGGTGGTTAACGGACAGATTGTTAACTCTGAAGGAACCCTTGAGATCCTTATGGCAGAGGACACAGACGTCACAGCTGTATTCGACAGGGAAGAGATTGTAGTATATCCGAACCCTGCATATGATATTCTGAATATTGAGTGGCCGGCAGGAAAAGAGATAAAGGAGCTGAGGCTTTCAGACATCAACGGCAATATAGTTGTCAGGGAACAACCATCTTCCGCTTCAGGTGATGTATTCGGCCAGGCCCGTATATATCTTCCGGGCGATGCACAGGGTCTTTATATCCTGACAGTACTCACCGGAGATGACACCCTGCACTTCAAGGTAATTGTATATTAAATCATGTTATTCTGCTGTGGAGATCATATTCATACTGTCATCCCCTGCCAGGGAAGAGAATGTCGGGGCCGCTGCACGTGCAATAAAGACCATGGGTATCAGTGGTATGCGACTGGTAAACCCCCTTTGCGATCACCTTGGTGAGCGTGCACGCGCTACGGCGCACGGAGCAGAAGATGTTCTTGAAAGAACACTTGTGTACGGCAACCTTTTGGAGGCCAGGGATGATATCCCCTTTCTTGCCGGCACTGCTGCCAAAAAAAGAAATATCCGCGAAGACCGTCACCCCCTTGACAGGCTTCCCGGAATCCTGCTTTCCAAGGGAGCTATGCTGGACAGGGTTGGTGTAGTTTTTGGCGGTGAGGAGTCCGGTCTTTCTAACCGTGAAATAGACAACTGTGATATTCTCACCACTATACCCATGGCTGCTAAATACCCATCGCTCAACCTGGGCCAGGCGGTTATGGTATATGCATACACCCTGTCGGAGATAAGCCTTAATCTTGAATCAAAGAAACAGAAAGTTGCCAGCGGGGAGGAGCTCAGTGTGGTGCGCGAAAAAGCATTGCAGGTGCTTGATGATGTAGAACTTTCTGAGGGCCACATTATCTACAGGAGAATAATGGAGAGGCTCATGATGCTTGGCAGGGATGATATGCACCTGTTTCATTCATTCTGCAAGTACTATCTTAAGAAATACCACGGAAGGGTTAAATAGGATCAGAATCGTCAATGGGTCTGGTCTTGCGGACAAGGCTGAAAAATACGGTTCGTACCCTTGTGCCGAACAACAGTGCTGAAATAAGACAAACCAGGGAGAAGGCGAACACTGTTAAAGGTACACCTATGAGTTCGGCAACTGTACCTGCCAAAAGGCTTCCTATCGGAGTAATACCCATAAATGTCAGACTGTACAGTGAAATAACCCTTCCCCTTTTGTCCTCATCTGATATGCTCTGTATGAGGGTGTTGGTGCTGTTAAAATGTACTATCATCCCAAACCCGGTAAAGACAAGAGCAGCGATCGAAAGCGCAGCAACTCCCGAAAGGGCGAATACAGACAGGCCTACTGAGAACACAAGGGCAGTACGGAAGGTTATTGCCGGAACCTTCATAGTGTTCTTTCTTGATGCCAGATAGAAGGCCCCGGTAAGTGCTCCTGCACCCAGGGCTCCGGTCAGTATTCCCAGCATCTGAGAATCCCCTCCGAGTATTTCTGCCGCAAAAAGAGGCATCAGTGCCTGGAAGGGAAGACCAAAAAAGCTGCTTAGCGCAACCAGGGCAATCAGGTATCTCAGCGAACGGAATGTCCAGGCATATCCAATGCCTTCTTTCAGCTGGCTTATAATCGAACCAATGATTGGTTTTCTTGTCTTTTTTTGGATGCGCATAGCAAGCAGACCGGCAATGACCGCCAGAAAAGTCACGCCGTTAATAAAAAAACACCAGCCTTCACCCACCCACGAGATTAGCAGCCCCCCAATGGGAGGTCCGATAAAGCGTGCCAGGTTGTAGAGTGAAGAGTTAAGCGCAATAGCGTTAGCCAGGTCTTCTTTCCGGGTTATGATATCCGGAACAAAAGATTGTCTGAAAGGGGTGTCGAACGCAAGAATGATGCCGTTGATCAGTGCCAGTATAATGATAATGCTCACATTTATCAGCTCAGTCAGTGTGAGCCAGGCAAGTGTAAATGCCACCAGCATTGAAAGTACCTGGGTGAAGACGATCACTTTTCTCCTGTCCCATCTGTCGGCCAGTACACCTGCAAAGGGGGTGATGAACAATGAGGGTATCTGCAGGGCAAAAGTAATGGTCCCAAGCAGCAGGGCCGAACCAGTGAGTCTGTAAACCAGCCAGCCCATGGCTATATTCTGGATCCAGACACCTATAAGGGATATGCTTTGTCCATAGTAATACAGACGGTAATTCGGGTAGGATAATGCCCTGAACATAAGTTTAAAGGTCTCAATCTGAATAGGTCGGCCCCTAAATGGAAACATCCTGTTTGATATTTGGAGAAAATGGCCGGAAACCGGACCCGGCAAAGTTACGAAAAGAAAAGCCTTCGCTTCAGTCATGAATTCACACGAGCGAGCCTGGGTATTCTATTCGTATTTCAGTGAATTTACCGGGTTAGACCTCACGGTATAGAGTGCCTGCATGCTGATGATCAACGAACTGATAAACAGAATGATCACACCTGGTGTCAGGAACCAGAGAACACTCATGCTGATGCGAACAGTAAAGTTATCGAGCCATTGACTCATGGCAAACCAGGCCAGGGGTGTGGCTATGACCAGGGCTATGGCAGAAAGAATTGCCGACTCTTTGTTAAAGTGTACTAGTAGTTGGCGCAAACTCGCTCCCAGCACAATACGTATGCCAGTTTCCTTTATTTTTCGCTCAGCAGAAAATGCTGCCAATCCATATACACCCAGCAAGGAAATGATAAAGGCCAGTATAGCACCTGCAGTAAAAAGGCTGGCTGTCCGCTGCTCCTGCTGATAAAGCAGTTCAATATTTTCATCCAGAAAAACGATGTCAGGAATATAGGCCGGATCAAACTCGTTCAGGGCTTCAGTGATGGCGACCCTGAGTTGTTCATAATCTCCCGGGAGGGCTTTCAGGTAAATATGGGGGAAGCCTACCTGGGCATATATCATAACTAGCGGGTCAATTGCCTGGTGCAGGGATTTCATATGAAAGTCCTTTACAACGCCGATAAGGGGTCCCTGAATACCGAATAGATCAAGTTGCTTTCCAATTGGTTCGTCGAAACCAAGGGCTTTGACAGCTGTCTCGTTCAGGATAAATGCACTCTGTACGTCCATTTCTGATTCAGCATAGAAGTTTCGGCCCTTGAGGAGCTCTACTCCCATGGCGTCCAAAAACCCATGGTCAACTGTAATGACATCAGCCAGCACTCCTGAATCCGGGTCTGTGCCAAGTTCGGTAATAAGGTCAATGCGGTTGCCGCCACCATATATAAAGTTACCACCTCCTGCTGATCCAACCCCCGGGATGGCTTCCAGCCTGGTTGTTACAGCCTGAAATGATTGCCAAAGTCGCCCGGAAAGGTTTCTTAATATGATTACCTCTTCAGAGTCAAACCCCAGGTCGGTACGCTGCAAATGCCGGAGCTGACCGATCATCACGATAAGTGAACTGGCCACAAAGATGGTAATGGTAAACTGAAAGACCACCAGAACTCTTCTGAATGCTGACCCTTTGTTCCCTTTGACCACCTCGCCCTTGAGGGTTTTTACCGGGTCAAATGCAGCCAGGTAGAAGGCGGGATATAATCCCGACAGTATACTTGTGACCCCCAGGATTAGCAGCATAGCAAGCATCCCCTGCCAGTTGAACAGAGTGGCTATGCTCAAATGCACACCAATATTTTGTGAAAAGTATTGAGAAAAAATTTCACAAAGGGCAAAGGCAGCCATAAAAGCCATGGTGATGGTAATCAGGGATTCGGTCATGATCTGCCGGACCAGGCCGCCTTTGGTGGCCCCGGAAACTTTCCTGATACCGATTTCCTTTGATCTGAGCATGGATCGGGCAGTGGCCAGGTTGATATAGTTGATGATGGCCAGGAACAGAATTATAAAAGACAATAGTGCGAAAATGATCACATTGCTTTTTTTCCCGTTGTTTCGCATTTCCCATACAAGGTCGGATTGCAAATGAATGTCACCCAGATTCATTAATTCATGCTCAATCGTGAATTGCATGCCTTCATAAACGGGATTGGACCGGATTATGTCTGCCGCGGTGGCATCCATTTTTTCTTCCGCATCCCGAATATCCGTACCGGGAGCAAGTTTGACATAGGTGTAAAAGTTCAGGCCGGCTTCTTTTGCCCCGGATGGCAGGTTATCAAAGTGTGAAAAAGCATTGAAGGCCATGTGGGTGTTTTCGGGCAAATCTTTCATTATCCCGCTGATGCGGTATGTTTGTCCCTGTATGGTAATCATGCGGTTTACCACATCCAGGGGGTCTTTTGTAAGTCTGGCGGCGGTTGTTTCGTTGATCACTATGGATGAAGGATCGGCCAGAACCTGGGCGGGATCACCTGCCAGCAAATCAAAGTTGAACATTTCAAAAAAGCCGGGTTCACCAAAGAGGATGTCGCTTAATGTAACGGCTTCCCCTTCAAAGACCACGTTTGGGCTATGGTAATAACTACTGAAGCGAACCAGTTCTTCCACTTCAGGATATTCCCCGATCATGGCCTCACCAAGACTATACATGGCTGTTGGCAAATGTTGGGATGTTCCGGTCCCCATCCTGGCCGTACTATGTACACGGTAAATACGGTTATGATCTGCGATGAATTTGTCGTAACTAAGCTCGTGGAGTACAAAAATCCATATGACCAGGGTGATACCCAACCCCAGTGCCAAACCAAGGATGTTGACAATTGATGTGGTTTTTTGCTGCCGGATTTGGTTAAGAAAGTTTTTAATATGATGATGCAACATACTTTTTGGCTCTTTATGTTATTATTCGCAGGCCAGAGACTCAACAGGGCTGGTATTTGCCGTACGGTATGATTGTATGATGACAATTGTCAAGGCCAGGATCAATATTGCACCAAAAGCGGCCAGCAACGTCCAGGTTGGGAAACCAATGGCATAGGCAAATTCGGCCAGCCATTTTTCCATATACCAGTATGCAAGGGGAAGTGCAATGAGAGCAGCAACCAATACCCATTTAACAAATCCGATGGCCATTTCTGACAGAATGGAAAACAGGGATGCCCCGAGTACTTTTCTGATGCCCATCTCTTTTTGTTTTTGCTGTGCTATGAAAGACGACAAGCCCAATACACCCAGCATGGCAATGATTATTGCCAGTATGGTAAAGCCCATGAACAACCTGCCAAAACTGCGTTCGTTAACATATTGGCTTTCCAGATGTTCCGACAGGAAATGATTGTTTAATGCTTTGTTGGGGAAGAGGTCATGCCAAAGCTCCCCTATGGCAAGAATAACTTCACTTTCGTTGATGTCACTGTAATTGCCTACCACCCAATATGGCATTTCCAGGTAATTGGGACGTGCTGAAAGAATGTTAACCATCAATGGTTCAATATCATGATGCAATGACTGATAGTGAAAGTCTTTCATAACACCAATCACTTGGTATTCATAACCACCACGGCCTACGGTCTTTCCAATGGGGTCATCCCAGCCGGTTTTACGTACAAAAGCCTGGTTTACGATCACATATTCGGCCTCAAACTCTCCGTCACCCGAAAACCAGCGACCTTCATACATTTGAAGATCCAATGCATCTTTATAGTTGTAATCCAACCATATTCGACTGGTCATAATCCCGGGCTCCATATCCTGAATTTCAACACCTTCCATATATACATGTCCTCCGGGAAAACTTGAACCGGCAGCCTGGCTCCTGACCCATGGATAGCTGTCCAGGGCATGCAATAGCAGGGTAGCATCTTCGTAACTGTCTGTTTCGACAACTACCAGCCCCTGGCTCTTAAACCCCAGGTCTCTGGTGTACAAATGACGGATCTGGAGTGTTACAACAAGGGTGCATATTATCAGTGCCATGGACACCACAAACTGGATCAGCAACAGAAGGTTTCTGAGCTGAAACTTGCCCGGTTTGTTCCATAATTCACCCTTAAGGGTTTTTATTGGCTGGAATGCAGCCATGAACCAGGCGGGATAAATGCCGGCTAGTATGCCGAAAACACCCACAAAAATGAACAATATGACCAGCCATGACCACCAGGGTGTATCCTTCAGGCTTAACTGGGTGTCAAGGATATGGTTAAATACGGGCAGAGTGAATTCAACCAGCAGCAATCCTAGAATAAAGCTAATACATGTGATCAGCAGGGTTTCAGTGTAAAATTGCGTGGTCAGGGTGATTTTATTCGCCCCAAGGACTTTTCGTAAACCAACCTCTCTGGCTCTTTTTCCGGATTTGGCGATTGTTAGGTTCACGTAATTGAAACCGGCAATAAAAAGAACAAACAGGGCTACCGCCGAAAAGATCCATACCTTTGAAATCGTTCCGGTTTCAACCATTTCTATACTGAATGGACTGTGCAAACGGATGTCTGTAATCGGGAAATAGCCAATGGAAATATTCACACCCATTCCCTCAAATTTATAATTGACCTTTTCATATGTAAGTGGCCTGGTCTTCTCCTTCAGCTGCGCAACATCTGATCCGGGAGCCAGCTTAACATAGGTCATGGCATTGATGTTGGCATCCCAGTCGTAGAAGTTTGCAGATGAAGTCTCAAGTAAACTTGGGTATGACCGTAAAAGATTGTAGCGGATATGGGTGTTTGAAGAGCAATCTTCGATGATTCCGGTTACCCTGTAGGGCTGCTGCCGGTTTCCAAGGCGTAACACCTTGCCCATGGGATCTGTTTTTGGGAATAGTTCATTGGCCAGGGTTTCTGACAGCACCACTGTAAAAGGGTCATCCAGGGATGTTTGTGGGTTACCCCTAATCAATCTGAAAGAGAATATGTCAAAAAATGTACTTTCTGCATACAAGCCAAATTCGACTGACATATGCCGATTGTCATCCTGCCATACGGTAACGGGTTCATACCAATGTGACAACCTTGTCATCTCAATGACCTCAGGAAACTCCTGCAGAATATCCGGCCCGGTGGCATGGCTTGAAACCGGTTCATCTGTCATTTCCCCCTGTATATTCATATGAAGACTAATCCTGTAAATATCGTGTGCATCTTTATGAAAACGGTCGAAAGTAAGCTCCCTGTGTACGAAAAGGAGTATCATAAGGCAAACTGCCATGGCCGTCGCAAGGCCAAAGAAGTTTATCAGGGAAAACAACGGATACCTTTTTGTGTTTTTTAAAGCGGTTATTAAATAGTGTTTTAACATAACGTGCTTTGTTGATTATATGGGGGCGCTGGCCTATTCTGCCCGCAGTGAGTCGGCAGGATTGAGTGCTGCAGCCCTGAGGCTGTGGTAACTCACCGTTAACATGGCAATAAGGAATGCGGTGACAGCAGACCAAAGCAGGGGCACCAGAGACATGTCTATGTGGAATGTAAAGTTTTCAAGCCACCTGGACATCAGGTACCATGAAAGTGGCGCTGCTATAATAACAGCAATAAGTATAAGCCAGGAGAACTCCCTGTATAGCATTATAAGCACACCCCCGGCCGAGGAACCAAGGACCTTTCTTATTCCTATCTCCTTTTTTCTCTGTTCAAGCATAAAGGACGAGAGTCCGAATAGTCCGGCAAAGGATATCATTATTGTGACCAGGGAGAAAATGGCAAATATTTTACCAAGCCTCTGGTCTGACTCGAACTCTTCAATAAAACCCTTTTCAAGTGATGAAATAACAGGTATCCTGGACTGGTCAAAATCCCTGGTCTCGGAATCCAGAAAAGGGATAACCTGCTCTTTTTCACCCGCTTCATATTGCACTATAAGGTGACGGAAAGATGACGGTGATTCCGGAAGGATGAGCATCATGGGGTCCACGGGGTTTGTCAGAGAAAGGAAGTGAAAGTCCTCTACCACCCCTATAACCCTCAGAGTTGTCTGGGGGTTGCCCTCCTGGTCAAACTGCATGTGTATCTGTTTGCCTGCAATATTGTCGCCCCAGCCGAACTTATTCATGGCAGTTTCATTTATGACAGCTGTCTGTGCAATGTCTGAACGCATTCCCGGATCAAAATACCTTCCTCTGATCAGCCTGATTCCAAGATTGTCGATATAGTTAAGATCAACATAGTTGACAGCAATGAAGGTCTCCTGCATTATCCCGTCAGAATCAATCCTTACGGCATTTACATTATGTTCTCCCCCTGGTACCGAAAACGCTTTGGTTGTGCCTATTACCAGTGGGTTCTGCATTACTCTCTGTTCAAGTGTCTCTATTGAGGAGCGGGGTCCGCTGCCGTGAAGTGTTATAGATACCCGGTTTTCCTTTTCAAAACCCAGTGGTTTTTCCCTGAGGAAACTCATCTGCTGCTGCACTGTGAATGTGCCGCTGACAAGTAAAATTGATATTGCAAACTGGAACACTACTAAGGCTTTCCGCATCAGACCCTTTTTACTCTCCCTGTAGATCAGCCCCTTGACGATCAGGGAAGGATTCATGTTACTGAGAATTAAGGCGGGGTATATTCCAGCGGCAAGTCCTGTAAAAACTGTTATAAACAGGATCTGAACCGGCAGTGTGCCTTTTAAAAAGTCTGCAAGGCTGAATGAGGTATTTGCGATCGTATTAAAGAAAGGAAGCAGGATCTCGGCAAGGAATATCGATAATACAAGCGAGATAAAAGCCACCAGCATTGATTCTGCCAGGAACTGAACCAGCAACTGTTTCCGGCTTGCACCTGTAACCTTGCGGATTCCAATCTCCCTTGACCGTTTCGCTGCCCTTGCAGTTGCCAGGTTGGTGTAATTTATGGCAGCTATAAGTACCAGGAAAAGTGCTACAAGCGAAAGGATCAGCAGGGTTGACCTGTCGCCGGTACCCTGGGCCATCATAATATTATTAAAATGGGTCTCGCGCAGTGGTGTTGCCAGGAAAGTAGCACTTGCCCCGAATACATCACCCATTGGATTTGCATATTTGTCTGCAAAGCCGGGCAGTTTCCCAACAAACTCCTCAATACTACTGCCTTGGTGAAGCAGTATATAGGTGTAGTTAATGTTTATATTCCAGTAAAGTTCCGGGTCATTTGAATAGACCAGGTCTGCATCGGCCGAAGACATCGATATCAGTGCATCATACCTGAAATGGGTATTATCCGGAAGATCTTCAATAACTCCGGTTACTGAATAATTTTCATCTCCAACCCTCAGGGTTTTTCCAATTGAGGGTTCGTTACCAAAATACTTCTCTGCTAATGAGCGACTGATAACTATTGTGTTCGGCGCAGAAAGTGCGCCCTCCGGGCTGCCGTGAACAAAGCTGTGTGAAAATACGTCAAATACCGTTGAGTCTGCAAGTACAAAACCGCTTTCAAGATACTCCGATTCTCCTGATCTTACCATCACCTCCTCTTCGCGCATAAAGAAGCGCACAAAGTTCTCCACTTCAGCATAATCTTCCATCATTGCAAAAGCAAGGGGGAAAGGGGTCGCAGCCAGGTGGTACGAAGCCCCTGCCATATCGTAAACCCCTTCTATCCGGATTATTCTCTGGTGATCATCGTAATGGGTATCATAGGAAAGCTCATGGTTTACGTACAGACTGACCAGTATTGCTCCCGTTATTCCGGTTGCAAGGCAGAAAATGCTTATTGCGGAATAAAGACTTGACTGCCTGATGCTGCGCAAGGCGCTTATAAGATAGTTCCTGTACATTTCACTACGATTGACCGCTTTGGGTATTATTGTGCAGCTGCAGCAGTCAGCACAAATTCCGTTGACTTGTCTTCAGTAACTATCTGTCCGTCGAAGAGGCGGATTATCCTCTGTGCATATGATGCATCACGCTGGGAGTGGGTCACCATTATGATAGTAGTGCCATTCTTGTTGAGTGATTCAAGCAGGTTCATGACCTCGTCACCATGTGTGGAGTCGAGATTACCTGTAGGCTCATCGGCAAGTATAATGTGTGGTTTTGCTACTACAGCCCGGCATACTGCAACTCTCTGCTGCTGCCCTCCTGATAGCTGCAGGGGAAAATGGTTCTTGCGGTGCATTATCTGCATCTGCTCGAGCACTTCTTCTACCCTTTGCCTGCGTTCGGAAGAACTGTAGCCGAGATATATCAGCGGAAGCTCTACGTTTTCAAATACACTAAGCTCATCGATAAGGTTAAAGTTCTGAAAAACAAAGCCTATGTTTCTCTTCCTGAGGTTAGCCCTCTGTTTTTCGGAATACCCTGATACTTCATGGTCAAGAAAGAAATACTGGCCGTCGCTGGGGTTGTCGAGAAGTCCGAGAATATTGAGCAGTGTCGATTTGCCGCAACCCGACGGGCCCATTATGGCAACGAATTCACCTTCATTGATACCGAAGGATACCTTATTGAGTGCTGTGGTTTCCACCTCTTCGGTGCGAAAAACCTTTGTTAATTCAACTGTTCTGATCATGGCTGAGATTTTTTGGGAAATAACTATATTAATTGACGTTTATATGTGTTGTTTTGTTACAAAAGTATTTATAAAAGACAGACTCTATCTGAAAATCAGCCTGTCTCTGCCTCCGTAGGTGTCATATGATGAAACAATGACCCTTTCGCCCGGCTCAAGGCCTTCCAGCACTTCATAGTGGTGTATATTCTGTCTGCCTATGCGTATCGGGCGCCTTACCGCCTGGTTGCCTGAAGGGTCAAGGACATATATCCAGTTGCCTCCTGTTGCCTGGTAGAATCCGCCCCTTGGTATTATAAGAGCATCAGCAACACCGCTGAACTGCAACCTTAACTGTATTGTCTGGCCCCGCCTTATCCCTCCTGGTTCATCTCCATTGAACTGCAGGTCAACCTCGAAAGCCCCGCCTGTAATATTGCTGTATATCTTGCTTATCTCGAGCTCATAGGTCTGTCCGCCATAATCAAAAGTTGCCGGCTGACCTGTATATGTGCGGTTGATGTAACGTTCATCGATTCTCGCGCGCAGTTTATACCCGTCAAGAACATCTAGCTGGCCAAGGTTTTCACCTGCCGTTTTTGTTTCGCCCCTTTCCACACTGAATGATGACAGCTGACCGCTGATTGGGGCTCTTATTATCAGGTTGTCGAGGTTTTCATGCAATAAGACAATGTTTTCCTGTACCCTGTCAATATACTCGTTAATCTGGTCCATCTGTGTCGAAACATAGAGGGAGTCATGCCTGATTGTCCGCAGACCTATATCATAATTGCGCTGCGCAAAGTGGTATTCCCGGTATGAATTCTCGTACTCCTCTTCAGAGATCATCCCCTGATCGTAAAAGCTCTTTTTTCTTATATAATCCTTCTTGGCTATGTCAAGTCGGTATTCCAAATCCGCAAGCTGGCGTTCGAGGCTGAAGAGATTCCGTTCAAGGCTCAGGCGTGTATTCTGATACCTGTCAAGTACTTCAAGGGCGGTATTCTCCTGTTGCATATAACTCATCTCAATCTGTGCATTTGAAAGTCTTAGGATTTTGTCACCTTCCTCAAGATGAGCACCGTCGCGCTGGTAGATCTCCTCCACCCTTCCGCCGAAAACAGCATCCAAATATATTGTAACTTCCGGGTGTACAACTCCGTCAACAGGAATGAACTCCTGGAAACGGCCCTGCTCTACAGTAGATATGGTCATTTTATCCATGTCTACGTAAAGCCTGCTGCTTGTGTCGCGGAAAAACAGCAGATAGATTATGAATATGCCGAAGGCAGTTATTCCTGCAATACCAGCTATCTTTTTAGGAGTCCATTTCTTTTTTTCTATTTTCCTGTCCATTTTAACCAGTGTTTTTTGATTTTAGCCATATAATTAGCCAATATTGTGCCACCGTAGGTAAAAAGCATAAAAACAGAACATTACATAATTTTTCAAATTTGTTGAATATATAAAGTGTCCGCAGGCGGGCACAAACTGTATCAAACCGAACGGCAGGGGTTTTTAAAATATACAATTTTAAGTTATTTTTAAAATCTTAATTGTCTGGCACGCGCTTTGCGATGTTGCTTCTGACAGGGCTTGCAAACGTTTCCTGTCTGTTATTAATTTTTGAGTCGATCATTAAAACCTAACAACAATGAAAAATTCGCTGACCTTAGTATTGATAGCAATGGTTATTCTTGCAGGAAGCTGCCAGAGGCGTACAGTTACCCGTGTTGGCACAGACACGGCCATAGACCTGAGTGGACGGTGGAACGATACTGACTCCAGGCTGGTAGCAGAGGAGATGATAAATGATGTCCTCAACCGGCCCTGGCTTAACCGCTTTACACAGAACAACGAAAGGGCACCCGTTATTATAGTAGGAGATGTAAGAAACCGGAGCCATGAGCATATTGATGCAGAAACTTTTATCCGCAATATGGAAAGGGAGTTTATAAACAGCGGGCTGGTAAGGGTTGTGCAGGACGCAGAGTTCAGGGAGCAAATACGTGAAGAGAGGGCAGACCAGCACGAGTTTGCCGACCCTGCAACGATAGCGCAATGGCGCAGGGAGACAGGGGCTGACTATATGATGACAGGAACCATGAACTCAATAGTTGATCAGCATGGAAGAGACAGGGTAATCTATTACCAGGTTAACCTTGAGCTTTCTGACATGGAAACAAATGAGAAGGTCTGGATAGGTGAAAAACAGATAAGGAAGGCCGTAAGGAACTGACCGGATCAATTCTCCCACCACTTATTATTTTTCAACTCCCGTTTATGCTTAACCTCAAAACGGCACATTATTCAGTTATCAGGCTTATACTGATCCTTTTGGGAAGTGCTGCCCTTGTATCATGTATGACATATTATCAGAGGCAACAGCGTTTTCAGCTGCATTTCCAGTCAGGTAATGTTGAACAGGCTGCCAGTGTACTTGAAAATGACAGAAGGGCAGAAAAAAGGCGCACACGCCTGTTATATTATATGGATCAGGGAGTGGTACAGCATATGCTTGGCAATTACCGTGAAAGCAATGAGTTTTTTGAACATGCCTATATCCTGGGTGAAGACTACAGGAGGAATCTTGGTGACGAGGCACTTGCCCTGCTAATTAATCCGAAGGTTACAGAATACAGGGGGGAGCCTTTTGAACTATTGATGGTTCATTATTACAAGGCTATGAATTTCATACAGCTGGGAGACCTGGATGCTGCACTGGTTGAGTGCCGCCGTCTTAATATTGCGCTTAATGCACTTGGCGACAGATACCAGGGACAAAACAAGTACCGCAGGGATGCCTTTGTCCACAACCTTATGGGTATGGTCTACGATGCTGCCGGAGACTATAATAACGCATTTATTGCATACCGCAACGCGCTTGAAATTTATGAGGAGGATTATTCCACGCTGTTTGGTGTTGAAGCGCCAGCGCAGCTAAAGTACGATTTGCTCAGGGCGGCTTACCGTACCGGTTTTCATGATCAGGTAAGATTTTACGAAAACAGGTTCGGAATTGAATATGAACACGGAAACCGAACCGGCCATGGGGATGTTGTTTTATTCTGGCATAATGGCCTTGGGCCGGTAAAGGATGAACTGAATATTGTTTTTACCATTGTAAGGGGTGCAGGAGGATCGTTACATTTCATCAATGAAGAGTACGGTATGTCTTTTCCCGTTCACTCATCCTCCAGGTCATCGGGCGACCTTGGCGACCTTCGTGTTATCAGGGTTGCGTTTCCAAAATATGTTGAACGCCCTCCGGTTTATGAATCTGCCAGGGTGGATGCAGGTGAGATCAAAACCGGGCTTTGCCTGGCTCAGGATCTGAACGCAGTTGCATTTCAGGCCCTTGAAGACAAAAGATTCAGGGAAATGGGCAATGCGCTCCTCAGGCTGGCAGTCCGCCAGGCAGCTGAGCAGGGTATCAGGAAAGAGGACGAAACCATAGGAGCCATATTCGGAATTCTAGGAGCCATAGCAGAACAGGCTGACACACGTAACTGGCAGACTCTTCCGCATTCTGTTCATTATACACGCCTGCTGCTTCCTGAAGGAGAAACTGATCTGTCTGTTGAACTCCTTCTGCCTGGCGGAAATACTGCACGGACAGTTCATATGCGCGCTGATGTCAGAGCGGGCGGTACCAGCTTTCTGAATTTTCATACAGTCGGCTCCAGGCTTTAATAAAACTGTATTATTATTGCTACTTTTGGCAAAAAGTCAATTGATAATGGATAAAAGACTTGAGGCCTTCGGGCGCTTACTGGATATAATGGATGACCTGAGGGAGAAATGCCCCTGGGACAGGAAGCAGACACTTGAAAGCCTTCGCCACCTTACTATTGAAGAAACTTATGAACTTGGCGATGCAATACTTGAGGATGATCTTGAGGAAATAAAGGGAGAACTTGGAGATCTGTTGCTTCACATAGTGTTTTATTCCAGGATAGGAAGCGAAAGGGGAGGGTTTGATATTTATGATGTGATAGAGTCAATAAACAGCAAACTGATAAAAAGACATCCCCATATATACGGTGATGTAAATGCAAGTACCGCAGAAGAGGTAAAGGATAACTGGGAGAAGATCAAACTCAAAGGGGGTAAGAAAAGTGTTTTGTCGGGTGTCCCCGGGTCTTTACCGGCGATGATTAAGGCATACCGGATACAGGACAAGGTCAGGGGAGTTGGCTTTGACTGGGAAAAGCCTCATCAGGTATGGGACAAGGTGGAGGAGGAGCTCGGGGAGTTAAAAAAAGAGGTTGAGGATGGTGCTCCACATGACAAGGTTGAACAGGAGTTTGGTGATCTTCTGTTTGCCCTTATTAATTATGCAAGGTTTATAAATGTAAACCCGGAGAATGCACTTGAACGGACCAATAAGAAGTTTATAAGGCGTTTCGAGCACCTGGAAAGGGAAGCAAAAAAATCAGGAAAAACCCTGAAAAAGATGAACTTGGAGGAAATGGATGTGTTCTGGAACGAAGCAAAGAATATGGAGAATGATTCACTTTAAGGCCTTCCCGAGGTATAACTCAAAATCATAAAGAAAGGGGCTTGTTTTTTTACTGTCGGTGATCAAGGGAATAGCTGCTTCAACAGGTGGTATTGACCGGAGTCTTTCTGAAATATCCTTAATATTGAACTGCTCTTTTGGGTTTTTAAGCAGAAATAGATAATCAAGGTTTCTGGGCTCGGCAAGCAGTGTTGTTTCACTGCTCTTGTTGGAAACCAGAAAACAGCGCATCATAAGATGTGGCAGTGCATAGTGAAAAACCGTGAACCTTCCCGGGTTTCTGTTTTTTTCGGGCCTGAATATAAAATCCCTGAGCCTTTTAAGATCGGTATCCAGTTGTTTGTTTAAAAGCCAGCAAAGCCTGTAATCTTTCTGTGCAGAAACCAGTCCGATTATGCTGAACTCCGGGACGTATTCAATATCTAGCTTTAACTTTCTGGGCATCTGCAGGATGGGGGCTTTTGGGATCTCTTGCTGTTAGCAAAGGTAAGAGAAAAATATCAGCTGGCCTCAGTGTTGCCCGGCAGGTCTTCCCAGGCAATTCTTGACGCATTCTGCTCAGCTTTCTTTATGGAATAATCCTGTCCGCGCCCCAGCACCACTTTGCCAACCTGCAGTTCTATTGTATAAAGTTTTCCGTTTTTCCCCCTGTCATCCTCCTCAACAATGTTGAACTCAACACTCTTTTTCTCTTTTTGTGCCCATTCAATTATCTTGCTCTTGAAATTGATATCCCGTTGCATAAGCTCATCTATGTCGAGATGGGTCTGTATTATTTGCTGAACGATGAGCTTCTTCGTGAAGCTATAACCCTTATCAAGGTAAACCGCTCCAATGAATGCCTCAAATGCATCACCGGGGATGCTGGAGGTTTTTATACCACTGTCTCTGCTTGCCTGTATAAGCTTGTTCAAACCCAGTTTACGTGAGAGTATATTTAGGTTGCTGCGGCTTACTATGCGGGATCGCATTTCAGTTAGGAAGCCTTCATCCTTGAAGGGAAATTTTTTATAAAGGAAATCGGCCACCACTGAACCAAGAACGGCATCACCAAGGTATTCAAGCCTTTCGTTACACTGCCTGAACCCATTGCTTATAAGCGTTGCAGCTGATTTATGGCGGAAGGCAAGCTCGTATATTCCTATATTTTTTGGATAGTATCCGAAAATATTCCTTATTGCATCAGGTAGATCCTTGTCTGATGCCTTCCGTTTTCTCCTGAAAGGAAATAACAAACCCAAGTCGGTGTGTTTATTTTTTATACTTCCTGAAAGCCAGGCACGCGTTATGCCCTCCGAAACCGAACGTATTGGACATCGCGACATCCACCCTTCTCTCTTTTGCCTTATGGTAGGTGAAGTCCAGCTTGTTGTCTATTTCAGGGTCATCTGTAAAATGGTTTATTGTTGGCGGAACTATGTCGTGCCTTACGGCCAGGATTGTAGCTATTGCCTCGGCAGCTCCTGCTGCTCCAAGCAAATGGCCGGTCATTGACTTTGTGGAGTTTATGCTGATCTTGTAAGCATGATCGCCAAAAAGACTTACTATAGCTCTTGGCTCGGCAATATCACCAAGCGGGGTGGATGTTCCGTGGGTATTGATATGGTCAATGTCTGTTGCAGAAAGACCTGCATCAGCAAGGGCGTTATCCATCACAATTTTGGCGCCAAGACCTTGAGGGTGTGGACTTGTCATATGGTATGCATCAGCTGACATTCCGCCTCCCACTACCTCTGCATAAATTTTGGCTCCTCTTTTGAGCGCGTGTTCAAGCTCTTCTAATATTATGGTGCCGCCTCCTTCTCCGAGTACAAAGCCGTCACGGTCTTTATCGAAAGGGCGTGAGGCTGTTTTGGGATCGTCGTTTCTTACAGATATAGCGTGCATGGCACTGAAACCGCCCACCCCTGCTTCATTGATGGCTGCTTCTGAGCCACCGCTGATGAATACATCTGCTTTGCCCAGCCTTATCAGGTTGAAGCAATCTATAAGTGCATTGGCCGAAGATGCACAAGCCGAAGTAGTAGTGAAGTTCGGCCCCCTGAACCCATATTTTATTGATATATGGCCGGCTGCGATATCAGCTATCATCTTTGGTATGAAGAATGGGCTGAACCGTGGCGGGCCTTCACTTTTTGCATAAGCCGAAACTTCCTTGAGGAATGTCTCCAGTCCTCCTATGCCACTTCCCCAGATCACTCCAACACGATCTTGATCAACTTTTTCTGTGTCAATACCTGAGTCTTGTATGGCCTCCTCTGTAGAAACCATGGCATATTGAGTAAAGAGGTCATATTTACGTGCCTCTTTCCGGTCGAAGTGGTCTGACTGGTTATAGTCTTTGAGCTCGCATGCAAAGCGGGTCTTGAACTCCGATGTGTCAAACCTGGTAATTGGGCCCGCGCCGCTTTCTCCTCTCAGAAGTGCCTCCCAGTATTCATTTACAGAATTACCAATAGGGGTAAGAGCGCCTAACCCGGTAACTACAACCCTTTTAAGTTCCATTCGATTAAAATTTGTTTATAATCCTAATCTTAAATGGAGCCCACACGGGCATATTGGTCATTAACTGACAATAAAACCCTGTATGTGGGCTCCACTTTTAAAAAAACTTCCTAATCTTACTTGCTGTCTTTTTCAATATAAGCAATAGCCTCTCCTACAGTGCTGATTTTCTCAGCCTGATCATCAGGAATGGCAAGATTGAACTCTTTTTCAAACTCCATAATGAGCTCGACAGTGTCCAGGGAGTCTGCACCCAGGTCGTTTGTGAAACTTGCTTCAGGTGTTACTTCCTTTTCATCTACACCAAGCTTATCAACAATGATAGCCTTTACTCTTGTTGCAATGTCAGACATGGTTTTCTCCTTTTTTGGTTAAACAGGCTGCAAAGAAAAATATTAAAATCGTTATTACCAACTTTTTTGCTTTTAATTTTGTTTTAAACGCTGTAACAGGCTCATAGGCAGGAATGAGCAAGCTACTAAAACCATAGTAGTAATAATGCTTAATCCTTTTGGGAAGTACGTTAACTGAGTTTTTGGTACTTTTACACTCCACCTCTGCCTGTTTTTATTGGCAGTTTGAACCACAATTCAAATATAATGAAAAATATGGATAATTTTAAACGCGTAGCTATCATGGCCTCCGGACGTGGCAGCAATGCCGGCAGGATTATATCATATTTCAGGGATCATCACCTGATACGTATCGCTCTTGTGGTTTCAAACAACGCATCAGCTCCTGTTCTGGAGAAGGCAGAAAGGGAAGGGGTTCCCGTGGCTGTTTTGCCCGGGTCTGCCTGGGATGACAGAGGAAAGGCAATGGGGGTATTTGAAGGCAATTGTATTGATGCAGTTGTTCTTGCAGGCTACATGAAACTCATACCTTCCTACTTTGTTCAAAGATATCATCAAAAGATATTGAATATTCATCCTGCCCTGCTGCCGGAGTTTGGCGGCAAGGGAATGTATGGCATGAATGTTCACAGAAAGGTGATAGAAAGTGGGGCAAAATACAGCGGAATAACTATTCATCTGGTTAATGAGGAATATGACAGCGGGCCGGTGCTTTTTCAGGCCAGAACTATGGTCAGGCCGGAAGATACTCCGGAAAGCCTGGCAGAAAGAATAAGGGCTCTTGAACACGAGCACTACCCCCGTGTAATAGAAGACTACCTCTGCAGAAACATATCTTGAAAATACTTTGCTTTGTTTGCGGAAATACCTATATTTGCAGATAAGGCGGGGGTTTTATGGTGTTTTGTTCCTCCATTACCCCATGTCTCTGTTTATTATTCTGAAAGAATTATTGTAAAACAAAATTAAAAATCAACACAGGAAATTATGTCAAATTATCACGAACCCGCAGAAGAGCTTTCGCAGGAGGCACGCAATTTTTCGCGTGCGCTCAACAGCCTGAAGGAGGAGATAGAAGCCGTTGACTGGTATCACCAGAGGGTGGTGACCAGCAATGATGAAGAGCTTTCAGCCATCATGGCACACAACCGTGATGAGGAAATTGAACATGCATGCATGACTATTGAATGGTTGCGCCGCAATATGCCCGGCTGGGACGAGGAGTTACGCAACTGGCTGTTCAAGGAAGGACCCATTGTAGGCGGTCATGGACATGACGATCACGATGATGATCACGGCAGAGGCGGATCAGACTCCCTTGGTATTGGAAAATTAAAGAAATAAATAGAAAAGGAGGATAGTATGGATATTTTGAGAAAATCACTGGCTCCCATTTCCAATGAGGCATGGGAGGAAATAAATGATACTGCCGTTGAGGTGCTGACCTCGGTGCTTTCCGGACGCAAGTTCCTGGATGTTGAAGGCCCTAAAGGCTGGGATTATGCAGCCCTGTCAACAGGACGTATTCACGTGCCTGCAAATCAGAAGGGTGGTGTTAAATTCGGGATTCACCAGGTACTGCCACTGGTTGAGGCTCGCATACCATTTGAGCTTAATATATGGGAGCTTGATAATGTGGCGCGTGGAGCCGAAGATATCGACCTCGACGCTCTTGAAGATGCAGCACGCGATATAGCAAAGTTTGAGGAAAAGGCTATATATGAAGGGTTTAAACAGGGAAGCATTACGGGTCTTAAAAACAGCTCCGATTATGATGCCATCCCCTTCCCGGAGGCAACCGAAGGTATTATCGACACGGTGTCGCTTGCCGTATCCAAGATGATGACAGCTTCGATAGAGGGGCCTTACTCTCTTGTAGTAAACACAGAGAAGTGGCAGAAGATAAACTCTTTTGTAAGGGGATACCCGCTTCGTAAACAGCTGGAGCATATCCTTGGCGGAAGCATAATACTTGCTCCCTATGTAAAGGAATCCTACCTGGTTTCTGAAAGGGGCGGGGACTTCCGTCTGGTGCTTGGGCAAGATCTGTCGATCGGATATGAATCGCATAGCAGCAAATCAGTTCAGCTGTACTTTACCGAATCATTTACTTTCCAGGTAATAGACCCTGCTGCAGTAATTGTATTTAAATAAGCATATTGTAACAGGCAAATGGTTTATGGGGATCCTGAAGGATCCCCATTTTTTGTCTTTATTAATGGATGCAATAAAAAAACACCGGCCTGATTCAGACCGGTGTTTGCAATATCAGCTATTGTACGTTTTATCTCTGTACCTGCAGTTTTTTGGATGTCATACCGTTTTCCGTGTAGATGTTAACGATATACAATCCGTCATTCAGTGCTGAGGTGTTAAGGCTTGTCTCAAACCCTCCTGCGCTCTGCTGCAGCACGGTTCTGCCGCTTAAGTCAACAATCCTTACCTCCCTGATGGTTTCCGGGGCACTCAGTGTTACCCTGTCTCTTGCGGGGTTCGGGAATATGCTTACTGAAGCGTTATCAGGCATAATATCGGGAGCTGAAACAATGACACCATCATCGCCTATTGTCAACTCAAGGTCCGGGTGTGATCCCGGCTCGTGCCATGTCCATCCTTCTCCCAGGCTACCTGCAATAAATACCCTGTGTACTTCCGGGTCAAATGCAACGCCTTCACCTTCACTGCCTGCCCAGTCTCCTTCAGCAATGGTTACCTGGAAGGTTACCACATACTTTTCTTCTTCCTTATTGGGAGCACCTTCAGCCTTTGCCACAGGTTGCTGGCCCCAGACATCCTCAATTGTCATGTCAGCATCAATTGTTGCGCTGCGGTTGGGGTCACCTACCCATTCACCAAGGTCCCAGCTTGCATCATCTTCTACGAGGAAGTATTTGTACTCAATATCACCAGGGTAAAGCTCAAGAGATATTGTATATATGAACTCTTCTGGTTCTTCCTCTTCTTCCTTGTATATCTCTACCTTTTCAAGGGCCAAACCATACAGGTCTTCGGTTCCGTAGTGGCGGAAGGCAACATATACTGTTTCCCCTGCATACTCTGTCAGGTCAAGAGTTTTTGGCTGCCATACCCATGGGTCGTCTTCTTCGGAGAAGGTCTCTTCCCATATCATGTCGAAGCTTTCAGGATCATCATCTGTAGTGGATAGAAGTACCTCATACCTTTCCGGCCTGAATGCCGCACCTGATGCAATGGTTGTTATATGGAGCAGCATCTCGATGTATTCATTATCTTCCACAGAGCCAAGCTCTACGGCCGGAGATATAAGCCAGTTGTCGGGTGTAAGGGCAGCTTCTTCATTCGGATCCCATGAAAGGGATATCATGTAGGTTTCATATACGTCATCCTCCTCAAATGAACTCCAGAACCATGCGTGTCCGTCACCATCCGCATCTATGTTAAGCCATCCTTCCGGCAGCCAGTCAGCAGGAGTTTCCTCACCTATGCCTTCGAAGTTCTCAGCGAAAGGCAGGGTGTGAACAACAGGCTCGGGATCGTCATCTTCTTCCATCTCCGTCACTATAAGATGAAAGTCAGCGAATTCAACTGTGCCAATGCTTTCTGAGTAAGTGGCATGGAAAATGCCGACCTGCAGTGGCAGCCCGTCCAGGTCTGTACGATCCACTGACATGAAATCTATCCACTCCTCGCCGTCAGAGCTTTTGTATGTCGTAAAAGTATTCCCCACACGTACAAGTTTCAGATAAGGGCTTTCTGCTAAGGTTCCTTCTCCGCTCCAATTTTCTTCAGGGTCGTTAGGTACGTCACGAAGCCCATGAACTGCTCCCCACTCTGGGCGGTCAAATGCCGTGAGGGCAACGAACCTTGGAACATCTCCCGATACTTCGGTAGGCACTCTTGCCATCAGGCCAGCTGTAAGAAACCCTACTGCTTCTTCATCAAACGAGGTGAACTGTCCCCACTCAATTTTAACAGACGCCTCAAAGTCTTTGTCTGCCGGCACATCAATATAGAGTAAAGCACCGTTGTCATTACCTGCATCAAAGTAGCTGCGTGTGGCGGTAAAACTCAGAACGCCATCTCCTGACAGAAGCTCGATAATTTCTGCTTCAGCTTCCACATCCTGAACACCTTCATTGACTTTCAGGCCGCTCCAGGCAGTTCCTTCAACGCCGTCAGCAACATAATCGTGATCTGTGGTGAAATCATCTGTGTAAACAATGTCT
>SLKR01000044.1 GCA_007134525.1 Bacteroidales bacterium | reverse complement strand
TATCGGCTCCGGCAAGATCAAGTAAAGTTGGCATCAAATCTACATGGGAGGAGAAGCCTTCCCGCACACCTGGTTGGATCTTGCCAGGCCACCATACAATAAAAGGAACCCGGGCCGATCGCACATATGGGGTTCCTTTATGAATAAGGTTGTGATCCCCTAAATGGGTGCCGTGGTCAGAAGAAAAGATGATGATAGTGTTCTCAAGCTCACCCCTTTTTTCCATGGCTTGTAATACTTTACCCAGCTGATGATCAATGAACGAGAGACCACCATAGTGGCCTGCCATAATTCTGTTTATAGATTCATCCCATTTCTCAGGATATTGATCCAGGTAGTCGGATACTTGCCGTGTATAGTTATATCGAAGAGTAGTAATGTCTAAAGGATGTTGCTGTAGTTCACCCCCCACGTGATTTATTGCATCGAGAAGATCTTCACCCAGGTAAGGCTCGGTATACTCTTTTGGCGGATCCCACGGGTTGTGTGGACCATTGAAGGAGAGCCACATAAACCAAGGGTCTTCAGTTTCTCCTTTTTCGAAATACCTTGCTGCCTGGTCTCCTACAAACGCATCAATATGCAGTGAATCGGCAAACGGCCAATGATAGACACCATATATTTCAGCTTGTGATTGTCTTTTAAGGTAATCCCACCGGGTAAGGCCTGCATTTTTTAGGTGGTAATAGTAATCATCACGCCTGTTAGTATCAGCCGCTACGTTACCTTTCCTCTCTGCACTTATCCACTTATCAAACCCTGCCTCCCTATCCCATGGCTGAAAATGCATCTTGCCCACACCAACTGTATGATAACCGACCTTCCCCAACTCTTCCATCAGTGTTGGGGTATTATCAGGTAACCATTGGCCACTGTTATCCATTGACCCATGATAATGAGGGTACGTGCCAGAGATGAGAGTATAGCGCGAAGGCATGGAAATAGGGGCCGTACAGTAATGATTCTGAAAAACAACGCCTTCTTCGGTAAGTTGATTTAGGTGAGGCATGTCCAACACCTCTGTCTTAAACGGAATATCCTCACCTGCCTGGTAATCAGTAGTAATAAAAAGTATGTTGGGTCTCTCCTCACCTTGTCTCTCGAATATTCCCCTGGCACTGGATTCCAAACCTGTGAAAGCAAAAACTGCTCCTGATAAAGCAATAGACTTTAGTTTCATGAATCGAAAACTTTTAAGTTTTTATTTAACATACTGTTTTTTAAAGGTATATAAAATATCATTAGTGTCATGTTAATATTAGTATGGCTCATTAAAAATATTTTGTGTCTTTACTTACACAAGAGAAGAAAGATAAGTATTGATGACCAATTCAAGAAAGGGCAGTCATACTGCCAAAAAAACCATTCATTTTATTATACTGCTTAATGTTGACCGGGGAAAATGCTTAATCCCGGGGCTTTTACAATAGATGCCACAACCAGTGATGGCTGGTAGGAATATAAAGCCAGGAATATTATATTTGTATCTTGTGAGTATTAGTGTTGTACTATAAATCTAACAAATTCAACTGATTATAATTTTCTTTGATTCATTGGTTGTTTAAAAACCAGTAATTAGATTACCAGGAAATGGTTTGTTAAAAACAGGTACCAAAACAATTTGCGTAATCTCATACATTGATAATTCGCTGCCAAGTTTTTTTATAATCAACCATTAAGCAGGTTCAAATTGCAATTTATAACAGAAGACTATTTTTGAAACGGAAGTGATGAAATAATTTATAGCTTTTTACCTCACTCCTTTACTTTGCTTAAAGGCCGTATATCTGAATAGTTATGATAGGCAGAGTTTTTCAATGTAATCCACCTTTAAACCAGGATAAAACACTTGCCAAATCGACTATAGATGATGACTTATATTATTTTGAAACTTTTTTATTAATAAAACATAAAGGACAAAAAAAGACAACAGAGATATATCTCTTTACATTAATTGTCTTTTTATTGACTGTTTATAGTTGAATAATTCAAATAACTAATCAAATTTATTGGGGGTAAAACCATGACATCTGCATTATTTTCAAGATTTAAAGGATTAATTAAATTTTTACGGCTGCCGGGTATTACTTTTTTGTTCACGGTTTTTTGTTTCCCGTCTACACTGGCAAATGATTCCCGGATGACAATAAAGGATGATCAGGTGACTGAAACTGTATCGGTGGTGGATGCCCCCGACACATCTGCTCCGCCTAATGCGCATTATCACGGTAACCGGGAACCGTTGCTGCCTAGCCCGCTGATAAAGCTGCCCATTGGTTCGGTTGAGCCGCGGGGGTGGTTGCGTAAACAGTTGGAGTTGCAGTCTGAAGGATTTTTGGGGCATCTGCCAGAGATCAGTGAATTTGTGCACCGCGAAAACAATGCGTGGCTCAATCCTGGAGAAGACGGACACGGGCATTGGGAAGAGGTGCCATACTGGTTCCGCGGTTATATCGCCCTGGGCTATCTCCTGGAAGATGAGCGCATCATGGCCGATGCGACGGAATGGGTGGAGGCCGTCTTTGAAAGCCAGCGCGAGGACGGATACTTCGGACCCCTCCAAAATCTTGATATGGAAGGGGGGGTACACGATATGATGCCGAACATGTTCATGATGTTTGCCCTGCGCTCCTATTACGAATACACCGGGGATGAACGGGTACTGGACTTACTCACGGATTACTTTTACTGGCAAATGGAAATTCCAGATGATAAATTCTTCCTTGGATACTGGCAGTCGACGCGGAATGCGGATAACATGAACAGCGTATTCTGGCTGTTCAACATCACCGGTGATAAGAAGCTGCTGGAACTGACTGACAAGCTTCGCCGTACAGGTTTATCGTGGATGGATGCGCCCTCGGAGGAACACAGACATCACAACGTTAATTTCTCCCAGGGATTTCGAAAACCGGCGCAATTTTATCAGCAGAACAAGGACCCCGACTATCTGGAGCAGGTCTATAAGAATTACGATGCGATATACGATATATACGGCCAGGTGCCCGGTGGCATGTTTGCCGGTGACGAATTCGCGCGTCCCGGGTTTACGGATCCCCGCAATGCCATAGAAAGCTGTGGTATTGCCGAGATGATCTTTTCGCAGAATATCTTGCTGCGCATCAACGGCGATCTCCTTTGGGCGGACCGCCTGGAGAATGTTGTGTTTAACTCGCTGCCGGCGGCTATGACTGCGGATATGAAGGGGGTGCGATACCTGACATCGGTTAACCATATCTGCTCAGATCGACGCAACAAGGCGCCAAAAATATCCAATATGGGCGATATGATGTCTATGAATCCCCATTCCCACCGTTGCTGCCAACACAATACTTCTATGGCATGGCCCTATTATGCCGAGAATATTTGGAAAGCCACGCCCGGCAACGGGCTGGCAGCAATCTCTTACAGTGATTCGCGATTAACTGCCAACGTAGGAGATGGAACCAAAGTAACAATTGAACAGGCGACCAGGTATCCCTTCGACGGGAATATTAACTTCAGTATTGAGACAGAAGAACCGGTTAGGTTCCCGCTCTATCTGCGCATTCCTGGCTGGTGCGAGCACCCCCGGCTAAGTATCAATGGGGCGAAGGAGGAGGTTGAAAGCCACGGCCGGGGATTCATCCGAATTGATCGTGAATGGAAACAGGACGATGCGGTGGAACTGTATCTGCCCATGGAGGTGGTGGTGAAGCGCTGGGAACGTCAACACAACAGTGCATCAGTCAACTATGGCCCCCTGTCTTTCTCTGTGAAAATCGGTGAAGAGTACAGCAGTTTTGGGGGGACAGCAAAATGGCCCGCTTTTGAAATCACGCCTGCCACACCCTGGAATTACGGACTTGTGCTGGATGAGACCGACCCGGCCTCGTACTTCGAGGTGGTTAAGCGGCCATGGCCGGAGAACGACATGGTCTTCACCCACGAAGGGACCCCGGTATTATTGCGGACTCCCGCAAAACAAATCCCCAACTGGACAGACACCGGCATGGGGCTGGCTGGCCGCTTACAGCCCAGTCCTGTCCTTTCCGATAAGCCGGAGGAAGTGATCGACCTGATCCCCATGGGCGCCGGACGGCTCCGCCTGGCTTCTTTCCCTGTAATCGGCGACGGACCGGACGCCCGTGAGTGGGAGTCTCCACCGCCTTTGCCGGCCTCCTATTGGCCGGAACGCGGTTCCCACAACCTTCCGCGCAATGGCCGGCTGCCGGTAGAGGGGACGGAGGACGTTAATGTCTTTCAGTGGCTTGGTTGGGCACATTATGGGGCTGGTGAAGAACATTGGCTGCGACAGGATTTTGGGCAGGAGGCAACTGTTTCCTCCTGCGAAATATACTGGTCGCCTGATGAGGGCCCGCTGACATCGCCGGAGTGGTGGCGTCTGGAATATCTGCGAAATGATGGAGAGTGGGAGGAAGTGAATCTTAACGGGAAGGAGTACGACTACCATCCCGACGCGTTTACGCTTGTCAGGTTTGAACCGGTTACAACCAGCGCCCTGCGTATTGTTGTGCAGACGCAAGCGAACCACTCTTCCGGTATCTATGAGTGGCGGAGCTGGCTCCACGAAGGGGAACAGCGAAGGCACGCTGTCATGCAGGACTTCGGCGTAGACATCATGGGTGACCCCGTGCAACGGTCCGTTAGCTCCGTCGAGGTCCATTGGTACGTGGATACAGATAATCCGCAGAGCAGGCTACCCACGGCATGGAAACTATATGCCAATAAGAACGGCCAGTGGGTGGAAGTCGAAGTACTTGATGAATACAGCATTGAAGCAGATAAGCCCAGCCTGGTCGACTTCGAACCCGTGGAAACCAGCACCATGCGGCTGGAGATTATAGCTGAACCGGGCACAAGTGCCGGGCCACTTGACTGGTCCATCCACTGAGTTGAAAAAGGGCTCTGTGGTCCCGGATGGTTTGATCTTCAGGGTACACATTTTGAGGTTCCGGTTCAACCTTGTACAGCTACACCCATTAGCTGGTTAAAGACTTTGAGCCCGGTTTCGACTACAGAAAACATTCAGCTTTGCCGACAGACATGTATGGTCTGTGGTATGCGCATGGAATTTATAGTTGCCAGTTAATAAAAAAACCTTATGTGCCATAATTAAGTTTAAATAAAATCCTTATGAAAACTTCAGTTGTAACTGCTCTTATGATCTTCTGTATTTACTCTTTTGCTTTACAAAATCAGGACTTTGTATATGATGATGCAGAGAAGGTGAAGGGAGTTGTCTTTCATGATATAACCGGAAACGGCTTATATGAGCCCGGCAAAGATATGCCGCTCGAAGGAGTTGCCGTTGCCAACGGACGTGAAATATCAATTACAGACGGGGATGGAGTTTATGAACTGCCTGTTAAAGATAATTCTGCAATATTTGTCATAAAACCACAAAACTGGATGACTCCGGTTGATGAAAAGCAGTTGCAACGTTTTTACCATATTCATAGCACTGAAGGTGCCGGTGGTCCGCGATACAGGGGGTTGTTGCCTACCGGCCCGCTCCCGGAGTCATTGAACTTCCCGCTATATCCTGCTGAAGAGCCGGATAGTTTTAAAGTACTTGTGTTTGGTGATACACAGGTAAGAAATAAACAGGAGGTATATTATGTTGCCCGGGATGCGCTGGCTGAACTTAAAAATACTGATGCGGTTTTTGGTGTGACGCTGGGCGATAATGTATTTGATGATCTTGATGTTTTTGATCCTCTTATAGATGGTATATCTACTGTGGGAATTCCATGGATTTATGTTTCGGGCAATCATGATATTGATTTGTCGGCGGATAATAATACGGATGCACGTGGTGCATGGTACCGTACTTTCGGACCCTCCTATTACTCCTTCAGCTATGGCCCTGCACATTTTATTGTTCTGGACAATATAAGATGGATTGTTGATGATGACGAGCGCTATTACAGAACCGGCCTGGGGGAAGACCAGATGGAGTTTTTGCGTAACGAACTGTCAAGGCTGGATAGCGACAGATTGGTTGTGTTTCTTGCACATATTCCCTGGACTGGTTCAACTGCCTGGAAAAGTGATGCTGAGCAGCAGGCTTTTTACGAGATTATAGCGGGTCACCCCAACAGTGTCTCCCTGGTTTCCCATACACACAGGCATTATCACCAGTTTATAGATGATGATCAGGGTTTTCCAGGTGACCAGCCTCACCATATGATCAGTGTTGCTACCCTTTGTGGGGCCTGGTGGACGGGCGCTCCTGATGAATATGGAATACCTCATGCAATGGCATATGACGGCACACCAACCTCATATACCTTTCTCCATATTAATGATAATGAATGGAAGATGAGCTGGAAAGGATCAAGGAAGCCTGCTGACTTCCAGATGCAGATTTATGCCCCCGAATCTTTAACCGTTGAGGAAACACCCGATATGATAATAACAGCCAACATATTTAATGCACTGCCTTCAGCAGACGTCCGGATACGAATTGGTGAAGATGGCCAATGGATGGACATGGAGCGTGTCAGGAGGCCTGATCCTATACGCAGGGCTGTAGCTGACAGGGAGAGAGAACTCGGAGATGTTCCCTGGATAAACCTTTGGGGCGGCGCATCAGATTGCGAACATATATGGGAAGTAAAACCGGGGCTAAGGCTTGAGCCCGGGGCATATACAATAGATGTCACAGCCAGTGATGACTGGTGGGAATATAAAGGCAGGAATATTATATTTGTATATTCTGAGGATTAATTTAATTGATAATCATTTTTATTTATTTGTCAAGTCCGGTTAGTTGAATCAGTAACTATTTTGTCAATTCCAGTGTAGGAACTTCTTCTCCGGTATCATTGAATATTTGCAGTGAAAGAGTCCCGTCTTCGATATGCACTGTGCCGAAATAGAGCTCTTGTGATCCGGTATCCCCTCCAGAAGGTGCTTTACCAAGGCCAATGTAATTCACAGGACCAATCTTTTCAACTGTATAGCCGCTGTTACTTCCACCGATAATCAGATCCACGCCATGCTCCTCGCACAGGGATTGCAATACTTTTCTTGCGGACCCATTCAAGTACGACTCTTCTGCTCCAGGTTCATGGCTGCCGAAGACAAGCACTTTCCAGGGAGCATCAGCCTCTTTAATGTCATTGACCATCCATGTATGCTGGATCGATCCTTCAGAATAGTCGGTATAAGGATCCATTACAGTTATATGAACCGGACCGTACCTGAATGAGTACCAGGGCCCGCTTTCATAATCGTAGGGGAACAATTTCCGAAAGAGTGAGATATCGCCTTCCCGGTGACCGACAGCTCCCATCACGGGCATGCGCTTTTGAATATACCTGGGGAAGGGCTTAGGGCTGTTATGAGAGAAGAAATGCTCATCCCAATGGTCAATGCTGTTTATGCGGGGAACCCAGTTTCCGGTATGTATTAGCAATGAGTGATATGCAGGATCATCAAATATTTTGTTATAAAGTGCCGAGCATATTCTGTCGTGTTCTTCCCCCCCTGCAGCGGTTGATCCATAAACCAGGAACTTCACTTTGTCAGCATTGTGGTCAGGGGCGGTGTAGAACATTCCTGTTTCGTACTGGTCATTTATTCTCAACTGATAAGTATAGCGTTCATTCTCATCAAGGTCCGTTAAAGTAATCCGGTAAAGGTTATATTGCTCATCATAGGAACCCACCTGTTTGTTACCCAGTTCAAATTCGAACCCTGTATGACCCCATCTGAATTCAGTATCCGCATCAATGCTTGTCCGCCATAAAACCGTCATCTCTGTGGGGTTATCCTCGTATACCAGATAAGGTCCCTGCACCAGCTCTTTTGGGGGTCCGGCAAAGTTGGATAAGCTTTGGGGTTCTGATACCTCACCCCATGTATCATCCTGCAGATTGCGAACAATACGTATAAGTTCATTATCCTTGATTCGATAGACGCCAAACCCACTGACAGCATCCATTTGGTAAACAGGAATGCCGTTCCAATTTATGACACTATGATTATGGCCATGACCAACCATAATGCCTATGACGTTGTACCCTGCAATTGTTTCCCATAGTCTGTGTGCATGTTCATCGGTCCACCATGCAAGATCATCCCCCCATGGGCTCAGCGGCCATCCGTCGACTCCGTAATGCTGAAAGAGAATAACCGGGCGTCCGGTATTACCAACATTCTCTTCCAGGGTTTTCTCAAGAAACTGCAAGCTCTTTTCCGAGGGGTTTCCATAGGCCTGACCTTTACGATTGTAATCCAGGTTTCCGGCATATCGTTCATCATCATCCGAACCAGCATACTCGTTTAACTGCACAAAATGGACACCCCCGTAGTCCAGCGAATAATGTAATCCGTTATCGGATAAACTAACCACGTGGGGGCGGCTGGGATTGCGTTCAATAATGGCCCTGCGGACAAAACCGTTGGGATGTGTTGAAGGCTGTCCGTCATGGTTTCCGGCACCTTCATAAACCGGAAAATCGAGCAGGCCATCACCGCCCTTTAGTCCCCAATCCTCAGCAAACACATCGAAATCGGACTGCCGGGATTCAGTGAGATCTCCCACGACAAAAACTCCCATCGGTATGCCAACCGTACCACCCACCTCTTCAGGATAGGGTGTGCCGGGAAGTTTGTTCATAATCCTGATCGTTTGCCGGTGACGTTCGCGTTGCTCTTCAAAGTTTTCACCACGGGTATTGTAGTGAGTATCACCTATATGAATGAATGTGATCTCCTTGCTGACCGACACATCTGATCCTGAAACCAGAACCCTGTGGTCTTCCGGAGTATTAATATGAAAAGAGCAGGTGAAAGAAACTATTAAAACACTTGAAAGTTTTAATCTTAAAGAGCTTGATTTAAGTGATTTTAAACAATATATCACCAAAGATGGTAAACTTCCATTAAATTGACGGTTTCTCATAGTTTGGTTTTTTCTTGTCAGAAAGACACTATTTTATGAATTTATTTAATTATCAGCTAAGCGATATTTCAATTCCATTCTTGGAGGTAATACTTCAAGGGTATACCGGTTCTCTTCAGTTACTTTAACAAATCTGACCGGGTTGATGTAGGCTTTTCTGGGGTGAACGTTATCTTTATCATTATGTGCATGGTAGGACATATAGAGGTTCCCGTCCAGCCCTTCAAACAACATGCAATGTCCTACACCTGCCAATCCCTCCGGATTTTGTAATATCGGGTTCTCATCAACCTTTGTCCATGGCCCTAAGGGATGATCAGAGTATGCAAGTCCAATACCATAATCGGGGTTTGTATAGGAATTTGCAGAAAAGAGCATATAATAACGGCCTTCATATTTTACAACTTCAGGACCTTCATTAACGGCATACTGTGAGCTCTTTTCCCACTCCTGATGACGCTGCATAAGCAGCTTCATTGTATTCTCCCTAATTGCTGAGAAGTCCTCTTCCAGCTCGGCTCCCCATATCTTTAGTCCATCATCAAACCTTGCAAAAAAGATATAATATGTTCCGTCATCATCTATAAACAGGTGGTGATCAATAGCCTCGAAGTCTGCCAAAACAGTTTTATCATCCTGCACAAACGGCCCGAGGGGGTTGTCACTTATGGCAATGGCCATATGCCTTTCTACGCTGAAAAACATATAGTAGCGGTTATCAAAACGATATACTTCGGGGGCCCAAAAGCCGTGATCTCCGTATACATCATCCCTGTGCAGCGCAAACCCCTCTGTTGCACCTGCGGGTCCCGTCCAGTTCTCCAGATCCTCCGACATATAGACCTCTATCCCGGTATCACTGTTTCGTGTTCCGTATATATAATAAATACCATTATCTGTAAATACATGGGGGTCACCAAAGTAAATATTGGCTTCCTGACTGCTGTCGCCCAAATAGATATCAATGCCGGATGGTATTTCATTTGCGTAAACCTGCACAAGCCCGGTAATAATGGCCAAAACCATTATTGCTGACCCGGCTGTTGACAGGTGCCGGATCTTTTTAAAAATGCCAAAGCCTTTTGAATTAGAAATTAATATGTTCATAATTAATTCGTTTTTTTGATTGAGGCTATTTAAAATATTTTCTTCAATAGCAGGGCATCTCGTGCTGATTTTATATATTAATCTTCCTTTGCCCAACCTTGCCGCTAATGAAAATATGTGTAATAGACTCAAATATCTGAAAAATTGGGGGCAAAACATGTATTATTTTGTAAATTCCGTTTGTCATGACTAGTTTTTACTCAACTAAGCTTTTATCCTATGAAAAATGTATTGTTAATCCTATTGTTAATAGTAGCCACAGTAATGATCGTGCTCGGTGCAAGAGCCGCCATACTGCCTCCTGTGCTTACCGGCGCAGGATTTATATTGATTGCCTTGTTGTTTTACAATAAAAAGTAAAACAGCATGGGATTTTTACCTGTACTCCGGGTTTTCAAAACTCCAGCGTGACCCTTGATCCCATTCCTTGCACGAATTTCCATACGCAGGATATCCCTGGTTGGCGCTTAGCATACTGGCCAGGTGGAGCATATTGTAGGTCATAAAAGTGCAATTGCGGTTAGTGAAATCATTCTGCGCTGCGTTAGACTCTTTATCCAGGTAGCTTGGTCCCGGGCCCACTTCACCAATCCAGCCACAATCAGCCTGGGGGGCAATGGAGTAACCAATATGCTGTAAAGCATACAGCATTCCCATAGCACAATGCTTCACCCCGTCTTCATTACCGGTAATGACACATCCGCCCACCTTTCCGTAATAGAGATACTGGCCTTTTTCATTGGTTTCGCCACTCATGCTATACAGTCGTTCTATCAATTTTTGCGCCACCGAAGACTTTTCCCCCAGCCTGATCTGATCCACCTGAACTCCTTCCTTTTCCATGATTTTTATGGAAACATCAATTAATCCTTGAGTGTGGGTCAATTCAGGAGATTTCTTTAGCGTGCAATTTACATACATGGCCTTCAGACCGGAAAAGTTAGGGGCACTCATTATAAAAAAATTTGGTGTCCGTTGAATCTGTTCTTGTTTGCTTTGGATGTTTCAATTTATTGATCATTTACTGATTTTCTTTACTGATTCCAGGATTGTAGGGATTAATTCTGCAATAGTAGGATGTGGAATTACCGCATCTCTGAACACGGTATAAGGTGCTTTGGCATACATAAGGGTTAAAATACTACTGATGATTTCATCACCGCCCACCCCCAGAACAGCCGCACCGAGAAACTCTTTTGTATCTGCATTTATTATCGCATTCATCAGCCCTTTGGTTTCACCCTTCTCTTTGGCCCGGGCAATCCGTTTCATGGGCATTTTTGCTTCGAGTATATTGTATCCTTTTGACAAAGCTTCCTTTTTGGTTATTCCAGCCCGTCCAAGGGGAGGATCTACATAAAGAGCATATGTTATAATCCGATCCGAGACTTTGCGATCTTTCCCTTCGAACATATTATCAGCTACAATTTCGTAATCATTATAGGCAGTGTGTGTAAAAGCACCTTTGCCATTGCAATCACCCAGGGCGTATATTCCCGGCACACTCGTCTCCAGGTAATCGTTGACTTCCAGATAACCTCTTTTATCAGCACTGAGTCCTGTAGCCGGAAAATTCAACATATCCGTATTCGGGGTACGGCCTACAGCCAGCAAAAGGTGCGTACCGGTAATTTCGGGGGCACCCTTTCTACAATCAACTGACACGGTTATGGTGCCATCTTTATTGTTTTTGCCGCTTATGCAAGTGGCGTTCAAACGAAATTCAACCCCCTCTTCTTCCAGGGTTTTGAGAATACTTTTACTTATTTCATCATCTTCGCTGGCAATAATCTGCTCATTGCGTTCTATGATGGTAACTTTGCTTCCAAAACGCTTGAACATCTGGCCAAACTCCAGTCCGATGTAGCTCCCTCCCACAATAATCAAATGCTCCGGGAGTTCATAAAGTTGAAGGATGGATTGATTGGTAAGATAATCTACTTCTTCAAATCCTTCAGGAATCAAGGGTCTGGCACCGGTATTTATAAAAATATGTTCTGCCTGGATCTGCTCGCCATTAACCTCCAGTGTTTTAAACCCGGTAAATGAAGCTTCTCCTTTATATGGGATTATATTATCAGAACTTTTTATGCCGTAAGCGATACCTTCAGAAGATTTCCTGATCAAGGCATCTTTCCTTTCCTTTACTTTCTGTAAATCTATTTTTACAC
Source organism: Bacteroidales bacterium (assembly GCA_007134525.1). Taxonomy (GTDB): domain Bacteria; phylum Bacteroidota; class Bacteroidia; order Bacteroidales; family UBA7960; genus PUPG01. The sequence goes on along the minus strand of SLKR01000044.1, from coordinate 17,209 downwards.
CTTCAGGAATGGATACTCCCAACTCGATGCCATGTTGGGCGTCCCACATTCTTCTGGCACTGGCAACATAAGCTTTTGTTGGGGTACAACCTACATTCAAACAGGTACCTCCCCAATGTTCCTTTTCAATAAAAGCTACTTTTTTTCCTTCACCCGCAAATTTAAAAGCCAGGGGGGTTCCGGCCTGGCCTGAACCCACGATAATTGCATCAAATTTTTTTACTGTCATCTTATTACATGCTTTAAACTGAAGTAGATAACACACCCACCGGCACAGTCGCAATTTTACTGTCGCGATTGGTCAAAAAACTACTCGGAGGTTGCCTTGCACTTTATGACGGCTTTATTGCTTCACGCTGAATTTAGTTGACAGCCGGTGTGATCACAATTTTGCGGAATTCAACCGGTCCGTGGTCACCCTGCAGCATTACAGGCCCGGGTTCACCTTCGTTACTGTCAAGCGAGCCACCTGTTATTCCCGGTATGGGCCTGTTGGAAATAACCTCAATGCCGTTATGTACTACGGTTACATGCCGCCCCACAAGCGTTATTTCAAAAGTCTGCCATTCTCCTGCCGGCCTTGCTGCATTGACGGTTGGTTCAATGAATCCGTAAATGCCGCCAATGATCAGGTCATTGACATCCCATCCGTAATTGTCTTCAATCTGTACCTCATAGCGGCCCCTAAGGTAGACCCCGCTGTTGCTCCCCTCCGGATACCTGAATTCAATGCTTAGTTTAAAATCGTCAAACCTCTCCTTGGAAACAAGGTTTCCTCCTATTTCTTCATTTACCAGCACACCGTCTATCATTCTGAACTTATTGTTTTCAGGAATTATCCATCTCGACAAATTGTCATCGAGCAGGTTCTTCGGGCTTCCCCACACCGGGGGCTCTTCTCTGGTGAGGTCCGGGGCCCTTACTCCGGTCCACTGGAGTGTATGGCCGTCAAGGACTTTGTGACCGGTTAACCTATCGTCCTCCAGGGTAAACTCAAAATGGATGTCGTCAATATCCATCCATTGCGGAGGGATTGTAAAATGATATTTCTGTTCCTGTGCCGAATAGTTAACCTCCGATACCGGACGGGCGCTACCTTCATACCCCACATAGTATCCAATAAGGGTTGAGAACCCTGACCTTCTTACTTCAAGCCATCCCGGAAAACCATCATCATCCATAAGGCCGTGCCTGAAAAGCCCGAGTTCCTCAAGCTCCTCATCTTCTATGACTACTGTAAGGTTCCACCTCCCTATTACCCCGGATCCATCCCCGGGAGATTGTGACACGGCGGAAGAGTTAACGATCAATGACAAGGCAAGCATTAAAAATGTGTTTCTTAATATCTTCATAGTATTTAGTTTATAAAGTGATACGATCTTTATCGGGTCTAAACTACATAAAAAAATATCATTTAAAGATATTATTGTCAATTTTAAATACAGATAACTGTTATCTTTCAGTTCACCTGCCAAATACTTATTTATGTGGTTTTTTGTATCTTTACGGGATGTTTGCCACATATGCCAAAGGCCTTTTTGAATAATAACAATAAAACTTTAATTATGAAATTCAGCATGTTTAGAGTAATCTCAGCAATGGTGGTGCTGGCCATTGCCTCCACTACTTTTTTTGCTGTGGCTAATACAGCTAAAGAAACTTCACCTGAAAATATCTCAGTAGAAAAGGAGCTCTATATTCCGGAGAATATAAGGTTTGTGCCGGAAGACAACGACTTTAATGATCCGGAAAGCGAATACAGTTACCATCGCATGGTAGAGTCAGACAACGTTGCGATATTCTGGAGCAAGGAGTATGGTGATGACCCGATGGCCAACCCTGATGAGAGCAGGCGATTTGATGTGCAGTTTGCACTTGAGGAGTGTGAACGCTTCTATGACTATTATGTGAATGAAATGAAGCTTTTAAAGAAAGGGAACTCTCTGTCGGATAAATACAAACTGCTTGTGATTGTATTTGGAGGCGATGGTGGTACCGCATTTGGTGGCGGAGCAGGTGATAAGGTCGGCATGATGTGGACTAACGCAAGCAGGATAACACAGCCGCCATACGGGGTTTTGGCCCATGAGATGGCACACAGTTTTCAATTCCTCAGGAGAAACGACGTAGGTACCGGACCAAGAGGACCAATAAATGAAATGTCAGCCCAGTTTAAATTGTGGCAGGTTTATCCTGAATGGATGACTTTTGAGAACTACCACCTTGATACTTATCTGAGCGGAACCCATTACGCATTTTTACATCCCAGGAATATGTATTGTTCACCATATGTTCTGGAATACTGGTCGAATAAGCACGGGATAGAGTTTTACGGAGAACTGGGCCGTGCAACCCTCGCGGGAGAAGATCCGGTAATGACCTACCAGAGGATTACCTCTATAAGCCAGGAGGAGTTTAACGATGAGATGTTTGATGCAGCTCGCCGGTTTATTACATGGGATATGAAAAGAATAGAGGAAGTTGCCAGACCTTATGCAAACATGCACAGTAGCACACTTAATGATATAGGTGGCGGGTGGTTCCGTATTGCCCCATCAAACTGCCCCCAGAACTATGGCTACAATGGGATCCAGCTGGAGGTGCCGGCTGCAGGTACTCTGGTTGAGTTGAGTTTTAGAGGCATTGCCGGTGCTGAAGGATTCAATGCGGTAAAGGTTGATAAAGCAGGATGGCGTTACGGATTTCTTGCATCCCTGGAAGACGGCAGCCGTGTATACGGGGATATTAACAGGGACGCTGAAGGCACGGCAACTTTCCAGGTGCCGGAAAACACAGAGTATCTCTGGCTGGTTGTAAGTGGTGCACCAAAGGAGCACTGGACGGTAACCATGGGAAGGAATGTAGATCCTGAAGAAAACCCCGAGGAGAACTGGCCATATAAGATAAAATTATCGGGAACCAAACTGGTTGAGTCGGTAATTAACTAGACCCTTATCAGGTAATATCACACACATTTTCAAGCAGCAAATCCTGTATATTGCTGCCCGGGAGATGTGTCTTTTCCCTTTAAGGATTTCAATGCCTGAAAAACCGATTAAAGATGAATGTTAAGAACATGGAGTTCAAGGCTAAAATAATAGCCATTGACTCGTTGGAAAAGAAACTCCTGGATCTGGATCCCGAGTACAAAGGTCTGGATAACCAGACAGACACATATTTTAATGTAAGGCGCGGGAGGCTGAAACTAAGGGAGGGCAACATTGAAAACGCTCTGATACACTATGAAAGGGCTGACACAGCAGAGAAAAAAGAGTCAGATGTGATACTTTACCGTCATAATCCTGATAAGGCCCTGAAGGAAATACTGTCACTCCATCTGGGCGTTAAAGCGGTTGTGGACAAAAGGCGTAAGATCTATTTTATCGGAAATGTGAAGTTCCACTTTGACACGGTTAAGGACCTTGGAACCTTCGTTGAAGTAGAGGCAATTAACGTTGGTGGCAGTTTTGGCATTGAATATCTCAGGGCTCAATGCGACAGATATTTTAATCTTTTTGGGCTTAAGGAGTCGGATCTGGTGGATGTGTCCTATTGTGATATGGTTATGACCGGTTAATCCTGTGTAAATTGAAGATACACGGCTGGGGTATAAACAATTGTGTAAATTTATTGTTGAAATAATATTAAAAATTACTGAAATAAAAGAGTATAAACTTTAATTGTATCCCTTTTGAAGAAAAACAAAAGGAATATTGCAGATAAACACGAATCAAGGCTTTCTTACCTTAAGCCTGCTAAAGTCGTAAGGCTCCCAAGTTGCTCAAACTCCAGGGCTTTTTTAAATGTTTTGCTTTATTTCGATCTTTTCAGATATCCCCTTACAGGTGAAGAGATATTTAACTATACCGGAACTCCTAAGGTTAAGATTCCTGAGGCAAAGACCTTGTTGGCAGAAATGGTGAAAAAAGGCTTTATCAGGCATCATGAAGGTTTTTATTATGTAAGCTCGGACGAAACTTTAATTCAAAGAAGAATTGAAGGGAGTTACCGCGCAAAAAGCAAAATGAAAACAGCAAAACGGTATTCACGTATTATTTCATGGTTCCCTTTTGTACGAGGTGTTTTTCTGTCCGGTTCCATTTCAAAAGGTTTTTTGTCTGATAATGACGACATAGACTATTTTATCATCACTGATCCCGGCAGGGTTTGGTTAACAAGGTCAATGCTTACATTATTCAAAAAGATTTTTCTGCTGAATTCGTTCAAGAATTTTTGCATCAATTATTTTATAGACTCCGAAAATCTGCTCATAAAAGAACAGAACCGTTTTACTGCCACGGAGATAGTTTTTCTTTTTCCGATGTATAACCGGACTCTTTACCGTGAGTTTATGGAAAAAAACAGATGGGTAAGAGGATATTACCCTTCTTTACGGCAATGCGAATCATACTCATTCAACAGGGCATCAATACTCAAGCATTTATTTGAACTGATACTTGACAACAGTTTTGGAAGATGGCTAGATGATTATTTAATGAATTCTTCGCTTAAGTTTATACGTAATAAGTACAGTTATATGGAATATGAATATTTTAACAAATGCTTTCTTTTGGAAAAGCAAAGAATCAGATATCTTCCCAACTGTCAGCAATTAAGTATAATGGATAGATTTAAAGTCAATGTGCAATCCTTCGAGAGGAAAACCGGTTTACGGTTGAGGTCTGGTTAAATATGGGTATATGAATACCACTCGATGGAAAGAAAGAAAAATATCTGGATTCTAGGGGGCACTGGCTTTATTGGCAATGCATTGGTCAGGTATCTGTCCGCCAAACCGGAGAATCGACTTCACCTGCTCCTTAACAAAAATACCCCTTATCGGGAACTTGAAGGTTATAATACGTTTTCTGGAGGACTGTCCGAAATTGATCTTCAGTGGCTTGAAATGTATCCGCCTGACATAATATTCCATCTTGCCAGGCCGGCCGGGAAAAACCATATAACCCGTAAAATTGCCTCACTTACCGGCAATCAACTGAATCGCCGGCTTATCAGGATAATTTCAGCCCTGTCCAGTTCTCCGGTAATTGTTTATGTATCAGGCTCTCTTATGTATGGCAGGCGTCAGGTTTGTGACCCTGCATCTGAAAGTTCAAAGCTGGCCCCTGATTCATTTGCGCGCTTTTACCATCAAACGGAAAAACCATGGATTGAAGAACAAAAAAGGGGTGAGCTTGATGTGAGATTTGCACGCCCGGGTTGGATTCTTGGACCAGGATCATGGTTCAGAAAGTTTTTCTGGGAACCACATCTGGGTTCAGGAAAAGTCCCATGCTATGGTGACGGAAATCAAATGATGTCAATTATCCACATGGACGACTGTGCTGTGATGGTCGATATCCTTGGAAGCAAGGGTGTTAGGGGGCAGAACCTGAATATCTTTTCCGGAAAGCCAATACCCCAGTATGAGTTCAGCAGGCTAATGGCAGAAATAGTGGGGGCAGAGATAGAATTTATTCACATTAATACTCTTCGCAGAAAGTTTGGCAGTACAACTGCCGATGCCCTTTGTTCATCATCCTCTATGACCACAGAATACTCATTTATACACCAAAAAGCCGATATTGTTTTTAAAAATAAAGAATCAATGCTTACGGACGTCATCCGGCTTTTGAAAAACAAACAGGGTATACTCCCCGAAACGCCATAAAGGAGTTTTGTTTAGAAGCATATCAGTCTTCCAGAGCCACCGGCTGACCCTGCTGAGTAATTGGATCAATCCGGGGTAGTACCAGGCCGGATAAACAATGCTGTATCCCTTCCTGCTTTTAAGCTTAAAACCACTGAATATTTTTTTTATTTCCGAAGGGGTATAACAGCGGCTGGGAAGATTCCTTTCAGGTGAATAACCTCCCCATTCAGGCTTTAGCCTGGAAAATGCTGACTTGAAACGCATTTTAAGCAGTTCAATGAACATTCCTGCCACATAATATTTATTAACAAATGAAAGGACAAGGACACCGCCCGGCATAGCAAGACGGTATAGTGTATCTGAGGCTCTTTGCAGGTCCTCAACTGTATTCAGGGCGCCAAAGAATACATAAATCATATCAAAGCGACTATTTACAAAAAGCTCTCCGGCTTCTTCAACGCTTGCCCTAAATACTTTTACATTGCTTAGCTTTTCTTTGCTAAGACGCTCCAATGCTAGCTGGTGCATCCCAGATGAAATATCAATACCGGCAATTTTTACATCCGGATGGGTTCTGGTAAAATGCAGAAGGTCCAAACCTGTTCCAAAACCGATCTCCAGCATATTTTTGAATGAATGACGCTTGACCTGCTCCCTAAAATCCTGTCTGATGCGCTGTAATACCGGATTCCTCCAGTATCTGGCATCAAAATCCGCTGCATCGTCATTATAATAAGATTCAATTTGCTGCTTGTATGTTTTGCTCATTTTTAGTGTAATAGTTAGCGATAAGCCATGCGGCTGTTCCCCAAAACAGGAAGGCAAACTTATCAGTTGTCAGAAAATTATTGAAAAAGGCATGAAACAAATAAGTAGACAATGCTGCAAAGGCAGTTTGAACATAAACCGCCCTGGATCTGTATGAATAACATGCAAAAGATATATAAATCCAGCGCCCGATAAGTAACAGCCAGCTGAACAGACCCAATATTCCCATTTCGCTCAAAGCCAATAAATACTCTGAATGAGCAGTACCTCCTGATCCTTCGGGGACATTCCCGTGGTCATGAACTGTTAATCTGGTTATTAGTGAAGGGTCCTGAAATGGTATGTATACAAACTGATAAGTCCCGGGCCCAAAGCCTGTTAATGGCTTTTCACGGAACATTCGCCATGCTGATAACCAACGGTTCATACGCTCCAGGTTGGAAACATCGGTTGTGATATTTACAACTGACTTAGTTCTCTCCATGACCCCCGGCTGTTTGCTTTCTGAAGCAAACTCTGTATGTTGCATACGTTCCAGTACTGGCCTGTAGAGAGCCATAAGTGCCAGAATAACTGCTAAAACTGCAACTATTAATTGTCTGATGCCAAGATTAATTCTGAAAAACAGCAGTACCAGCATAAATACGCCCAGACTCAGGAAGGCTGCCCTGCTGGAGCTCAACAACACTGCTGATGTAAAAAAAAGCCCTGCAATAATATATATTATGCGCCAGAGATTAACTTTTGTGACTTTTAACATGGCAAAGCAAAATCCGGCAATCAAAGCTCCTGATGCTCCAAATATTGTGTGGTCTTTATAAAATGGCTGAAAAATACCCCTTACCACCACAGGATTCCATTCCCATTGCCAAAATCGAAAAATACCATAGCCGGTAACAAGAATATACCCTATTCCATAAAGGGCGATCAGCGTTGGGAACAATTCCGGGTCCTCCCTAAGATGACGTGACAGGAAAACGTAAAACACCAGTATGTAGGCTATATTGACAAAAGAGAACTTAAGTGACACCAGCAGCATTTCAGAGAAGGGAATGGTAAGCAGGAAAACCATAATTAAGGGCAATGCCCACATATGCTCTTTCAGCAATGGTCCTTTTCTCCAATTAGAGTTATTTCTTACAAAATCAGCAATAAACACAATAAGTGCAATACCTACTAAAGGTTCAGTTGGAATTCTCAGCATGGAATCATAATAGAAAGGTGCTTCAACTGAAAAGGGTAGTAAAAAAGCTATGGTTTTTAAAAGAACAACTTGTAAGTTATACTTTAAGGTCAACCAAGCCAGTATAATCATCAGGGCAGGTATTACAGAAAGGCTTATAAGTGGTAACTTTTGCCAGAAAAAAGATGTGGTCATTAATGACAGGGACATAAAAATAATTACCACCCAGGGCCTTTTAACAGACATTATCATTATAATGTGAAAATCCTACAATTTATAAATTTTATCAATAAAATATCTTCATCGGGTAAACCTTATCTTCATGTCTTGCGATGAATATAATAAAAAGAATGGGTACCGGTGCTTCTAATAAAGTTTTAAAAATAAGCGCATAAATTGCCCCAGAATTCGCAATGTTTAACTATGAAGCATTATATATAAACAAAATATAAATAAAAAAAAAGAGAGACGGTTTAAATAGTGTCTCTCCTTTGTAAAAAACAAATTCAGTATTATCCATTGCTATTCAAGCGGTAGTATTACTGTATCAATTACATGGATAATGCCGTTTGATGCAGAGATATCAGCTGCTATTATATTAGCTTCCTGCCCAGCTATATCTGTAATAACACCTTGACTGTCAACCGAAAAGGTTTCGCCAAGCAGTGTGGTGATAGTGCGGGTTCTTACCCTTGGCACAACGCTGTTGGCAGCCCTGCGGCCTTCCGCAACGTGGTATAACAGCACATCAAGTACCAATTCGGCCGGCAGATCTGAAATCTCATCAACTCCAAGTGCATCGTAGAGGTTTTCGAAGGCATCGTTGGTAGGTGCAAACACAGTGAACTGGTCTGTTCCGTTCAGAAATAGGTTTACAAGACCTGCTTCAAGTTCTGCATCAACATAAGACAGTGCTCCGACTAACTCTTCAAACCCAGCATCAATAGCTATGGCTGCTATTGATGCATCACCTGGTGAAGGCGCTCTTCCGGGCCTGTTGACCCCGGCAGCCTGGGTCATTGGAGCTTCGCTGATTGCGGGCTCTTCAAATAATTGTGTTTCTTCTTTTTCGCAGGAAACGGCAACTATTGCCAGGGCTGACAACAATACAACCTGCATAGTCATCCTGCGCCCCTTGATTTTTAAAAAATACTTTTTCATGACATTAAAAAATTTGGTTAATAAATATAAACATGCACATAAAACGATAGGGAAAATAAAATGTTTAAGCAAAATAAAAAAAAGATAAACAAAAAATGTTAAATTTTCTAATGAGTTTCTTGCTGTTATATGTTATATTTGCATGAAAAGGGGGATTGTAAACTAAATACAACATATATGAACCGTTCCGGATTAATTTTCTTGTCGGTAATACTTTTTTTCGGGTGTAACCAAATGGTTGAGGAAGGTGTAAGTAAAAAAGACCTTGAAAGGGATGTTGAGCTAATTACCGATTTCGGCACCATTATCATACGGCTTTCTGACGACACCCCGGAACACAGGAATAACTTCATCAGGCTTGTAAACATGGAGCTTTTTGACGGAGTGCTGTTTCATAGGGTAATTGATGAATTTCTTGTCCAGACGGGAGATCCGAATACAAGGCCCGAAACCGAGGAGGGCGCCTCTTTTGAGCCTGACCTGGATTACATGGTACCTGCTGAATTCACCGAAGACCTTTTCCACAGACGGGGAGCTGTAAACGCTGCACGCAGTGATAACCCTGCAAGGGCCTCCAGCAGCTCGCAGTTTACAATAATACAGGGAAGGGTCTATAACGACAGTACACTTGCCATTGCCGAAGGGCGGATAAACGACTGGCTCAGGGAAAACAAACTTGTAAACAACCGGGAATATTCATCCTGGTTGAAAGTTCGTGAAAGGCTCATAGCAGAAAGACCTGACAGCGACAGCATTACTGTTGCTCAGAATATGATTGAACAGATAGCAGAAAGGGAACTGGCCGGTTTTACACCCTATACTATCCCCGCTGAGCACAGGGAGGTTTACAAGACAGAAGGCGGGGCTGCCCATCTGGATCAGAACTACACAGTGTTCGGAGTGGTGCTCAGCGGAATGGAAATAGTTGACAGAATAGCCGGACTGGAGACCGACGAGCACGACCGTCCGTTTGATGATGTAAGAATAATTACAGCCAGGATGATAGACAGGCGGTAATACTTAGAGGGGAAGGTTTATTTCCCTTTTGAGGTATAATACCTGTCGAATGAGAGCCATCCACCGCCTTTGATAAGCAGGAATATGCTCCCAAGAAGCATTGACCAGTCGGTACGGCTTGCATGCATCATTTCCCAGAACCCTTCCTGCACCAGTATTTCAGTTTTTGTGGTGGAAATGGCTACCAGCATTATTATTATTAGCGGTATGCTTGCAATCCGGGTCAGCAGACCGGCAATCACAAAAAAGCCTGCAACTACTTCAAATGTCGCAACCAGATACCCCAGAAGTTCCGGTGAGGGGAGGCCAATTGACTCAAACCTTCCTGCACCCCTTATGGCCGGGAAAAGGAATTTCTGAAGTCCTTCAGAAAGGAAAACAACTCCTACCATAAGCCTTATCAATAAAGTTGCCTTGCTGTTAGAGGTCCTGATTATAATATCTGTTATTCTGCTCATACAAAAAACCTTATGCGATTAGCGGCATAAATACAATAAGGAACATGCCGGAAGAAACAAATATATCAACTGTAACAATTGCCCTTGCAGAAAATATTTCCCTTGCGTAAGCCATGCTGAGACTTATTCTCATAATAAGCTGAATGGCAAAAAACAGGAATACAGGCAGACTGTGCCTGTTCAGTTCAACTGCCTCTGAGAGCTGCCCCCTTACAATATGTGAGAACCCCCTTGACAATCCGCAGGAACTGCACTCTATACCCGTAAGCGACGTATAAACGCAGGGAAGCGGATGCCTCCCTGTATCTGGAGTAAACACTACCGGATATATAATGACCATCAGGAAAACAACGCCCAATATCAGGTTAATAAGAAGATACGGGCGGCCGGCCTGGATATCACTCCGTAACCTCCTCAAGAAGTACTTCATATCTTTCTGATACCTCCTCGAAACGTTTCTTCTGTTCCTCTGTCAGTTTAGGGCCTATCCTGACAAGGGTGGCTGCCAGCGAGGCAGCCCTCAGTGAGACCGAGGAGTATCTTACAACTGAAGATAGCTCACCCCTTTCAGCCTGGTCAATCAGCCGGGCAAACTCCCTGACAGTTTCCTCATATTCCTGTATTACCCTTTCAAACTCCTCATCCGTAATCTCCTCACCGAACTCATACATTTCAGGGTCAAACTCATCCATGTCGCCGAATGTCCTTTCCAGTTCATTGCCGAGTACCCGAAGTGATGTCTCCAGTTCTCTGAGAGATTCCCTGTCGGTCTTTTCAACTATTCTCTCTATCCTGTCTCTCCAGATATGTCCCTCACGGCTTACCCCACCTATAACTAAACCCCAAATCGCAGCTATGCTGGTAGCGATAATTGAGATCACAAGGGCGGCGATTATAAGACCTTTGGCACCATTGTTCTGGTTTGCCTGTACAAGTCCTATTATGCTGAGTATAACCGCAATGGCCCCGGGGACAAGGGCGATTACACCTATGCAGGGAATGAATGCAAGTATCAGAGCAAGTATCCCCAGAACCATACCCGCTATTCCGAAACCTTGTCCGGCATTGGTCCTTGCAGTTGTTGTCTGTTCATAATGTTTTTGTTGTTCTTGTTCCATATTTACACATTTGGGTTAGCAAATAAGTATTGGCTAACCCAAATTTAATCTATTTTTTTAAAAAGCAAAGACTTATAAGAGACAGATAAAAATACAGGTGTTTTCAGGTATTACATATTTTTGTGTATCGTTGATTATTATGTCTATATTAGCGAATTACATGTATATATGAAAAGCCTTAGCGGTATAATTCTCAACCCATATATCCTGCCTGTTCTGCCAACTATATTGCTGGTGGCAATACTGCCCTTTAGTTTTAATAAGTATAATCTTGATATTGTAGAGTATTACCAGGAACAGAACGGAATATATAATTATTTTGATGACCTTACAAATGACGGTTACTCTGAGCAAATTCGTATTATTGACAGGGATGATGGCCTGGTAAATGTAACTGTAAGTGACTTTAATGGAAACCTTTTCTATCAGTGGAATTTCCGGGGCAGCACAGGGCTGTTCAGATACACAAATTCAGAGATAATCACAGGTGATTATAATAATGACGGAGTCAAAAGCATATGTTTTTTCACCCATTCCAACGACAGCATTTACCTTCATATCCTGGAAGATATCAGAATACCCGAAAAAGGAGTTGAAAACAGATTCATTGCAGAGGTTGGGCCCGGATTTCAAAGTTCTTTTGTCCGGGTTATTGCCGGAGAGATGGAGGACCTTAATGGTGACGGCAGCAAGGAGATAATTTTTGCCCTTGTTGCAGGCTTTCCCAGGTACCCCAGAAATGTATTTGCCTACTCTGCAAGCAGTGACACTTTATTGCGTTCTCCGGAATCGTATTATAAGTTCCGGAGTTTTTCCCAGGCCGACATTTCAGGCAACGGTAAAAGGGAGATAATTATCAATGGAGTTTCAACTGCCAATGTTGCCCCTTATGAACATAAATACCACGATCACAGCAACTGGCTGATATTGCTGGATAACAATCTTGACTTTTTGTTCGAGCCGGTAGAGTTTCCGGGAGAGGCAAGATTTTTATATCCAAAATTAATAGAGAGCAATGGTAGTTCATTGATCGCCGCCTTTGAATTTACTCCTTTTAATAATAATCCTTCAGTTGTCCATTACTTTGACATAAGGGGAACCCTGACAGGAACAAGGGAGCTTTCCATATCACCCAGGAACATGGGTTACATAAAAGACGGGGATGACATGATATTTGCATTTGACAACAGGCCTGAAGGAACCTATATATATAAGAACAATATAGAAAACAGGAGCGTCTTCCCGGAGTTAAGGCTTCGAAAGATCAATATGCGGGATATTAACAACAACGGCAGCAAGGAGATCTTTATTCCCAATCCCCTGCAGGCAAGGGTTTATATGTTCCATTCAGATATGTCCCGTCCGGCTGTTGCTGAAATAAATACCAATCTTAACAGCCGTATCCGTGAGCAGGTATCCTTTATTGAACAACCCGGCGAACCCACCCTGATCAGTTACCAGGCAGACAATGACCGTTATGTTTTAAGGTATGGCCCGAACCCCGGATTCTACATGGGGTTTTTATATATTGCCGGAATATATGCTGGCCTGCTCGGATTTTCACTTCTTACAAGGATGGTGCAGATAAAACAGATAGAAAAAAGAGAGAAGATAGAAACCATGATAGGAGAGTTACAGCTGAGCCTTGTAAAGAATCAGTTAAACCCGCACTTCTCAATGAATGCAATAAATTCTGCAATCCAGTCGATAAAGAGAAATGAGGCTGAAAAAGCAGCAGATTATCTGGCAAGGTTTTCACGCCTGCACAGGATAGTGCTTATGTCGGCCAAGTCAGTATTCAGGACATTGGAGGATGAAGTAGGCTTTTGCCAGGATTATATAGCAATTGAAAGGCTCCGTTTTGATAAATCATTTGAGGCCGAGATCAATATCGCTCCCGGTGTGGACCTCAAACGCAGGGTTCCGAAGATGCTGATACAGGTATATGCCGAAAACGCAATAAAACACGGGCTTTCCCAAAAAGATAGCGGAGGGCTGCTGACAATCAACATAGGACAGAGTGACCATGAAATCACTGTTTCAATAAGGGATAACGGTGTAGGACGCAATGCTTCAAATGAAAAGAGCCAGTTCTCGACCGGTAAGGGAATGGAGATAATGCAGGAGTATTTCACACTGTACAGCGATCTATACAATGACAAAATATACTGGGAGATAGAGGATCTTTTTGACAATAATGGCAAAGCAGCCGGAACAGAGGTAAGAATAAGGATATACTATGACAAATGATAATAACAGCAGGTTTAAGAGGGAGATAAATACGGTAATCGTAGATGATGAGCCTTCAGCCATTGATCAACTAAAGACCCTTTTGGACGAAAGGGGAGGTATAAATATAATGGCGGAGATAAGCGACCCGGATGAGGCTGCAGGTATAATACTTGAAAAGAGGCCGGATCTTTTGTTCCTTGACATCCAGATGTCCGTCAAAAATGGTTTTGAAGTCCTCAGGGAGATCAGTCATGCCGGGTTTGAACCACCTGTAATATTCGTTACTGCATTTGAACAGTATGCAATAGAGGCAATAAGATATGCCGCATTTGACTATATTCTCAAACCAATTGAGAAACAGGAGCTTTATCAGGCACTTTTGCGGTTTGCGATAACCTATTCGCATGCAGATCTGGCAAGTTCATACCGGCAGCTTATGGACATAATAGATGAGGCCACGGTAATAAGGCTTCCAACTGAAAGCGGATATACTGTAGTGAATCTTGATGATATTGTATATATCACAACCGACTGGAACTATACCAGGATATTTACGGGGAACGAAGATTCCCAGCTGGTGATATCAAACATAGGAAGTGTACAAAAGCGCCTTCCGGAAGGTGAATTCATGAGGATCAGCGATAATTCAATAATAAACCTTAAATATCTTGTCCGGGTAAGGAGAATAGCAAGGAAGGTGGTGCTCGAAAAGGACAACGTTTGCTACTCTATTGGCACCAATATTAAAAATATTCCAAGGCTTGAACAAAGGCTAGGTTCAAAATGATTTTCGGGTTTTATAAAAAACCGGCAGGCCCCAATTAAGTGGCACTGCCGGTCACCATCACTCATCACCCGTACTTTTAAATATCTTATCTTTTTGCTTCGTTGTATCTGCGTTCTACTTCATTCCAGTTTACGACACTCCAGAAATTTTCGAGATATTCCGGACGGCGGTTCTGGTACTGGAGATAGTATGCATGCTCCCATACGTCCACACCTAATATAGGTGTCCCCTGTTGTTCGGCAACATCCATAAGAGGGTTGTCCTGATTCGGTGTGCTGGTTACCTGAAGTACACCATTGCTGTCAACAATAAGCCAGGCCCAGCCGCTTCCGAAACGGGTAGCACCTGCACGACTGAATTCCTCCCTGAAATCTTCGAAGGATGAGAACCTCTGTTCTATTGCCCTTAGCAGTTCCCCTTCAGGTTTTCCGCCACCATCAGGGCCAAGTACCTTCCAGAAAAGGTCGTGGTTCCAGTGGCCCCCGCCGTTATTCCTGACAGCAGTGGGGTAGCGGCTCATATTTCTAAAAATATCCTCGAGTGACATATTCTCAAGCTCGGTTCCCGCTATTGCGTTGTTAAGATTGTTTACATATCCCTGATGATGTTTTCCGTGATGTATCTCCATAGTGAGCTGGTCAATGTAAGGCTCCAGTGCATTGTGAGCATATGGCAGATCCGGCAATACATATTTTGGATTACTTGTCATGGCTGTTTCTCCTTTATTTTTTGTATTTATATTTTTTGTTATTCCAGCCGCCTGTATTGTAAAGAATGCAAGAGCGGCAACTATTCCTATTGTATAAAGTGCTTGTTTTTTCATACTCTTATATTTTAATATCCAGGGTCGAGTGGTTGATTTAATTAAGTCTTTATCTAAATAACGCAGTAAAAAAAATATTGTTCAATCAATCTTAAGATATGGGGAGATCCTTTTCCACAAATGCTCATCCACCAGGTGGGAATCCTTAATGTCAGATACAGTATCGAATGGACCATGCTGTTCCCTCAGAGCTATAACAGCCCTTGCAATTGCCCAGTCAATATAAGGATGAGATGAAAGCTCACTGGCCGATACTGTGTTCAGGTTGATTTTTTTTGTCTCACCTGTTTTTACATGAACCTGGGGTCTTATCTGTTCGAACCTTGCACTGTCAATACCGTAAACCTCCATCAGCTGCTCAACAGAGTGAAAGCCCCCGAGCAGATCACGGTATCTGCTGATCCTGCTGCCGAATACAGGGCCAATACCCCTGACAACCTGCAGTTCAACAGAGTCGGCGCTATTTATATCTATTTGCTCTCTGCCTGTTGATACTTCTGTATCATGTTCTGAAATATCCACATAGACCTCATCCTTCGAGGGAAGTTCAATAAAGGCCTCCAGTTGCCGGTATATTTCATCGTCAATCTGGTAAAGCTTTTTCATATCTTCCCTGTACCTGAAATTCCCCCCGGCATCCAAATAGTTCTTGATATTTCTTGCGATCCTTTCAGAGAGCCCCATTTGTTTCAACTCACCGGGTGAAATGGTATTCGGGTCGAAAGGAAAAGGATCAAGGCTTTTTACTTGCTGAAACTTGTCGATGATGGTACTGAGCTCTGCAAGTGCCTTTTCTTCGCAGACAGGTAAGGATGCAACCTGTCTGGCCATTCTGGATACAAGAGGCGTAATTAGTATCAAAAATATAAGTACAAGTATCCCCTGCCTCTGACTCCTTGTGAAAAAAAACCAGTCTTTTAAAGGGTTTCTGAACATTATTGTTCTGATTTCTCTAAGTAAAATTAATGTTGTAACACGTAATTATCACTGTGTCAGACAGGCTTTATCCCTGAGAGGCAAAAATTAACACTTGTTGTTGTTCTTTAACCATTATTTTATATTTTTGGCCTTTCTTGTGAAGGAGGTTGAATCATAGAAACGCTTCACGGAAATCAAAACAACAACTTGCTTATGTCTTTTGGAAACGAAGGCCGTGATGGTTTCTCCAGCCGTTTTGGAATTATCTGTGCAGCAGCAGGTTCCGCAATAGGGTTGGGGAATATCTGGCGCTTCCCATATGTAGCCGGCGATAATGGGGGAGGCGCATTTTTATTGATATACCTCGGCTTTATATTATTATTGGGTATTCCGGTTATGCTATCTGAATTTATAATCGGAAGAAGGGGTCAGAGAAATGCACTTGGCTCATTCAAGAAACTTGCCCCTGGCAAACCCTGGTTTATTGTCGGGGTTATGGGGATCATAGCTGCTTTTATGATTCTGGCATTTTACAGCACAATAGCAGGCTGGACCCTGGAATATATCCTTAAGTCTTTCACCAACTCATTTGCCGGGCAAAGTTCTGCCGAAATCAGCAGGCAGTTTGATACATTCCATACAACGGCCTTAAGGCCACTTATACTTCAGATGATATTCCTTGCGATGACAGCATGGATAATCCTTTCCGGTGTCAGGAAGGGAATTGAGAAGTATGCAAAGGTGCTGATGCCTTTTCTGGTGTTGCTCCTTGTAATAATGGCTATCAGGTCAGTAACATTGCCGGGTGCAATGGAAGGGCTTAGGTTTTTATTCAGACCTGATTTCTCTGTGGTAGATTCAGATGTACTTCTATCGGCACTGGGTCAGGCATTCTTCTCCCTGAGCCTGGGTATGGGAACAATGATCACATATGGCTCATATATCAATAAAAAGAATAACCTGAGCAATATTTCAATTGAGGTGTCTGTTGCCGATACGCTGATTGCGGTTCTTGCAGGCGTGGCAATATTCCCCGCTGTCTTTGCCTTCAGTCTTGATCCGGCCGAAGGTCCGGGTTTGATCTTTACGGT
>SLKR01000034.1 GCA_007134525.1 Bacteroidales bacterium | reverse complement strand
GTTTCCACAAATTTTCAAAAATAAAAACCTTTTTATAGTCTGTTTTTCTAATTATTAAATGGGTGATACTGAGAAAACAACTCAGAAGGTGCCTGAGAAAACAACTCAGAAGGTGCCTGATAATGAGACTGAGAAAATACCTGAGAAAAAGAGTGTGGTGCTTTTGTTGTTTTTGTCAATTATAACTTTAGGTATCTATCCTTATTTTTGGTACCTTAAAAGAGTGCCTGAGTTGAATAATCTTGAGACTAATTCAAAAGCAAAAAAAGGTTTGGCTCTTTCAGGGGTTATTCTTGTCTTCCTTATGTTCATTCTTTCCTTTACTCTGTCTTTTCTAGGTTCAACTAATTTAGATAACTTAGACAATTTGGAATTTGACGAGATTCCTACAGAGGTGCTGGTTATTTTCATTGTTCTTGCAACTGTCATGGTTCTTTGTTTTGTTATCACAATTAGTTTGGCTTTTAATGTAAGGAAAGTACTTAATGAGGCAATTGTTAACAAAGGTGAAAATGTAAAAATCTCAGGAATTTATACGCTGTTTTTTAACATGCTGTATTTGCAGTACGAGATAAACAGAATTATTGATGACAGGGAAAAGGCTCCGCGAAGAGGGCCTCTGATTGCATTTGTTCTTTTTTATTTGCTTCCTGTTTTTTTTTCAGTTTCACCTTCCTTTGCGGCTGCCTTTTCTCTTCTTTTCTTCTCGTTGTAAGCGATAGCGTGCTTGTCCAAAGCAACCGTCAGAAAGCGGATAACCCTTTCATCGCGCTTGAGCTCTGTTTCCAGATCTCTTATCAGCTCGGCTTCGGCCTTGTACTCAATAAGGTGGTAAAAGCCCGTGGATTTTTTCTGGATCGGGTATGCCATTTTGCGAAGACCCCAATGGTCTTCAAACACGATCTCAGCTCCTTTCTTCTTCAGGTAGTCCTGAAACTTGCTTACCGCTTCCTTCATCTGTTCTTCAGACAAAACGGGAGTCATAATGAAAACGGTTTCGTACTGTCTAAGCATTTCGGTTTTTTTAATGTGTTTGTAATGATTAAATTGCAGTTATGCTAAAATGAGGGGCAAAGGTAATAATTTTTCATTAAAAACCACTCAGCAGTGTTTCATTTTGTGTAATCCACCATTCTGTAATAATTGGCAGGGTATATCCCTACGGAGATAAGCACCTGCCTCAGGGTGAACCTGACGTTAAGGCGGTGCACCTCTCCGTACTGGTCGATGTCGAAACTCACGAACTTCTCCCTCATCGAACTGTTCTGCCAGTGAGCCCTGAAGGTGTCGTAATGCCAGTGCTCAAGCCGGGCTATCATCTCATCGTCACCCCATAGCTGCATCTCAAGAGTCCCATCGTCTCTAAGCCTGACCTCTGCTTTGTCGTAAACCTTGTGGTGGTAATGCCCTGTGTATGCCTCAGGCGGGAGGCTCGGCCCGGCATCTTCCTGCCTTCGGCTTTCAATTTCACCCCTGCGTGCAATTGCTTCAGCCTTATCTTCGAGGTATTGTTCGTAGTAATGGGTGTGCCAGTCGGTTTCCCTGTCTTTTCCAAGCATGGCATCCAGTATGTAGTTGACAACTGCGGGCCGGAAATTACAGAACAGGTTGCTTGCAACAATTACACCAAGGTCCTTTTCGGGTACAAGTACCATACTTGATGTCATGCCGTCGGTTGCGCCACTGTGCTGAGAAACCCTGTAGCCCTCATAATATCCGAGGCCCCACCCTAGCCCGTAACCGGTAAGCGGGGAGGTAAGTGGGTCGCTCACCCTGAACACCTGTTGCGGCTGGTGAGTTTCAAGTATGCTCTCACGGCTCACAATCCTTTCCCCTTCATACTCTCCCGGCTCTCCCAGTTGCAGAAGCATCCACCTGGCCATATCTGTTACAGAAGAGTTGACTGAGGCCGACGGGCCCACATTGTCGAAATTCCTCCTGGGGATAGGCTGCACCACACCGTCAATTTCCTGGTGAGGCCATGCGGCATTATCGTATTCCCCAATCTGTGCCACTGAGGTATTTGCACTCTCCATACCGAGCGGTGCAAATATCCGGCCGGCAATGAAATCATCCCATCTCATGCCCGATGCTGCCTCCACCACCTGTCCGGCCACCATGTACATAATATTGCTGTAAACGTATCCTGAGCGGAAAGTCTGCTCAAAGGGCATATGCCTTACAAACGACATAATGGTCTGCGGGTCGCGGCCAGGCATGAACCTGAGGCGGTTGCCCGTAAGCCTGCCAATCCCGACTTTGTGTGAAAGTAAATCCCGTATGGTAACGTTTTCGCTTACCCACGGATCTGACAGTTCAAACCAGGGAAGGTGGTCACGTACCCTGTCGTCCCAGTCAAGCTTCCCCTCATCGACCAGTATCCCTATGGCGGCCGAGGTCATTGCCTTTGTCAGGGAGGCTACCCCGAAAACCGTGTGCTGATCCACCCTTTCATCAGAACCCAGTTTTCTCAGCCCGAAACCTCCGGCATAGATAATTTCACCATCCTTAACAACGGCCACAGCCATACCCGGTATCCCCCAATCAGCCATTCCCCTTTCCATGAACTCCTTCAGGCCCGTCAGCTCCTTGGGTTCCCCCCTGCAAAATCCGGCCTGGGGCAGGATAAGGATTACTGATAGGACCAGGGTTATACATATAAGCTTATACTGCATGGTAGTATTCTTTGCTTTTGAATTAAACAATATCACCGGCATAACTGAAGTTGGCGGGCAGGCCCCCGGTATGCCAGAAAAGGATGTTGGAGCCCACGGGCAGCTTCTTTTTTTCCATATGGTCCATCATGCCGTAGAACGCCCTGCCTGTATAAACCGGGTCGAGGATAATGCCCTCTTTGCGGGCAAGGGTCCTGATTGCCGTTTTTTCCCGGTGTGTTACCACACCATAGCCTGCTTTCTCATACCCCCCTATCAAAGGTATATCATCAATACTGCCCACGTAGCCTTCATCCCCTTGCTTGATAAGGCGGTGAACTATTTCCTTCAGCGACCCTTCTTCCGATTCCTGTTTGTCTATCCTTACCGGCATCAGTTGTGACTCCAGCCCGTAGTGTTTCATCCCCATGGTAAGTCCTGCCTGCATTCCGCCGGAACTGGATGCAAAGAAGATGTAATCCATTGACAGGCCTTTTTCGTCAAGCTGTTTCTTAAGTTCACCCGCGGCTTCGAGATAACCGGTGGCACCTGTTATATTTGACCCGCCGTATGGAATAACAAAGGCTTTTTTCCCCTTAAGGGAAAGATTTTGGGCGAGCTGGTCAAGATCCTCTCCTTTCCTGCTTTCTCCCCTGTAGTGTATCCTGGCCCCAAGAAGTATGGAAAGCAGCAGGTTGCCGTTGTACAACTCCGGTTTTTCGCCACCCAGCATGAGGTGGCATTCCAGCCCCGCCATTGCGGCTGCGGCAGCTGTTTGACGGCAGTGGTTGGACTGCTGTGCCCCTGCCGTGATCACAGTGTCAGCCCCCTGTTCAATGGCCTGGCCTATCAGATATTCAAGTTTGCGTGTTTTGTTGCCACCGCTTGCCAGGCCTGTCATATCATCCCTTTTTATAAATATACGATAGGATGGATAATCCTTTTCAAGATTTTTTAGTTCATGCAGGGGGGTGGGAAAGAACCCAAGGCTAAATTTCTTTGTTCCTGTCATTTTTGTTTGTTCAGTTTAAATTATAAAGGCCAGACAATCGGCAAAAGCAGCATGGCAACCGCCATCACAACAAGAGTAAGCGGGAGGCCTACCCTGATATAGTCGGTAAAACGGTAACTCCCCGGTCCCATAACCAGAAGGTTTGCGGGGTGAGACACCGGGCTCATGAATACTGCAGCGGCTGCAACCGCTATGGCCATCATAAATGTATGTGGCGACAGGTCAAAGCTGGCAGCCGCCTCAAGAGCCACAGGAGACATTATCACCACCAGGGCCGCAGGAGTTATAGCTATTGCCAGCAAGGCCGTCATCAGATAGAGTCCGGCTATAACTCCCCAGGGGCCCGTGCTGCCCAAAAACCCCACAACGCCTCCGCCCAGAAGGCTTGCCGCCCCTGTCTGGTGCATTGCAACCCCGAGAGGAAGCATGCCTGCTGTGAGGAAAACGGCCCGCCACTCAATGGCCCGGTATGCTTCCTCCATTTTCAGACAGCCGCTCAGCACCATCAGGCTTATGCCTGCAAGTGCAGCTATGGCAAGCGGAACAAGCCCGAGAAGGGCCGAAAGTATTACTGCCAGCATTATAGAGGCAGAAGTGAGGGCCTTGCCCTTTCGTGTCGGCACACGGGCCATCTCGGTAAGCAGGATGAAATCGTCTTCACTGTCGATCAACTCGAGTTTTTCCCTCTTGCCGTATACCAGCAATGCCTCACCAAAATGAAGCGGCTGGTTGTGAATGTCTGTCTTGATGGCCTGGCCTTCCTTCCATATTGACAATACTGTAAGTCCGTACTTCTGCCTGAACTTTATCTCCCTCAGGGTCTTCCCGGCAATTAATGACCTGGGAGCAAGGATCACCTCAGCCATTTGCACATCTTCAGTCTCGAGGTTCTGCAACTCGGGCGCACTTTCATCAACTATCTCCAGTTCACCCAGGCCTCTCAGCAGTGGAAGGTCTTCTGCATTCCCTTTTACAACTAGCCGGTCATCGGTCTGAACACCCGCTCCCGGCAGGTATGGCTCCAGCTTGCCATCTTTTTGGAAAACACCTATTGCAGTGAGGCCGAAGGCACTTCCTATCTGGCTTTCTGCTATGGCCCTCTCAAAGAGCTCTGCTTCCCCGCTGACCTCCATTATAAAGAGCACCTCGTCTAATCTGTATTCTTCAAGAAGTGTTTTTTTGCTGGCCCGGGTAATGGCAGATATCCTGCCTTCCTCCTCCAGGATCTGCATCCTCTCTTCCGGACCCTGTATAAGTATTATGTCATCCTCAGCCAGCAGATGGTCATGTAGCATTGACCTTTTCAGCCCGCTCGCATTTCTTACTGCCAGCACATTGATGCCCAGTCTCTTCCTGAAGTTAGTGTCTTGCAAGCGTTTTCCGCTGAGTTCAGATGACGGGCCTATTTTTGCCTCCCATATCAGCAGGTCACTTTCCAGGATCCCTGCTGTATCAATCCCTGCCTGTGACGGCAGCATCACCTCCCAGCGCTTCATGGCCTTAAGGGATTCAATACGGCCCTGAACGTGCAGTTTGTCATTACTATTGATAACCGTGTCGGGACTGGGGTCGAGTATAGTGCTTCCATGCCTTATTATGGTAATCACATTAAGGCCGAGTCCTGCCCTCAGCCGGCTTTCCGAAAGAGTCTTGCCCACAAGGCCGGACTTTGGTTTTACACGTAACAGGAAGGTCTTTTCACCGAGGTTGTAAGAATCAGACGGGTATTTATGCGAACTCTGCCTGGTTTCGCTGATGGCATCCCTTTTTGGCAGCAAATGACGCCCTGCAACTGAAATAAAAATAACGCCGGCGATCAGCGCACTCAGGCCTATCGGGGAGAAGTCAAAAAGCATGAAGGGTCTGTGGCCTGCATCTTCAATGGCAAAACTTACCAATAGGTTAGGTGGGGTGCCTATCAGGGTTATAAGGCCGCCCAGCATTGAAGCGAATGCAAGCGGCAAAAGGAGGCGTGAGGGTGAGATGCTCTTTGCCCTTGCCATATCCATTACAACCGGCAACATAAGTGCAACAACCCCCACATTGTTCATAAAGGCCGACATAATCCCCGACGAGAGCATAATAACTGCGATCAGTCTGGCCTCTCCCCGGCCTGCGAACCTTAGCACCTGGTGACCAATTATCCTGGCTATACCTGTCTGGTAAAGGGCTGCACTCAGGATAAACATTGCCCATATAGTTATAACGGCAGGATTGCTGAATCCTGCCAGGGCCTCTGACGGGCTTATTACCCCGGTAAACACCAGTGAGGAGATTACAAGCAGGGCAACAATATCCATCCTGATCCAGGCGGTGAAAAACAACAGTATAGCGACGCCCAGTATTATGAATACGATTATAATATCAGCAGCCATACCGGCAAAGATATATTATTCCTCTTCAGCCTGCCACCTCTTTGAAAACTTCAAGGTCGCTGTCGCTGAAAAGCACCATTCTTATCAGGCCAACGTTCTCAAGCGAAGGCATAGTCTTTCTGATTGTATTTATGGCAATTTGTGCAGCCTCCCTCAGAGGATAGCCAAAAGCTCCCGCGGATATTGCCGGGAAGGCTACCGACTCAATCCCTTTGCGGTCAGCGAGTTCAAGAGCGTTGCGGTAACAGTTTTCAAGCAGCTTGTCGGCGGGTTTGTCTGATCCATAAACCGGACCCAGGCAATGTATAACATATTTATTCGGGAGATTGTGCCCTGTAGTAATTACGGCTTCGCCGGGACTGATGGGGGCAAGCGGCCGGCACTCCTTTTCCAGCCCGGGTCCGGCAGCCCTGTGGATTGCACCTGCAACACCGCCCCCTGTCATCAGGCGGGCATTTGCTGCATTTACGATCGCGTTGATATCGGGCTGGCTGGCAATGTCTCCCTTTTTTATCTCCAGCCTGGGCTCCTGTGATTTTTTGATATTCGTCATGCCATGTGTTTTTGTTGTCTGTAAAAATGGCTTAATGCTCTAATATACGGGATTTTTTTTATCCGTAATTGTTATTGGGCAGGCAAAATGCGGATTATGAATTTTTACCTATTTTTGCCGCTGGCTAAAAACGCTGCAGAGATGGTAAACAAAGGTGAGGGCAGGCCCGGAGGGATACACTGGCTGGCATTATTGCTGCTGGTATTAGTGTGGGGCAGCTCATTCATACTCATTAAGCGGGGGCTAGCAGCGTTCAGTGCCGCCGAGCTGGGTGCTCTCAGGATAGCCATTTCTTTTATCGCCCTTTCACCCCTGCTGTTCTGGCATTTAAGGAAGGTGCCGGTGCGCAGGCTAAAATATTTCATACTCTCTGGCATAATCGGCAACGGATTGCCCCCATTTCTTTTTGCCGCCGCCCAGACTGTAATAGACAGTTATATGGCGGGGATCCTCAATTCCCTTACACCACTGTTCACTCTTTTGATAGGCGTTGTGTTCTTTGGTGTAATGACTAGGTGGGTCAATGTGCTGGGTGTGATAATAGGCCTGGGAGGGGCTATAGGTATTATGAGTGTGGCAGGCGGGGGTCAGCTCAACAGTATCTGGTACGGGCTGATGGCCGTGGCTGCCGCCGTTTGCTATGCTACCAATATGAACCTTATAAAACAGTATCTGTCAGACTTCGATGCACTGACAATAACTTCGGTGGTATTCATGTTCATTGGTATACCTTCGCTGATATATCTGCTGGGGTTCAGCGACATTGTATACAAGCTGTCTTATGAGGAAGGGGCCTGGAAAGGTCTGGGATATATTGCCATTCTGGCTGTCTTTGGTACGGCCATGGCGATGGCGATACACAACTGGCTTATAAAGCAGACTTCGGCACTGTTTACGTCCACGGTGACGTACCTTATGCCTGTTGTGTCAATAATGTGGGGGGTGGCCGATGGTGAGAGCTTTCTGCCTCTTTACCTTTTGTGGATTGCCATGATACTGGCGGGGATATATCTTGCAAACAGGAAAAAGAAGAGAATTTGAACACCGGCATTTTTTGCGAAAAAATATTCTGAGGCCTTGTTCCTTAGTTATTTTTGATTATCTTTGCACCCCCGTAACTGAGTGAACCATTTAATGCATATTAGAAATGTACGCAATAGTTGAGATAGGAGGACAGCAGTTCAAGATAGAGAAAGAGCAGAAGCTTTTCGTGAACCTGCTTGACAAGGATACCGGAAGTGACCTGGAGTTTGACAATGTTATGCTGCTTGCCGACGGCGAAAACGTCAAGGTCGGAACTCCCCTGGTTGAGGGTGCCAGGGTTAAGGCAAAGATCCTCGAACATGTAAAGGCTGACAAGGTGATAGTCTTCAAGAAGAAAAGAAGAAAGGGCTATCAGAAGATGAATGGTCACCGCCAGCCTATGACCCGTATCCAGATAGAAGATATCACCGCTTAAGGAAACTGAAAAAAATAAAATATTATGGCACATAAGAAAGGAGTTGGTAGCTCACGTAATGGTCGCGAATCACACAGCAAACGACTTGGTGTAAAGATATTTGGCGGCTCCCTTGCAATTGCCGGAAACATAATAGTAAGGCAGCGCGGCACACAGCACTATCCTGGGCTGAACGTCGGTATG
Source organism: Bacteroidales bacterium (assembly GCA_007134525.1). GTDB lineage: Bacteria > Bacteroidota > Bacteroidia > Bacteroidales > UBA7960 > PUPG01. The sequence continues at coordinate 58,021 of SLKR01000034.1, read as the reverse complement.
GGCAAGGATCACACACTGTATGCCCTGGTTGACGGCAAGGTGGTTTTTAAAAGGAAGTCGGGAAACAGATCCTTTGTAAATATAGAACCTGTTGCCGAGGCAATGCCGGAAGTTATTCCCCAGGCACCTGCAGTAAAGGATACATCCTCAAAGGCAGCCCCTGCTGATAAGCCTGAGCAGGCAGAAACAGCCGTTTTGGAAAAGGAGGCACCTGCAAAGGAGAAGGCTCCGGCTAAAAAAGAGGCCGGGGCGAAAAAGAAAGCACCTGCCAGGAAAAAGACCACGACAAAAAAAGAGACTGTCAAGGCAGATAAAAAGCCTGCAGCAAAGAAAACCACTGCAAAGAAGGAGGCCTCTGAAAAGTCAGCATCCCCTTCATCACGGAAGAAAGCCACTGTCAAGAAAGATGAGGCGTCTGGCAAGAAGAAGGAGGATAAGAAGTAAACATGCGGCAGACATATCTGCCGGGAAAGCATCCTCTTTTTAAAATTATAAATCCTGCCCCGGCAGGATTTTTTTTTATGGCATAAAACTTATTACTTTTGAGATCCCTGAATTGCGGGATTAGCCCAAAAAACCCTTTAATATGATAGATATTCAATTGATCAGAGAGAACAGCCAGGAAGTAATCCGGCGTTACAGGACAAGGAATTTTGATGCTGCCGGGATTGTAGGTCGGGTAACTGAGGTTGATTCGGGACGCAGGAACACCCAGAAGCAGCTTGACGACACCCTTTCAGAGGCGAAGAAGATCTCGGCAGAGGTAGGTGAGCTTTTCAGGGCCGGGAAGGCTGCTGAGGCTGAACCACTTAAGGATAGGAGCTCACAGCTGAAAAAAAGGGCAAGGGATCTTCAGGAGAAACTGGATACTCTCAGCTCTGAGTTAAATGAACTGATGACCCAGCTGCCAATGCTGCCCCACCCTTCAGTGCCATCAGGTAGCACTGAAGAGGACAATGAGATTGTAAGTGAGGAGGGAAGCATGCCCGGGCTTGGGGAGGATGCGCTTCCACACTGGGAGCTGGCAAAAAAGTATGACCTTATAGATTTTGAGGCAGGTACCAGGGTAACGGGTGCCGGCTTCCCTGTTTATAAGGGCAAAGGGGCCAGGCTGCAAAGGGCTCTTATTGGCTTTTTCCTCGATGAGGCCGGAAAGGCAGGTTATACGGAATACCAGCCCCCCCTGATGGTAAATGCAGATTCGGCTTTCGGCACCGGGCAGTTGCCCGACAAGGACGGCCAGATGTATTATGTTGGTGCTGATGATCTCTATCTTATACCGACATCGGAGGTTCCTGTAACCAATATATTCCGCGGCCGCATCTTAAAGGAGGATGAGCTGCCTGTTAAGTGTGCCGCATATTCGGTCTGTTTTAGACGTGAAGCCGGTTCGTACGGCAAGGATGTAAGGGGTCTCAACAGGCTTCACCAGTTCGACAAGGTGGAGATAGTGCAGGTGGCACATCCGGATAAAAGTTACGAGGCACTCGATGAGATGGTATCATATGTCTCTTCGCTGCTTCGCAAACTTCAGGTGCCATTCAGGGTTGCACGCCTTTGCGGGGGCGACCTCGGGTTCGCATCTGCAATTACTTATGATATGGAAGTATATTCTGCAGCCCAGAAAAGATGGCTTGAGGTAAGTTCGGTGTCAAATTTCGAGACCTACCAGTCTCAGAGAATGAAGTTGCGGTATCGCTCATCGGGGGGCAAGAACCTTCTTGCGCATACCCTGAACGGAAGTGCCCTGGCTCTGCCAAGACTGTTAGCAGCATTGCTGGAAAACAACCAGACCGGCGACGGTATTGTGATACCAGAAGTTTTAAGGCCTTATACCGGGTTTGATGCCATATGATCCGTATAGGGTTTATGACAAAACAAATACCTGATGTAAGCGTTCATATTAGAGGACGAAAATTAAGTCATAACTGACAGCTGTATGAGCATAAAGAGCCTTTATGGTATTGTTGCATTATTGTCTGTGGTGTTTGTTTTATTGCCTGATATGGCCTTCAGCCAGCAGGCTGAAGAAGGCAGCACGGACGAACGCCTTGCCGTCCAGTACCTGAGGGAGGGGCGTTACGAACAGGCTGTTGCGCTATATGAAGAGCTGTTTGATGATGAACCCACACAGATAATTTACAACAACTACCTTGATGCTCTGTTTGGTCTCGAGAGTTTCAGACAGGCAGAAAGGGTCGTACGTGAGCAGATACAGAGGAATCCAGGGGAGGTACGTTACCAGGTGGATCTTGCCTGGGTCAGTGAATTGTCTGGTAATAACCGCAGGGCCAGGAGACAGATGGACGAACTGATAGAGAAACTCCGGGCAAACCCGGGGGAAATCACTGATCTCGCTTTGGCATTTGAGGCCCGCGGATACCTTGACCGTGCCCTTGAGACCTATCTGCATGGCCGCAGGCTTCTGGCCGAAAGCCATCCCCTGCACCTGCGGATCGCTGATATTCATGAAAAGAAGGGTAATTACAGGGAGATGATGAATGAGTACATCGACTACATGATTAAGTTTGATGAAGAGAGGGCCAGGGTAAGGGGTATTTTACAGGATGCAGTTGCCAACGACCCCGGATTTGGCAGGAATGATGCACTCAGATCGGTATTGCTAGAGCGCACCCAGAGAAATCCAGAGAACATTATGTATTCGGAGATGCTGCTTTGGCTGTCAATCCAGCAGCAGGATTTCAGGATGGCATTTATGCAGGCAAGAGCCCTTGACAGAAGGCTTCAGCAGGAAGGACGTCCTGTTCTGGAAGTTGCCTCACTTGCAACCAGCAATAAAAATTACACCATTGCAGCCGATGCCTACAATTACATCCTGGATATGGGTGCAGAGAGTACCTTTTACATGGATGCACTGGTAGGTTATCTTAATGTGCGTTTTTTATCGGTGGTGGACGACTATACATACCAAACGGAGGAACTCCTTGAAATAAAGCGCGAATATGAGCAGGCCCTGGAGCGCATGGGGGTAAGTTCAGCCACTGTGCAGCTGGTACGTAACCTTGCAAACCTTCATGCCTTCTATCTTGAGAATACCTCCCAGGCAATTGATCTTCTTGAAAGCACCCTCGATCTGCCGAATATATCAAACCGCGTAAAGGGTGAGTGCCGCATAGAGCTCGCCGACATACTTTTGCTTACAGGTGAGGTATGGGACGCTACACTGCTCTACTCACAGGTTGACAGGATGTTCAGGGATGACCCACTTGCGCATGAGGCAAAGTTCAAGAATGCCAGGCTTACTTATTTCATAGGGGAGTTCGACTGGGCCAAGGCACAGCTTGACATACTCAAGGCGGGCACCTCCCGCCTGATAGCCAATGACGCCATGCGTCTTTCCCTGAAGATACAGGACAACCTGGGGATAAACGGCGACCCCCGTCCTCTTGAGATGTATGCTATGGCCGAACAGCAGATATTCATGAACCGTTTTGACAAGGCTCTTGAGATCCTGGATTCGGTGAAAACGCTTTACCCCGGCCACCAGATAAATGATGACCTTGTATATGCGAAAGCCGAAATAATGATTAAACAGGGAGACTTTGGGGCGGCAGACAGCTTGCTTGCACTGATAGTGGAGCAGTACCCCTCGGGCCTGCTTGCCGACGAGGCACTTTTCCGCAGGGCCGAACTTCAGCAAAACTATTTTGAGAACCATGACAAGGCCATGTCCCTTTATCAGCAGATAATGACAGAATACCCCGGGAGCCTGCATACTGTTACTGCAAGAAACCGTTTCCGTCTCCTGCGCGGAGATATTGTTAACTGAAAATCCCATAAGAGGTGCATCATCATGTATCCCCAAAAAAGTCACTTGGCCAGCATTTTCTGACTGACCAAAACATTGCCCGTAAAATAGCCTCCTCACTTAGTATGTGGGGCGGTTACAAGCATGTGCTTGAAGTGGGCCCGGGTACCGGCATACTCTCCGGTTACCTTATTGAGAATACCTCTTTCAGCTGGACAGGCATAGAACTAGACAGGGATTCGGTTGCACTGCTCAAAATGAGGTATCCCGAACTTTCAGACAGGATAATTGAGGCGGATTTTCTCAGCTATGACCTGGGTTCCGGGTTTAATGGCGCCCGTTTTGCGGTAATAGGCAATTTCCCATACAATATTTCCTCCCAGATACTCTTCAGGATACTTGAATACCGCTCACAGGTACCCGAAGTGGTCGGTATGTTCCAGAGGGAGGTCGCAATGAGGATCTCATCTCCTCCCGGAAGCAAGGTTTACGGTATACTTAGTGTTCTTACCCAGGCTTTTTATGAAGTAAGGCTCCTGTTCAATGTTGAACCGCATGTATTCCATCCTCCCCCCAGGGTTCGTTCATCGGTTATAAGGCTCAGGGCAAAGGAAGATATGAGCCTGGGTTGTGATGAATCCTTGTTTTTCAGGGTAGTAAAAACCGCTTTCAACAAAAGGAGGAAGACATTGAGAAACTCCCTTGATGGTATGGGTATAGCCTGGGGCAGCTTGCCCGGAAAGCTATACGGTGAAAGGCCTGAAAGGCTGGGGGTGGATGATTTTGTGGCTATTGCGGCAAGTATTGGTTAAAAATAGCCACACGAAAAGAGTAAAAAAAAGAAAACGATATGACAACCAGGAAGTTCAGCACATTTGAGTACACTCTTGATGCCTTTGAAGGGAAAGGGGGTCAGGACGGATATTTTCAGCAGGATGCTTTTGAAACCCCTCACGGCCATGCGTTTGTAATTGCCGGTGCAGCGCAGGCAGGACTTGCTTCAACTGCGGTTGAACGCATCAGGTACTACTTTGAAAACGAACCAGATGACAGACCGGATGACATATGCAGGAATGCCCTGATATATACAGGCGGATTCCTTTACCAGCAGGGGCAGAATGACCCTGAACGCACACCTGAGGGTGTAAGCTGTATATGTGTGCTTTTCGACGGTGAGAATATTTATTATTCAAGTGCAGGAGATGTCTGCATGTCGGTGTTGTCGGGGCGGAGGATACACTCACTGCTGGCAGCGGATAGCGAAATCTCCGGAAGGGATTTTCTGGGTGAGGCAGCGGTAATGGAGCCGGAGAGCTCTCACAGGCCTTCAACTCCCGGGCAGAATGATATTCTGCTCATTGCTGCAGGAGCGGTGTGTGAACACCTGTCGCCGAAACAGCTCAGGAAGACCCTTCTTGACTCCATGCCCCTGCAGACCAAACTGTCGCGTATTATAGGTCTTGCAAGGGATGAGGGCGCCGGCCTGCCATCTGCTGCCTGTATGCTTTGCTTTTATGGTGCCGGACAGGGCAATGCAGTTTACTGGATGGGAGATAATCAGATAAAGGAGGATAGTAGTAAAAGAGTGAAAAGAAAAGAGATGGGAACTAAAAATACTTTCGGGCCGGTAAAGGTAAGCGCAGCTTTGCGCTACGCAATTATGGCCCTTGTCGTCGTTTTCGTGGCCTATATGTTTTATGACCTCTTCATCTATAACCCCAAGCCACCTGTTTCGGTGCCGGTGTCACAAATGGCTGACACCCGGGCGGACACCCTGATAGAGGAGCCGGATGATCCGTATGATCCGGACATGCCGCCTCCGTTGCCTGACGATATTGCCTACACCGTCAGGGGAGGGGATACCTGGAACCGGATCTTTCTGCAGTACAGGGTATGCTCCTGGTTTATAATCAACCATCCGCCAAATACAGGGCGCTTCGGGCGGGACGGTGGCCTTATAGCCGGTCAGAGGCTTCAGATACCCGTGAGGTATTCGGGAGATCCTGACCTGAACCCCTATTACTATACTGAATTCACCCTCGACAAGGTCGGAAGCTCATGCGAGAACGCCGGGAGGGAGTTTCTGGAAGAGTTCAGCGAGAGATACAGCAGTAATTAATCAGCTCTTTTTACGACCAGCTGGAGGGTGGTGCGGCTTTTCTGTTCCAGTACAGTGTCCCTTCCTTCCAGCAACTGTTCCATACCTGCTTTCTGATAATGCCTTACAGTTATGAGCTCAAGGTTCTCATTGTACTTGACATTGAAGTTTTGCCTTAGGTCTTTTAAAAGGGCCGGGGTTTTTGTCTTGTCCCGGTCAAAGCATACCGAGAAGCTTATGGCTGAGTTCTGCATCAGGTTCATCTTTACCCCGTTTTTTGCAAAGTCTGCGAATATCCTGGACAGATTATGTTCGGCAATAAAGCTGAAGTCTTTCGGGAAAAGGGAAAGCAGGACCTGGTTGAACTTGAAAATATATGAAGGTACCCTGTTGTCATTGCTCTCGTTGCTGTTTATGACAGAACCAGGCATATCCGGCCTGGTGAAGGATTTTACAATAAGGGGTATGTTCTTACTGAGCAGGGGTTTGAGCGTTTTCGGGTGAATAATGGTTGCCCCGTAATAAGCAAGCTCTATTGCCTCCTGATAGCTGATATTACCGAGTAAAACAGTCTCTTTCATAATCTTTGGATCAGCGTTCAGCAGGCCGGGGACATCTTTCCAGATAACAACCTCCCTTGCATTAAGTGCATAAGCCAGGATGGCTGCGGTGAAATCAGAACCCTCCCTGCCAAGAGTGGTCGTAAAGCCTTGCTGGGTGCCCCCCAGAAAACCCTGTGTAATTACAAGTGGAGGAGTTCCGCCCTCATTCTTCTGTTGCAGGTAAGGGGTAAGCTGCTCCTGGATCCTCTGTGTGCTAAGTATCCAGTCAACACGTGCATCCCTGAAATTTGCGTCGGTTATCACCAGTTTCGCTGCAGAAAACAGCCGGTTATGAAGTCCGTTCTCCCTGAGGTAGGCACTCAGTATCTTCGTGGATACCATTTCACCGGTCGATACTATGCGGTCATATTCATAGTTGTAATTTCCGCCGTGAGGTTCCTGAATATAATAGTAAAGCTGGTAGAAAGACTGCTCCAGTTCCCTGAACAGGGGATGCCCCGGGTCGGGGAAAAGACCCCGGGCAATTTCAAAATGGCTGTTCTTTATATTGTTAAAAACCTCCATCATCTCCTTCTTTTTCCCTTCCATGAAATATGCGCAAAGTCTTTCCAGGGCGTTGGTGGTTTTTCCCATGGCCGAAAGAACTACCACAAGGGGGCCGGTTCCGTGCTGATCCCTGATAATTTTAGACACATTCCTGACCGAGTCGGGGTCTTTTACCGAGGCCCCGCCAAACTTGAATACACGCATGATAACAGCTGGTGTTAAATGGGGTTCCCAAACAAGTTACAAATTTATGAAAAGTTCAGGTATAAAAAACCCGGTATCAGCCGATACCGGGTTTGGATCACAAATTAAAGGGAAATTATAACTGGACTGGTAATTTACTTGTTTTCCTTGAGTGCCGCCATCAGCTTTTTACGGGTAAAGAATATTCGGCTCTTTACAGTACCTATGGAAAGATTGAGTGCCTCGGCGATCTCCTTGTATTTGTAGCCATTGTTGTACATTTCAAATGGCTTGCGCTGATCCGGACTGACCTTGTTTATAGTGCTTTTGATCTCTTTTAGGGAGTAATCGGAATCAGGAAGCCCTTCACCGCTCTCCTTCGAAAGATTCAGGTAATAAAGGTCGTCAGTTTTGTCCAGAATGGTGTTGTTGCGTACATTCTGTCGGTAGTTGTTTATGAAGGTGTTTTTCATTATGGTGAAAGTCCACGCCTTGAGGTTGGTGTTGGCGGCGAATTTTTCACGGTTTGTCAGGGCTTTTAGATATGTTTCCTGAACCAGGTCCTGTGCATCCTCGTAGTTGGAGGTAAGGGTATATGCAAAATATTTAAGGTTTTTCTGTAAACCAAGCAACTTATAATTGAATTCTACTGCTGTCATAATCCAAGTGGTTTTGATGGTTAACTGTTTAATTATTTATATACAAATTTAAACAAAAAAAATTATAATACAAGCGTTTTAAGTCTTTTTAACAAAACATGTTGACTGTTATAGGTAGTTGATTCCCTCAAAAACTTGCTTTGTAGGGTAAAATTAAGCAAGTGAGTGCTTAAATACAAGTATTCTTGTATAACTAATGTTAAATTCCTGGAGGTGTTGTAAAATTAGGTGTTGCAGTGCCTGAAAAGGGGGAGGTTATTTAAGTCTTTCAATAACGGGACTGAATTCTTCGGTATTTTTGATTGCCTGCACATTGACCGGAAGCTTAAGATCTTTTTCTACTACCTGCAATCCCGTTACAAATATTTTTTTATCCGGCAGGGCATCTGACATTCGCTTCAGGTAAGGGCTTATCTCTTTTTGTTTAAGTGCGGTAACAAAATAGGTCAGAAGAAAATCTGCTTTTCTGAACTTCGCAACCCTGACCACATCATCGAAGGGTACCGACTGCCCGAGGTATATCACCCTGAACCTGTTTTTTTTGAGCAGGTAATTATAAAAAAGAAGGCCAAGTTCATGCATCTCCTGACCGGGCAGGAATAAAAGGAAGGTTTTTGCACCGGATCTGGCTGGTTCCGGCTGTGCATCTATTGCGACTATAAGCTTCTGACGTATAAGATTGGTAATAAAGTGTTCCTGGGCCGGGTTAATCGTACCTGTCAGCCAGAGAATCCCTGCCTTCTCCAGGAATGGATACACAACATGGGTAATGCATTTCTCGAACCCCAGCTTAAGCACAGACGTATTAAAGTTATGAACGAAGACATCATCATCCATATCAATCATAGATACCACAAGATTGTTGATGAGGGTTTCGTGGTCACCGTGGGTTCCGCTGATCTCCCTTACCTTTTCCTTGATGGTTTCCCCATCCATGCAGGCGATCCTGGATATCTTAAAGCCATACCTGTTGAGAGTGCTTATGTTCAGTATCTTTTTAAGGTCTTCGTCGTCGTAGTATCTGATGTTGGTTTCCGTACGGCTTGGAGATATTATACCATGCCTCTTCTCCCACATCCTTATGGTGTGGGCCTTGATCCCGCTGAGCTTTTCCAGGTCTGTTATTGAGTATCGGATCATTTGTTAAATAAGGTATATGTGCTTAACATTTGTCTGTTTAAAAGGTTCAAGCTTTGCTTATATAAAAAATAATCCTTATATTGTCGGTTCTGCAAAAAACTTTGTTATAAAAATAAAACCTGAATATTATGGACCCAAACACCTTGGAAATCACAGAGCAACCAGAGGGTTTGCGGTTTACCAGGATCAGAGACCTGGTAAACCGGACCCTAAACCAGAACTTCGGAGAAAACCTCACACCCGGCGGAGTCTCATCAGGCTTCAGCGAGCTTGACAAAGCACTCGGGGGTTTTCAGAAAGGACAAATATATACAATTGCGGTTAAGCCCGGAATGGGTAAAACCGCATTTTTATTATCCCTGGCAAATAATATGGCAGTGAAGGAAAACTATTCCGTTGCCATATTCTCTTCGGAAAGGTCGAATATCAAAATGACCAACAGGCTTATTGAGAGCGAAACGGGAATGTCTCTCAGCAGGCTTCAGTCGGACGATCTAAAGGAAAGTGAGAGGGATCATGTGCTATCGCTTTTGAGCAATATTGCAAAAGCTAAGATCTATATCGACGATACACCTGCAATGCGTGTTGAGGAGTTCTGCAATAAGATCAGGGGTCTTAAACATCTTCCTGCAGTTGATCTGGTAATTGTCGATTACCTTGAACTTATGACCACGGATGTTTCAAAAGACGAGGACCGCCCCGATCAACTTTCCAGAATACTGAAGAAGGTAGCTGAGGTTGCACGCGAACTCGGCTTACCCGTGCTGCTGTTCTCGCAATCGGCAGGACTTCAGAATGGTTCAGCCCCGGCAGACACCTCAAAACTGGAAAACCTGCCCGGCTTCCTGAAAGACAACTCGGATGTGCTTATGTTGCTTAACCGCAACGATGCATTTCCGGTAAAAAAAGCATCCGCCAGCAGGCATGCGGTTGAACTTTTCATAAGGAGGAAGGCCGATCCGGCTGCAGAAATGGTGGTACCGCTCAAGTTCATTGAGAGTATCGCAAAGTTCACCGATTTTTCCTGACACAAAAACCCCCGGCAAATAAAAACTGCCGGGTTTTTTTTATTCTCCCGGGCTTTTGTTTATTTTGCGCACATATTATCGTTAAAACTATTGTTTACTGAATGAAAACTTTAATGACATGGCTATAATAAACGAGAACGAAATGCGCCAGGATGCTGTATTAAGTGTTGCAAAGCAGATGGTAATTGCATCCCGCACAGCTCCAAAGGCAAGGGGGCTGAATACTATAGGAGTTTCAGTTCTTACCGGCAGTGATATTCAGGCGCTTGCTTCAAAGATGCTTGAAATAGGCGAAGATGAAGATAATCACATCTTTATTAGGGATGCCGGCAATGTAAAAAACTCAGCCCAGGCAGTCGTGCTCGTAGGCACAAAAATACAATCCATTGGCCTTAAAACCTGCGGCCTGTGCGGTTTCAAAGACTGTGCCGTCAAGGACAAGCACCCGGATGTTCCATGTGCATTCAATACGGGTGATCTTGGCATAGCAATAGGCTCGGCCGTTAGTGTTGCGATGGACTGCAGGATAGACAACCGTATTATGTACACTATAGGGCTGGCAGCAAAAAAAATGGGGCTGCTCGGTAAAGATTACAAAATCATTTACGGCATCCCCATGAGTGCTTCGTCAAAGAATCCCTTCTTTGACCGTAAGAAGTAGTCTATTTGACCTCTTCAAAGTCAACATCGGTTACATCATCATCATCGTCTTTCTTGCCGGACGACTGTTGCTGCTGACCTTCACCTTCCTGCCCGGCCTCGCCTCCGGCCTGTTCCTGGCCCTGTGCGTTCTGGTACATCTCGGTGCTGGCGGCCTGCCATGCAGTGTTCAAAGCGCCCATAGAAGAATCAATTGCAGCAATGTCCTTGTTCTTGTGGGCTTCCCTTAGATCTGCCAACGCCTTTTCAATAGGCTCCTTTTTGTCGGCAGGCAGTTTTTCACCGAACTCCTTGAGTTGTTTCTCGGTCTGGAATATAAGGGTGTCGGCCTGGTTAAGCTTGTCTATCTCTTCTTTCTGCTTTTTGTCGCTTTCAGCATGTGCCTCCGCTTCCGCCTTCATTTTTTTGATCTCCTCTTCACTCAGCCCTGAGGAGGCTTCAATACGTATATTCTGCGATTTGCCCGAAGCCTTGTCTTTTGCCGACACGTTCAGTATACCGTTGGCGTCAATGTCAAATGTCACTTCGATCTGTGGTACTCCCCTCGGGGACGGTGGTATTCCGTCGAGGTGGAAGCGTCCTATGGTCCTGTTATCCTTTGCCATCGGTCTCTCTCCCTGGAGGATATGTATCTCAACAGAGGTCTGATTGTCAGCGGCAGTGGAGAATGTCTCCTTCTTGTTGGTCGGTATGGTTGTATTGGCTTCAATGAGCTTGGTCATAACTCCGCCAAGGGTTTCAATACCAAGTGATAGCGGGGTTACGTCTAACAGGAGCACATCCTTGACCTCTCCTGTCAGTACACCGCCCTGTATTGCAGCTCCGATAGCAACCACCTCATCCGGGTTAACCCCTTTTGAAGGTTTTTTGCCGAAGAACTTCTCAACTACCTCCTGTATGGCAGGTATACGGGTTGAACCGCCTACAAGGATAACTTCATCTATATCGGATGATGAGATCTTTGCCTCCTTCAGCGCTGTTTTGCAGGGTTCGAGGGTGGCCTGTATTAGTTTATCGCTCAGTTTCTCAAAATGGCTGCGGGTTAGTGTGCGTACAAGGTGTTTCGGAATACCGTCGACCGGCATTATATAAGGCAGGTTAATTTCGGTTGAAGCAGCACTTGACAGTTCTATCTTCGCCTTTTCGGCTGCTTCCTTAAGACGCTGCAGTGCCATCGGATCCTTCTTCAGGTCAATACCCTCATCCTTTTTAAACTCTTCTGCAAGCCAGTTTATAATTGCGTCATCAAAGTCGTCACCTCCGAGGTGGGTGTCGCCGTTGGTTGACTTCACCTCGAATACGCCATCGCCCAGTTCCAGTATGGAGATGTCAAAAGTACCACCCCCGAGGTCGAACACTGCAATCCTGATGTCCTTATCCTTTTTGTCAAGGCCGTATGCCAGCGATGCTGCTGTTGGCTCGTTGATAATGCGGCGAACCTTCAGGCCGGCGATCTCCCCCGCCTCTTTTGTGGCCTGGCGCTGAGAGTCATTAAAATAGGCCGGAACGGTAATTACTGCATCGGTAACCTCCTGACCGAGGTAATCTTCGGCCGTCTTCTTCATTTTCTGAAGTATCATAGCCGATATCTCCTGGGGTGTATAGTTCCGGTCGTCTATTTTTACCCTTGGGGTGTTGTTCTCTCCCTTTTCAATCTTATATGAAACCCTTTCGCGCTCCTTTATGGCCGAATCGTATGTTTCACCCATTACACGTTTTATTGAGTAGATAGTCTTTTCAGGGTTGATTATAGCCTGGCGCTTTGCAGGGTCACCTATTTTCCTTTCCCCGTTTTCGGTGAATGCGACAATAGAGGGAGTGGTGCGGCGACCTTCGCTGTTTGGGATCACCACGGGTTCATTCCCTTCCATTACCGATACACATGAGTTGGTTGTACCTAAGTCAATACCAATAATTTTACCCATTGTTTTATCTGTTTTTGTATGTTTGTTTTTCAGAGTTCTTTTTTCTCACTATCACTGTTCAATGACTGTGCCATTGAACCTAAATGGCCTTAATTTTGAAAATATGGCACAAGAAAGGGGAGTGCAGCACCAATCTGCTGACATAAAAATGACAAAAAGGCAGGGATGTTAAAAGCGTGCGATCAGCTTTATATTGATAAGGCGGGAAGTGAGATAGTTGGGGATGGCGAACATATTGTTCTGAACATCCTTTATCCATGAGTAGGAGATTGTATTGTTTATCTCAAGAAGGTTGAATATTTCGGCTGTCAGCCACATAGATTCAAAGTGGCGCAGGGGGTTTGATCCGTCAAATGATGTGGCCTCACCTATCAGTTGCTTTGAGAAACCTATATCAACACGCTGGTATGATGGCATACGACCGCTGTCAACATTCAGATCGGATGTAGGCGGCCAGAAAGGAAGGCCGGTACCGTAAAAGAAACCGAGCTGCACCTGGTATCTTGGATTGCGGGGGAGAAAGTCCTGGAAAAACATGCTGAAGTTGAACCTCTGGTCTGTTGGCCTCGGGATGTATCCTGCCGGTATCTTCTCGCCCTCTGCATTAAATACATAGGATCCTTCGATTTTTTCGCGGGCCTGCATCAGAGACAGGCTTGCCCACGAATCTATCCCCGGTACGAACTCACCGTGGATCTTCATATCGAGCCCTGTTGTATGTCCGCTTGATATATTGTCGGCATAATAACGTATCCTGACGTTGTTAAGCTGGTATGGTATAAGGTCGCTTAGTATCTTGTGGTAAACTTCGGTACTGTACTGGAATGGTCTGTCCCATGCTGTAAAGTGGTAAGTGGATCCCAGTACCAGATGTATGGACTCCTGGGCCCTGATATCCTCGTTCAGCCTCCCCTGCATATCCCTTAGCTCCCTGTAGAACGGCGGCTGGTGATAATATCCGGCAGATGCCCTGAAGGTCCACCTTTCAAGCCATTGGGGTTTATAAAGTAAGGTTGACCTGGGGCTCAGGATAAGCTGATTGTTGAAACTCCAGTAGTTTGCCCTCAACCCTGCAGTGAAGGAGTACCTGCCGTGAGTCCTGTCAAGCTCCCATGTATTCTGCAAATAGGCAGCTATCCGGTTTGAGTTCATGTTTATCCTTGTACTTAGTGTGTCCTGCAGGATAATTGCGTCAGAGGGATGCTGTGGCAGGGAATAGCCTGCCGAGTCTATCATGTTCCATTCACTGAGCCTGTCGAATATATCTTCGTGCCTGAACCTGAGGCCCCATCTCAACTCATTGCTTTCGTTCCGCCAGCTCCCTTTGGTTTCCGCGTTGAATACTATTGCGTTAAGATAGTTGCGGGCATGATTCAGGAAAGTGCCTACCCCGAGGGGCTCACCTGTGGGCTGCCCGAAATCATCCTCCCCGAAATCAGTCTCCACCCGGTGCAGCCAGTACTGCCCCAGAATGTCAAAGTTCTCATTCTCATCCGTCTGGAACAAACTTGTAATAAGTTGTATGTCCAGGTCATCATGTGGGCTGTAATCCAAAGAAAGGGCGGCAGTTGCAGTGGTGAAGCGGTTTACCTCCTGTCCGTCGAAATACACTGTAAACTCCCTTACCTCAGTTATGGTACCGAAGCGTGTACGCTGTACCTCAGGCCGGAAACGGAACTTATTGTCATTGAAATTGCCCAGCAGGCTCAGTGATATATTGCCGGATATCCTGTACTTCAGCAGCGCCTGTATGTCGGTAAAGGAGGGTCGGTAATCCCCCTGGGTGTCTAATGTTCCTAGCAGATACTGGTTTGATTTGTACCTTACCCCTGCAAGGTATGAAAAGCGGCCGTTTTCGGATATACCCCCGAGCTGGAGTGAACCTTCTAGAAGGCTCATGGAAAAGGATCCTGAGAACTCTTCGGGCTCTTTGTATGTAATATCCAGTACTGAAGCCATCTTGTCGCCATAAACGGCATTGAAGCCCCCGGCCGAAAAGTTTATTGAGGATACCATTTCGGGGTTGAGGAAGCTCAGGCCTTCCTGCTGGCCAGAACGCACCAAAAAGGGCCGGTATATCTCTATGCCGTTCACATAAACCAGGTTTTCGTCGTAACTGCCACCCCTTACCGAATACTGCGATGAGAGCTCTGTGGCAGTCGAAACACCGGGCATGGTATGTATAAGACCTTCTATCCCGGCTGTCGGGCCCGGCAGCGCTGAGGTATGCCTTGGGTCAATCTTGATCAGGTCACCCCCGAGCACCTGCCTGTCTCTTATCTCTATATCGGGAAGGTCAGTTACCAGAGGTTCCAGGGTTATTTCAAGTATGACAACTTCACCTTCCTGAGCTTCAACCTGTATCCTTTCAGGCCTGAATCCAAGGTGGGATATAAGCAGGTACAACTCTTCGCCCGCGGGTATCCCCAGGCGGAAAAACCCTTCATCGTTGCTGGTGGTTCCTGTGGCGGTCCCTTCAACGGCAAGGTTTACAAAACCAACGGGTGTGTCCTCAGGCGTTCTGATATAACCCTCCACTGTTGCCCTTTGGGCTGCAGTGGAGGCAGACAGTATCAGAAGCAGTATAAACAGAAATAACCTGGTATTTATCACTTAAGCCTGAAATTGTGTTGATAGCCTTCTTGCTGATAAATAATAAACGAAGGGTCATGAAAATATTGTACATGCCAGCTCAATCACTTCTCCTGAACCTTCCGTCCCTCCATGCCTGTATGAACTCGGCCCATGCGAAGGGGTCAAATAACCTTATGGGTGGTGCCTGGCCTGCATAATAGAGCCTTTCTGAGTGCTGGTTTACATAATGCCTGTAGTTCATGGCCCCGTCCATTGGCATTTGCTCAAACCTCTCGCGCATCTCTGCACGGGCAAGGTTACGCATTGCCCTGTCGTAGTCATCCGACGGAACATCAGCATGTATAAAGGCGAGCCTGAACTGTTCGCGGGTAGGCCACGGGTAAACAACGGTCTCTGCAAGGTATATTGTATCTTTGGTCATCATCTGCACGGCTGAATACCTCGGCCTGGTAAGGGTGTCGGGTACGGCATAGTATGCATCCCGATATCCTACCGAAGAGAAGCGAAGTGTATCATTCTCATATACAGGTATAGAGAAAAAACCGTAGTAGTCGGTAGTGGTGCCCCTGCGTGAACCCTTCACCCAGACGGAGGCAAATGGCAGAGGTTTGAGGCTGTCGCCTGTAAGTACAAGGCCCGAAAATTGTATAACCCGCCTTTGCGGTATCTGGGCATTTGTCCTGTTTGGTAATGAGAGCCATGCCAGCGCCGCTATCAATGCAAAAATTGTAATCAGGGCTCCTGAACGCATAAACAAGTTATTTTCGCATAAAGGTAATAATTAGTAAATAAAAGGCGAACTCTTTAACATTTATAAACAAAGAGCTGCCCCAAGCAAATGCGGCAGCTCTTCTATCCCAAAACCAGTAATTACCTATTTAATAAATCCTTTTTTACGCGCTTCCTGAAGGCAGGCGTAGATGCCTTTCTTGTTAATGGTGCGAATACCCTTTGTCGACACTTTCAGGCTTATCCAGCGGTCTTCTTCAGGGATATAAAACTTCTTAGTTTTGATATTTGGATAAAACCACCTGTTGGTTTTTATATTTGAATGCGACACGCGATGTCCCGTGATCGGTCTTTTTCCTGTTATCTGGCAAATACGTGACATTTCTATATTTTTTTTCTTGTGAGAACCCAATGACTTTTTTAAGGAGTGCAAAGTACGGTATTTTTTTTATATCAGGCAAGAGAATTGTTCAAAAAAACCATTCTTCCTTGTATTTGTACCCGTGATAATGTAATTTCGGTAAGATATGTCCTGCAGCCAGGTATGAACTATTATGAAGTTTTAGGTGTGTCACGCAATGCTGACACGGCATCCATAAGGAGGGCTTTCCGTACCAGGGCAAAGCAACTCCATCCTGATGTCAACAGGTCAGGGCGGGCCAAGAAGGACTTTCAACTGGTAAATGAGGCCTATCAGGTTCTGACCAACACTGATAAAAGACGGATGTACGACCTGAGGCTGCAGCTCGGCACCTACAGCAGAAGGGTCTATTACAGGCCAGGGAATACAGCAGCCCCCGTCCGCAGCCGATTTGAGAAAGCCTTTGACCAGTTTCTGTTCTTTTTTATGCTTATGGCCGGGCTGTCGGCCCTGTTTTTTGGTATATACAGGGCGACAATCGAACCTGTTGAGGGGGCTAACCCCTATGTAGGCATAGTGTTCGGGATATTTTTCACTTCCCTGTTCCTGTATGTATGGGATCTTAAGAAAAGGTCCGGTTCCTGACACCATTCCCCTGAATCGCCATTACCCCGAGAATTAGGCAAAGGCCCGCCAGTGCGAAGCCAATAACGGGCAACAACTGGGGGTCCTGGCCGTAAATCTCTGCATACCTCATTGGGGTGATGCCTCTCTCAAGCACGGGAACCTCCTGCCCGGCACTGCTGATACGGGTGTCAAGAACCTCCTTCCATGGCCATAACTTGTTCAGCGATCCGGCCATAAATCCCGTAAGAAGAGCAAGTGTTGCATTGTGGTACCTGCTAAAAAACCATCCGATAATATTGGAGAAGGCTATCAGTCCCAGCACTCCCCCGGTGGCAAAAAGTGCGAGCACAGAAAAATTAAGTTCGCTTACAGCATTCAGCATGTATTCGTATTTTCCAAGGAGCACCAGTATAAAGGCGCCGGAAACACCCGGGAGCACCATTGCGCAGAAGGCGATCCCTCCCGACAGGAAAATGTACCACATTGTATCGGGTCCGGTTGACGGAGTTGCTATGGTTATATAATAGGCCGTAAAAGCACCCGCGGCCAAAAAAACTATCATCACGGCATTCCACTTCCTGATCCTTGCTCCGATGTAGATGGCACTGCCAAGGATGAGCCCGAAAAAGAAGGCCCATACCATCATGGCATGATGGTCAAACAACCACGAAAGCAGCCTGGCCAGTGAAAATATGCTTATCAGGATACCGGCAACGACAGATATAAGAAAGTTGCCGTTAACCCTTTCCCATGCTGCCTTAGGCCCCTTTTTGAAAAGCAGTTTTAAAAGGCCTGCATTAATGGATCTTATGCTCCGGATCAGCTCCTCGTATATACCTGTAATAAGTGCTATTGTACCACCAGACACCCCGGGAATAACGTCGACGGCCCCCATGGCCATACCCCTAAGTGTCAGTAAAAAATAGCCCCAGGAAGATCGTTGGTCCATAAGTTTTTTTCGCTTTGCAGGCCCCTGACTACAGTTTGTATTTTTGGAGATGTCCGGGAAGAGATTCGAAGAAGGTGTCGCCCCTGAGTCCGAGCCGGAGGGTTTCCAGGGCAACTGCTTCAGCCGGGGCTATGTTGCCCAGGTTGACTCCGGGGCCGAGTAACTTTATAAACCACACTTGCTGCGACTTCAAGGGTGCTTCCCAGATAACCTTTTCCGGGGATATGTGACTTACTATCTCCCTGATTAGTGCATCATCGGCGCAGCCGTTCTTTTCATATATGCCAACGGTGCCGCTTTCGCGAGCCTCTCCGATAACGAAGCTGCTCCCGGCATCCAGTTCACTCTGCATTGCAGTAATCCATTCTACGGGTTCGAGGTGAACATTGTCGGCTTTGGCGCCTACCTCAGAAACAACTGTGAACTCCTTCGCAAGCCTCTGGATTATACCGCACTTCTCTTCGTGCGGCAACTTAATGCATCCGTCCGAGACCTCAACGGAGTCACACCCCAGGCCATCTATAAAGCTGAGGTATTCATCCAGCTGCCCCCTTACTATGCATGCTTCAAGAAAGGTGCCTCCCACATAAACCTTAATGTCATTCTCCTGGTATATCCTTACCTTTTCCTTTACAGTTGTTATATTGCCTACATAAGATGTGCCGAAGCCGAGTTTAAGGAAATCTATAAGGTGTCCGGCAGTTTCTGCAAGATCATGCGCCTGGCGTGTGCCTGTGCCTTTGTCCATGACCATCGTAACACCTGACCTTCTCGGTTTTATTTCCCTGTCGGGCAGATTAAAAAGCATAATCAGCGTGATGTTTTATTGTTGAACTATATTGTTTTACCCGGCAATTGTGTCAAGGGCGTTCATAAATGAGGAGTTGTCGCCTGCCTGGGGAAAGCGTTTAAGCAGCTTATCCAAGCCTTCGGGATCACGGCTGTAGGCCTCCTCAAGAAAGAACCTGCCTTCATTTTTCCTGCCTCCCCTGAACAGCACTGCTGACATAAAATACATCAGATTGTTGTTGCCGGGCAATGCTTCCATGCCCCGCAGCAGCAGGCTGCGTGCCTGGTCGTGCTCTTCCATTTTTGATAGCACCTCAGCGTATTCAAGCCATGTTTCCTCGTCTTCGGGGTCGGATTTGATTGCTTTTTCGAATGCTGAACGTGACTCTTCGAACTTTTCCAGTGTAAAGAAGGTATTTGCAAGCAGAGAAAGGTAGCTTACATTTCCCGGGTCCAGCGCAATGGCCTTTTCCAGGTATCTGACTGCCTCTTCCGTTAATGACATCTCAATGTTGCATACCGCCAGGCCAGCCCACGCATCAGCCATCTCCGGGTCTATCCTTATGCTCTGCAAATAGTACGACCTGGCACTCTCGTAGTCTTCAAGCTTTTCATGGCATTCGCCGATATAGTAGTGCTTCATCGGGTCGCCTTCATCCTCCTGCATTGATTCCAGGTAGGCTCCGATCGCCTCGGCGTATCGGTTGAGCAGGCTGAGGGCATAACCCTTGTGAAACCAGGAGTGTTCGTGCTCGTTGTCTATTGCCAGCGCATATTCAAGTGCTTCAATAGATTTTTCATAGTGTCCTGCATTTATAAAGGACACCCCCAGGTTAAACCATGCTTCGCTGCTGTATGGGTTACGGTCTATCAGCTTGCGGAAAAAAGATATGCCTTCATCTGTAAGTGAAAGCAGGTCGAAACAGTAGGCTGCCTCGTAAATCGCAAGGTCGTTGTCGGGGTTGTATTTCAGGGCCTTGTCAAGATATTCGAGCGTTTTGTCAAAATTGCCCAGGTTCTCATACTCTATCGCTATGTTGCAGTAAATGTAGTCTGGGTCATCAGCTCCTGAAACTGCCTTGTTGTATTCTTCAATTGCCTTTTCATAATCCCTTAGCTGGGAATATATTGCCCCCTTTGTAAGGAAAACATCATTGTTTGAGGGGTCGAGAGTCTCCACCCTTGAGAGCAGCTCAAGGGCATTGTCTTCGCGGTTGACCGAAACAAGCAGCTGGGCCTTCTTAAGCATCAGGGGGATTGACGTGGGATGCACCCTGCAGGCGCAATTTGCCACTTCCATAGACCTGTCGTATGATCCTGAAACCAGATAGTGGTCTATCACCTCCTCAAAATCATCCACATCAAAATATACAGACCGGTTATGCCTGACAAGTTCTTCATACCTGTCAACCTGCCAGGGCCTTTTCAAGTTGTCTTCCATTTCAGTATTCATAGTGCCTTCCCGGGCCACGGCAACAATAAAAAAAGCCAGGCCGGAGGATATGCAAAGGTATGAAAAAACATAAAACCCAAAACATTCATTCGGCCAAAGGTATTTTCGCCTCTTCCGGCAGCAGGCTTTAATAATAAATTGGTAATTTTGCAGAAAAATAACTGACAAGGATATGTTTGACAATCTGAACGATAAACTGGATAAGGCCTTTAAGGTCATAAAAGGACAGGGGCACATTACCGAAGTTAACATAGCTGATTCACTAAAGGATGTCAGACGGGCGCTGGTTGATGCAGACGTAAATTTCAAGATCGCCAAGTCATTTACCGAGAGAGTAAAGGAGAAGGCCCTGGGGCGGGATGTTATGAATGCCGTATCGCCCGGGCAGCTGATGGTAAAGGTTGTTCATGAGGAACTTACGGAGCTTATGGGGGAAACCCATGAAGAGCTCAACCTTAAGGGCAGCCCTGCGGTTATCCTGATAGCCGGCCTTCAGGGTAGCGGTAAGACCACTTTTTCTGCAAAGCTGGCAAAATATCTCAAGGAAAAGAAAAGCAGGAAGGTGTTGCTGGTAGCCGGCGACGTTTACCGTCCGGCCGCGATAGACCAGCTGAAGGTACTCGGTGGCCAGGCCGATGTGGAGGTATTTACAGAAGAGGGTGTGAAGGACCCTGTTGGGATAGGCAAAAATGCACTCCGGCATGCAAAAACCATGGGGCACCAGGTAGTTATAGTGGATACGGCCGGACGCCTGGCCATAGACCAGGAGATGATGGATGAGATATCATCCCTGAAGAAGGCTCTCAACCCGCAGGAAACGCTTTTCGTGGTTGATGCCATGACAGGACAGGACGCGGTCAATACCGCGAAGGCATTCAATGAACGACTGGATTACGAAGGAGTGGTGCTTACAAAGCTGGACGGTGATACAAGGGGTGGTGCCGCGCTGACAATACGCTCGGTTGTTGAAAAGCCTATCAAGTTCGTTGGTATTGGGGAAAAACTTGATGCCATAGATGTATTTTATCCGCGCCGGATGGCTGACAGAATACTAGGTATGGGCGACATCGTATCTCTGGTGGAGAAGGCCCAGGAACAATACGATGAGGAGGAAGCCAGGAAGCTGCACCGGAAACTGGCAAAGAACCAGTTCAATTTCAACGACTTTCTATCACAGCTGCAGCAGATAAAGAAGATGGGGAACGTAAAGGACCTTATGGGTATGATACCGGGCATGGGAAAGGCTATAAAGGATGTAGACCTTGATGACGACGCCTTTAAGGGCATAGAGGCAATTATCCATTCAATGACTCCCGATGAGCGGGAGAACCCTGCAATACTGAACGGAAGCCGCCGCAAGCGAATTGCCAGGGGCTCCGGAGCCGATATAAGCGATGTAAACAAGCTTATAAAGCAGTTTGAGGATACCAGGAAGATGATGCGCGCAGTGTCCTCGGGTGGCAAGGGCAAGATGGCGAACATGATGCGCAGCCTCCAGGGTATGAAAAGATAACAGATACCGGAAAAATTAATAAACTGGATATTTATGATACTTATTGACGGAAAACAGATAGCTGCGGATATCAAGGACGAAATTGCAAACCAGGTAAGAAAGGTTATAGTCGGAGGTGGCAAGGCACCGCATCTGGCAGCGATACTGGTAGGGGAGGACCCTGCCAGCGAAACCTATGTCCGCAACAAGGAAATGGCGTGCAGGCAGGTGGGTTTTGTGTCGTCGACATACAGGTTCCCTGCCGATGTAAGCGAGGAAGAACTGCTTGAAACCGTTGATTTCATCAATAGAGATGATGAGATTCACGGCCTTATTGTGCAGCTGCCTTTGCCCGGCCATATTGACAACCAAAAAGTAATACAACGCATCAGGCCGGAAAAGGATGTTGATGGCTTCCATCCGGTTAATGTCGGCAGGATGACAATCGGATTGCCGGCATATGTATCTGCAACCCCTTTCGGTATTATGGAGCTTCTCAGGAGAAGCAAAATTGAAACCAGGGGCAAAAACTGTGTCGTGCTTGGGCGCTCAAACATTGTAGGCAAACCGGTAAGTCTTCTTATGGCAAGGAATGAAGAACCCGGAAATGCCACTGTTACCGTATGCCACAGCAAGACTCAAAACCTGGCAGAGATCACATCCAGGGCCGATATACTGATAGTGGCCATGGGGAAGCCTGAATTTGTAACATCTGATATGGTCAGGGAGGGTGCCGTTGTAATAGATGTGGGTATCCACAGGGTTGAGTCAGACAGGACAAAGTCAGGTTTCCGTCTTATCGGGGATGTTAAATTTGATGAGGTATCAAAAAAGGCATCCTTCATCACTCCTGTTCCGGGAGGTGTTGGCCCGATGACTATCGTCTCACTGCTTATAAATACCCTAAAGGCTTCTAAAAAGGAGATCTACGGATAGTAAATTGACAGATTGCAGACTTATAAATCTAGACCCCGGAAGCAGGGAACTGCTTGACCGGGGTGATCTGCTTCCGGTTATGGAAATGTTCTACTCCATTCAGGGGGAGGGCTACAATACCGGCAGGCCTGCCGCATTTGTGCGCATTGGCGGTTGCGATGTAGGCTGCCACTGGTGCGATGTGAAGGAGGCATGGGATGCCTCAGTGCATCCCCTTACAGAGAAAAGGGACATCATAGACTATGTGCATGCCTTCCCGGCCGGAGCAGCAGTAATTACAGGCGGTGAACCGCTTATGTACAACCTTGGCCCCCTGTGCGAAGGGCTGAGACAAAAAGGAGTAACCATATACCTTGAAACATGTGGCTCATATCCTCTCAGCGGGCAGTTTGACTGGATTTGCCTCTCGCCCAAGCGCAGCCTGGATCCGCGTCACGATATGCTTCATATGGCAGATGAGATGAAGGTAATCGTTTACGATTCATCCGATCTTGAATGGGCCGAGAAAAATGCAATGCAGGTAAAGGAGAAATGCCTGCTCTACCTCCAGCCCGAATGGAGCCGCTACAATGAAATACTCCCCGTGATCGTTGAATATGTTAAGAACCATCCGCAATGGATGGTATCACTGCAATCGCACAAATTCATGAACATACCCTGAAAAAAACCAGGACACAGGAGATGCACAGGTTAACCCGACTTTTTCTGCTTGCAGTTATCATGGCTTTCTGCGCCCCTGAGCTATACGCACAGGTCGACGGGGAGCTTAGCTCCGGAAGCCGCAGGGCCAGGCGTGCCTACGAAAGAGCGGAGGAAGCATTGCGGGTACACGACTACAGTGAGGCCCTGGATCAACTTAATACCGCACTCAGACGCGATGAGGGCTTCATTGAAGCACACCTGCTCATGGCTGAGATCCACTTTTCGCAGGGAGATTACGACCGGAGTATAGGCCCTTACTTTGAAGCTATAGCAATTGACCCCGGATTTTACCCGTCTGCAAAGTATTATCTCGGAAGGGCCCTTTACAATACGGGCAGGTACGAAGAGGCAGCGAGTGTGCTGGAAAGGTTCACCATTATGAAGGGACCGGGAGAGAGGATAAAGTCGCTTGCAGGAGAATACCTGGAGCGTGCCCTGTTTGCAGTTGGGGCTAAAAATAACCCGGTGCCTTTTGATCCCCGAAATCCCGGCCCGGCAATAAACAGTGAATTTGCCGAATACAGCCCGGCACTTACAGCCGACGAGCAAACCCTTATTTTTACCCGCAAGAAACCCCGCGGTGACGGCCCCGCAACCCATCAGATCTCATTCTATGAGGATTTCTACATAAGTTACTTCCTGGATGGGGAGTGGACCAGGGCCGA
Source organism: Bacteroidales bacterium (assembly GCA_007134525.1). Classification (GTDB taxonomy): domain Bacteria; phylum Bacteroidota; class Bacteroidia; order Bacteroidales; family UBA7960; genus PUPG01. The sequence goes on along the minus strand of SLKR01000034.1, from coordinate 34,152 downwards.
GAACCTCGGCCCGCCCCTGAATACTGACGGCAACGAAGGGGCGCAGACAATAACTGCCGATGGCCGCCACCTCTATTTTGCCGCATGCAACCGCCCGGATGGCCTTGGCAGATGCGACATATATTACTCAAAAAGGGAGGGGGACCGCTGGAGCACCCCGGTAAATCCGGGCCGTCCGTTAAATTCCTCTGCGTGGGACTCCCAGCCATCAATCTCTGCAGATGGTAATACCATATATTTTTCCAGCAGCCGGGCAGGGGGATACGGGCAGGTTGATATATGGAAGGCGACACGAAATGATGACGGAACATGGAACACCCCCGAAAACCTCGGTCCTGTTATAAATACCGGAGGGGATGAACTTTCCCCTTTCATCCACCACGACAATAAAACACTTTACTTTGCCTCCGACGGCCATCCGGGCATGGGTGGCCTGGATATCTTCTTGAGCCGCATGGATGATGCAGGTATCTGGTCGGAGCCGGAGAACCTGGGTTATCCCATAAACACCCATGGCGACGAATTTGCCATGATAGTGGGTGCTTCGGGCCGGAATGCGTGGTTCGCCTCCGACATTGATGGGGGCTACGGTGATTCCGATCTATATACCTTTGAGCTGTATCCGGAAGCCCGGCCTCAGCCCCATACCTTCATGAAGGGCGTTGTTGCTGATGCCGGAAGTGGTGAACCCCTAATGGCCAGCTTTGAGCTGATCGACCTTGAGAGCGGGGTTAAGCTTACCCAGGCTTCTTCGGATCCGGTTGAGGGTACATTCCTGGTAGCAATACCCTCAGACAAGGACCTTGCACTGAACGTTTCAAAGGATGGTTATCTCTTCTTTTCAGAGAACTTCAGCTATGCCGGTGGAAGAACCCCCGGCGACCCCTGGATCCGCAATATAGATTTGCAGCCGATAGCCGAAGGTCAGCCGGTAGTGCTCAGGAATGTCTTTTTCGAGACCGATTCATACTCACTGAGGGAGTCTTCCTTTGCAGAACTAAACAGACTGGCCGGCTTTCTTAAGGACAATCCTGCCCTGTCTGTAGAGATAAGCGGGCATACCGACAGTACCGGCAGCTACGAATATAATCTGGAGCTTTCCAGGGAACGTGCCAGGAGCGTACGTGACTACCTCACGGGAGAGAGTATTTCGCCTGAAAGGATATCATACAGGGGATACGCCGACACCAGACCGGTTGACACCAATGAAACAGAGGAGGGAAGGGCGAACAACAGGCGGACGGAGTTCAGTATTACCGGCTCCGGTAATGACCGCTAGGTGGAGCTTTAAGTCATTGTTGATAATTATTTGTAGTTAAAATGTTGTAGGCACAGCTTGTATTACGTATTTTTGGGCTATGGAAAACCGGGAGCAAAAATTGTGGGGAACCAGTGCAAAGAGGGAAAGAAAGGCCATTACGCCACTTGATTACTCTGATCACGGGAGGGTTCCCCCCCAGGCAACAGACCTGGAGGAAGCAGTTCTGGGCGCAATGCTTCTGGAGCAGAATGCCCTAACAAATGTTATTGACATTTTGAAGCCCGAGGTTTTCTACAAGGAATCTCACAGGAGGGTATTTGCCGCCATTTTTGAACTCTTTTCAGCCGGGCAGCCTGTGGATATCCTGACTGTTACAGAAGTCCTGAAAAAAAAGGGAGAATTAGACATGGTAGGTGGTGCATATACCATTACCATGCTTACCAACAGGGTGGCCAGTTCGGCTAACGTTGAATATCATGCACGCATTATACTGCAGAAGTTCCTGCAGAGGGAACTAATACGCATAAGCTCTGAGATAATCAGAGACTCTTATGAGGACTCCACCGATGTGTTTGATATACTTGACAAGGCAGAAAAGGAGTTGTTTGCAGTGAGCGAGACCAACCTGCGGAGGGAGTATAACGACATGCATTCCCTTATAAAGGATGCTGTTGTGCAGATCGAAAGTGCAAAAAACCAGGATGGCCATATAAGTGGTATCCCAAGCGGGTTCCCGGAGCTTGACAGGGTTACGGCCGGGTGGCAGAGGTCTGATTTGGTAATACTTGCAGCAAGGCCTGGTATGGGTAAAACGGCATTCATGCTGTCGATGGCAAGGAATATGGCCGTGGATTTCAAGAAACCGATAGCTATATTCTCGCTTGAGATGTCAGGAGTCCAGCTTGTTACCAGGCTTATATCGAGTGAAACCGAGCTCGCAGCCGACAAGCTGAGACGGGGGCAGCTTGAGCAGTATGAGTGGGAGCAGCTGAATGCCCGACTCGGTACGCTTACAGATGCACCTCTGTTTATTGACGATACCCCGGCCCTCTCCATATTTGAGCTGCGGGCAAAGTGCAGGAGGCTGAAGGCGCAGCACGACGTACAACTTGTAATTGTTGATTACCTGCAGCTGATGTCGTCTGGCAGCGACAACCACAGAGGCAACAGGGAGCAGGAGATAAGTAATATATCAAGGTCGATGAAGAGCCTTGCGAAGGAGCTGAATATTCCTGTGTTAGCCATTTCTCAGCTCAGCCGTGCAGTTGAGACCAGGGGAGGCTCCAAGCGCCCCATCCTCTCCGATTTGCGTGAATCGGGAGCAATTGAGCAGGATGCCGATATGGTGCTGTTTATTTACCGCCCCGAATATTACCAGATCACTGAGGATGAGGAGGGCAGGTCAACAGAGGGCCTTGCGCAGCTAATAATTGCAAAACACCGTAACGGTGCGCTGAAGGACATAAACCTTCGCTTTATACAGAACTTTGCAAAATTTGTTGATTATGATTCATCGGAGTATATGGCACCCGGTGATTTGAAGCCATCTGAAGGGTTTGATGATCAACCAAATACACTTACTGTCCCTTCGAAGATGAACGACATGGACGACGACGAAGTTCCTTTCTGATAACAAAATCAGAGATACAGATCATGAAGAAGTTTTTATATCTGATTATACTGGCATTAATGCCGCTTCACACATTTGGTGCACAGATCCTGGTGCCTATGGACGGTTCACAGAGCAACCACCTTAAAGCTTACGGGATAGCATATCATGTGCTGACCTACGACATTGAGGTAAGCTGGCTGCTGAATTACAGGGGTGGCAGCTTTATGTTTGAACACCATGTGGAGTTTGAGGAGGAACTGGTAATCCGGGGCGTCAGCTATGAAATAATTGCTGATGTGCAGGCTGCAGGAATACTCAGGGAGATTGCCGACCCGGAGGTTAATATGGAGGAGATACTCCTTCACAAGGTACCAAGCATTGCGGTTTATACTCCGCCGAACAGCCTCCCCTGGGACGATGCAGTTACCCTGGCGCTCACCTATGCCGAGATACCATATGACGAGGTCTATGACGAAGAAGTCCTTTCGGGTGTACTTCCGCTCTACGACTGGCTGCACCTTCACCATGAGGACTTTACCGGCCAGTTCGGGAAGTTCTGGTTCGCTTTCAGAAACACCGACTGGTACCGGGAGGATGTCCGCCTGGCCGAGGAAACTGCAAGGCGTCTGGGTTATTCGCAGGTATCTGATCTCAAGCTTGCCGTTGCAAAGGAGGTGAGAGGTTTTGTTGAGGGAGGAGGCTATATGTTCGCAATGTGCTCGGCTCCCGAAAGTATTGATATAGCACTTGCCGCTGAAGGTGTCGATATACTGCACGAGGTTTACAACGGTACCCCGCCCGACCCTGACGCACAGGAGAGGCTTGACTATTCAAGGGGTTTTGCATTTGAGAACTTCACCATTGTGCCTGACCCTACAATCTATGAGAAATCCAACATTGATGTACCCAAGACAGGGCGTAATGAGAATACCGATTTCTTTACACTTTTTGAGTTCAGTGCAAAGTGGGATCCCATACCCACGATGCTGACACAAAGCCACGAAACTGTAGTAAAGGGCTTTATGGGGCAGACCACAGCATTTCACAAGGAGGTTATAAAGCCAACGGTCACCATACTGGGGGAGAACCGTTCAAAGGATGAGGCCCGCTATATCCATGGAAGCCGTGGTCAGGGTACTTTCACATTCCTTGGCGGGCATGACCCCGAAGATTACCGCCACCTTGTGGGCGATCCGCCGACTGATCTGGACCTTTACCCCAATTCTCCGGGCTACAGGCTGATACTCAATAATGTGTTGTTTCCGGCTGCCCGTCAGGAACCGCTTAAAACAGAGCTGAGTCGCTGAAAACTATCGCTTCCTGCGACTGCTGATTTTTCTGTACTCCATAAAGGCGTAAGGGTAGATGTTCTTTTCGTCCGGCTGATGTTCCTGTATATCTGTCAGCTCCCATTTCCCTGGATCAATTTCCGGGAAAAATGCATCACCTTCAAAGTTCGCATATATCCTGGTGATATACATGCGCCTGGTTTGGTAAAGGTCAATGGTCTGATTGTAAATCTCGGCCCCGCCGGCGATGAATACCTCCTTCTCGTTTCTTACCATCCTGATCGCCTCCTTTACTGATCCGGCCACGGTACACCCTCCGGCATCATAATCGCTTTTCCTGGTAACCACGATGGTAGTCCTTCCTTTAAGGGGCTTTCCAAGCGACTCAAAGGTCCTTCTGCCCATTATCAGGGTGTGACCCATGGTGGTTTTCTTGAAATGTTTCAGGTCGGCCGGAATATGCCATACCAGGCGGTTGTTGCTGCCTATTACGTTATTGTTGGCAACGGCAGCTATAATGGATAGTATCATACTGAAATTATTGTTGTTAAACTGCAATGGGGGCTTTGATATGGGGATGCGGGTCATATCCTGAAAGCCTGAAATCGGAGTATGTAAAAGAGAAAATGTCTTTCACCTCCCTGTTTATTGTCATTTCCGGCAGGGGCCTGGGTGTGCGGCTGAGCTGAAGCCTTGCCTGGTCAAGGTGGTTAAGATAGAGGTGTGCATCGCCAAAGCTGTGTATGAACTCTCCCGGACGCAGGCCGCAAACCTGAGCCATCATCATTGTCAGCAGTGCGTATGAGGCTATATTGAACGGTACGCCCAGGAAAACGTCGGCACTCCTCTGATAAAGCTGGCACGACAGCCGGCCACCGGCTACATAGAACTGAAACAGAACGTGGCAGGGTGGAAGTGACATTTCTTCCAGCTGCCCCACGTTCCAGGCGCACACCATAAGCCTGCGGGAGTCAGGGTTTGTCTTGATCTGCTTTACAAGTGTGTCTATCTGGTCTATCTCTCCCTTATCGGATGGCCAGCTTCTCCACTGGGCTCCGTAAACGGGTCCGAGGTCACCATTTTGGTCAGCCCACTCATCCCATATGCTGACTCCGTTCTCGTTGAGGTATCCGATGTTGGTGTCACCCCTGAGGAACCACAGAAGTTCGTGAATTATCGACCTGAGGTGTACCTTTTTGGTGGTCACCAGGGGGAAACCCTTTTCCAGGTCGAAACGCATCTGATATCCGAAAACACTTAGTGTGCCGGTACCGGTACGGTCGTCTTTTATGGTTCCGTTTGCCAGAACATGGTCAAGAAGATCAAGGTATTGCTGCATGACTTCTTATTGGGTTTTTGTGATCCTGTTACAGTATCATACCTACGATGGTGGCGCTCATAAGACCTGCCAGGGTGCCTCCCAAAAGGGCCCTCATCCCGAACTGCGAAAGCAGTACCTTGCGTGTCGGTGCAAGGGACCCTATACCTCCGATCTGAATGCCTATACTGGCAAAGTTTGCAAATCCGCACAACATATAGGTGGCCATTATAATTGATTTAGGGTCGGCAAATGCATTTGCATCTTTTAGTTCTGCCAGGCTGACATATCCTATGAACTCCGTCATTATCACTTTTTCGCCAAGTAGCCTGCCTACCAGTGTTATATCGGGAAGGCTAACCCCGATAAGCCACATTAACGGTGCAAAGGTGTAACCGAGCAGGAACTGCAAAGACAGACTGTCATAACGACCGCCTGTGGCTTCTGCGATCAGCGGGTTGAGGTTGACAATATCACCGATCCGGCCAACAATGAAGTTGAACATTGCTATGAAGGCGATGAACACCACGAGCATGGCAGCCACGTTTGCTGCAAGCCTGAGGCCCTGGCCGGTACCGTTGGTAATTGAATCAAGTACGTTGTCGCCTATCTCCTCCCTTGATATCTCGACCTTTTCCCTGATCTCTTCGGTCTGCGGATAAAGAATCTTTGATATTACCACAGCACCTGGAGCTGCCATTATTGAAGCGGCTAGCAGGTGCTGTGCAAACACCAGCCGCTGTACCGGGTCATCCCCGCCAAGGAAGCCGATATATGCTGCGAGCACTCCGCCTGCAAGGGTTGCCATACCTCCTGTCATTACAAGCAGTATCTCCGAACGGCTCATATCAGGAAGGTATTCCTTGATCAGCAGGGGAGATTCGGTTTGCCCCAGAAAGACGTTTCCGGCAACCGACAGGCTTTCCGCACCTGATATCTTCATTGCCTTGGTCATGAGCCAGGCCATGGCGTAAACTATCTTCTGAATTATTCCGAGATAAAACAAAAGGCTGGTAAGTGCCGAGAAGAAAATGATTGTAGGCAGCACCTGAAAGGCAAAAATGTATCCGTATTTTTCGGTATCCAGTAACTCCCCGAACAGAAACTCCGTTCCTTCCTTGGTGAAATCCAGAATCACCACGAACACTGAACCCACGATCTCAAAGAAATACTGTACCGGAGGTACCTGAAGCACTCCGGCCGCAAGCAGCACCTGCGCCGCCAGACCTATTGCCACAACCCTCCAGGATATGGCCTTGCGGTTGGCACTGAACAGCCAGGCAATACCGATAAGCACAAACATTCCAAGCAAGCCTCTCAGTATGGTGACAATGCTGAACTGATACTCTGGTACCTCAACTGCAGAATGCTGGGCTGTACTTACTTCTGCGGCCGCAACTGGTTGGATTAAAGTGGTGTTGTCCTGGCCTGCATATGTTACAATTGCGCCAATGAAAACGGGCGCAATGAACAGAAAAACAAAAAGAAAGAGCAGGGTTCTTTTCATGCTGCTTATTTTTGGGCTTTCCTTTTATTTATCTCATCACGGATCACTGAAGCCCTTTCATAAGCCTCGGCATCTATAGCTTCCATAAGTTTTTTCTCGAGTTCCTTGAGGGTCATCTGGCCGTACTGCTCAGGAGAATCCTGCTTTTTTTCCGGCTGCTTACCCCGTGTGGTACCGGATTCGGAATCCAGAGGCTCGTCACCTTCCTGCATTACAATACCGGCAGCATCAAGTATGCTTTCGTATGTATATATAGGGCATTTGAATCTCACTGCAATAGCTACGGCATCTGAGGTCCTGGAGTCTATCTCCACCTCCTTGACCCCGTCATAACAGATCAGTTTGGCGAAAAAGATACCTTCACTGAACTTATAAATAATTACTTCGTTTACAGTAATATTAAAGGTAGTGGCGAAGTTCTTGAAAAGATCGTGTGTAAGTGGCCGGCTGGGCTTCATTTTTTCGAGTTCAATTGCAATAGCCTGTGCCTCAAAGCTGCCTATTATAATGGGAAGCCTTCGCTTCTTGCCTGATTCACCAAAAATAAGTGCATATGCACCCGACTGTGACTGGCTGTATGATATCCCCAATATTTCAAGCTTGATTTTCTTCATATGCATACCTCCATTGGAAATAATGCCCTGCAAAAACAGCTATGGCACCTTAAGTAAAACACAAAAATACATTTTTTTATGAAACGGCCAACAGCTGAATTTGTTGATATCTCACGATAATTAAGGCAATTTGTGCGATAAAAATTAAAAAATTGTGCAGGTGTAAAATAATTAATTCATATTTTTGAAACAACCACTAATAATACAACAAAATAACTAACACTAAAAACCAAAACAAACATGCCTGAAATTTTCTGGTTAGTTCCGGCAGGCTCCATCCTGGCACTGGTATTTGCCGCCTATTTTTTCCGGCAGATGATGAGAATGGATGAGGGCACGGACCAAATGAAGAAAATTGCTGCCCATGTGCGAAGAGGTGCTTCCGCATACCTCAGGCAGCAATACAAGGTAGTAATCATCGTGTTTTTGATAATCACGGTGATTTTTTCTATACTGGCTTATGGCCTGGGGATCCAAAACAAATGGGTCCCCTTTGCATTTCTGACCGGCGGTTTCTTCTCAGGGCTTGCCGGTTTTTTTGGCATGAAAGCAGCCACATATGCCTCAGGAAGGGTTGCAAATGCGTGCCGTAAATCACTCGACGGAGGGCTCCGCCTGGCATTCCGCAGCGGTGCGGTGATGGGCCTTGTAGTTGTAGGCCTGGTGCTCCTTGACATATCGCTGTGGTTTATAGCGCTTAACATTTTCATACCTGAAATGGAGCCAGGGTATAAGCTGATGACAATTACAGCCATCATGCTGACTTTCGGAATGGGGGCCTCCACCCAGGCCCTGTTTGCACGTGTGGGTGGTGGTATCTTTACCAAGGCGGCCGATGTTGGTGCCGACCTTGTTGGCAAGATGGAGGAGGGCATACCCGAGGATGATCCCCGCAATCCGGCCACTATTGCCGATAATGTGGGAGATAATGTGGGAGATGTGGCAGGCATGGGAGCCGACCTTTTCGAGTCGTTTGCCGCTTCTATCCTGGCAACTGCCCTGCTGGGAGCAGCCGCCTTCATTGGCTATGAAAGCAGTGCCCAGTTCAATGCCGTTATTGCGCCCATGTTAATTGCGTCAATAGGCACCATACTTTCAATTTTTGGCGTGTTTATGGTAAGGACCAGGGAGGGTGCCAATCAGAAACAATTGCTGAGGTCACTGGGTTTCGGAGTGAACCTGAGTGCATTTCTTATCGTGATAGCATCCTTTCTGGTACTGTACTTTCTGAATATGCCCAACTACCTGGGGCTGTGGGGCTCCATCGTTACCGGCCTGCTAGCCGGTATCGCAATAGGGCAGTCGACAGAGTACTTTACGGCATCGGCCTACCGCCCCACCCAAAAGATAGCCGAGTCGAGCCAGACCGGTACTGCAACCCTGATTATCAGCGGGGTAGGCAACGGCTTACTGTCGGCATCTTTGCCTTTGTTTATAATAGTTGTGGCTATAACGATGGCCTTTTTATTTGCCACCGGCTTTAGTTTTGCGGTCGACTCCCTTAATTACGGTCTTTACGGGATAGGCATTGCGGCAGTAGGAATGCTGTCAACACTGGGTATTACCCTTGCAACAGACGCTTACGGCCCGATTGCCGACAATGCCGGCGGCAATGCCGAGATGAGCGGACTCGGGGAGGAGGTTCGCCGGCGCACGGATGCACTTGATGCACTTGGCAATACAACCGCAGCAACAGGTAAGGGTTTTGCCATTGGTTCGGCCGCACTAACTGCCCTGGCACTTCTTGCATCATATTTTGAGGAGGTAAAGATGATGTTTGTTAAGATCCTCGACAGGCCTGATGAGCTGATAGCGGGCACAAAAGCTTCAGAAGCCAGATTTATTGACTTTGTGGTCCACTATGAAGTACACCTTATGAATCCCAAGGTGATTGCAGGCATTCTGCTGGGAGTTATGGCAGTTTACCTTTTCAGCGGACTGACGATGAATGCTGTGGGAAGGGCTGCCCAGAAGATGGTGGATGAGGTCCGGAGGCAGTTCAGGATGATGCCCGGAATTATTGAAGGTACGGAAGAGCCTGATTATGCCCGCTGCGTTCAGATCTCCACCAGGGGTGCACAGCATGAGATGCTTTTGCCCTCACTTATTGCCTTGCTGATACCCGTGGTCGTGGGCCTGATATTTGGTGTGCCCGGAATATCCGGACTCCTTCTTGGCACGATATCGAGCGGGTTCGCCCTGGCGATTTTCATGGCAAATTCCGGGGGTGCCTGGGATAATGCCAAAAAGTATATCGAAGAGGGTAACTTCGGGGGAAAGGGTTCAGCCAGCCATAAGTCTGCTATCACGGGCGACACAGTTGGCGACCCCTTCAAGGACACCTCCGGGCCGAGCCTGAATATCCTTATAAAGCTGATGGTGATGGCCTCGGTGGTTACAGTTGGTGTCGCCGTGGCATATTCCATACTCTGAGGCAGGGAGCTTATTATTTATTATCCTTTTTCTTGTCGAAGTACAGGAACCGCTTTATCTTTTTCGTGGGTGTTTTCTCGAAAGGCTCAAGCTGCTCTTCGACAAAGGTGAGTTTTGAGAAACGGTTGAGCCGTGAATTAACCCTCTGCTGTATCTCGTTCAGGCGGGCCTTTGCCTTATGCTGCATATGTTCATACATATTACCTGCGCTCTCCTTAAGGTCCTGGTAACTATGTCCGGCCGACTCCCTCATCTCCTGATATCTTTTGTCTAACTCTTCATAGTTGAGGTGTATCTTTGCTACAAGTTTTCCCTTCATCTCATAAACCAGCGACTCCAGAACATGGTGCTCCCTGTTGATCTCTGCCTCTATGTCCTCGGGATAGATGTTTTCTCCCGTAGAGCTGATTATGATGTTTTTGATGCGGCCCCTTATGAACAGGTAGCCGTCATTGTCAATGTAGCCCAGGTCACCTGTTTTGAACCAGCCATCTTCGGTAAAGACCGTCTTTGTCATCTCCGGATCCTTGTAATAGCCGAGCATTATATTCGGCCCCCTGGCAACGATCTCGCCCTCTCCGGTTTTTGGGTCCGGACTTTGGATTCGTATCTGCTGGTTTGGCAGTGAATAACCTGTTGACTGGTATTTGGTCACCTTGGGGCCGCAACCTGCCAGCAGGGGTGAGGTTTCGGTGAGTCCGTAGCCGATAGCGTAAGGGAAGCCGGCATCCCGCAGAAAGAGCTCTGTGGCAGCATCAAGCTTGGATCCACCTATGCCGAAGAAGTGCAGATGGCCACCGAAGGCCTTGTATATCTTTTTCCCGGCTATTTTGTGTAACAGCTTCCGTACAGGGCCTGCCTTTGTCAGAACCCTCATAATCCCGCCGGATGTTAGTTTGGGAAGCACCCTGTTGCGGTAAACCTTTTCGATTATCAGCGGCACCGTGAGCATCATCGTAGGCTTTACCTCTTCCATTGCAGGCAAAAGGACTGTCGGCGTGGGCGGCTTGTCCAGGTATCTGACAGAAGCCCCCGTCATAAACGGGATAACAAAGCCGATAGTGCACTCATAGGTATGTGGCAGCGGGAGTACCGACAACAGCCTGTCGCCGGAAACAACATTCTGGATACCCAGTGTGTTTACCGCGTTCGACAGTATGTTCATATGGCTGAGCATAACGCCCTTCGGGTTTCCGGTAGTTCCCGATGTGTAGAGTATTGCAGCGAGGTCGTATTCACCCGGTGCTTCCGGCATCTTGTTGCTGCTCTCCTTTGATCTGAGCGGTGACTTTACGGCCTTACCCGACATCTCCAAACTGCCCAGGCTGATCTCTTCGAGGTCATCCATAAGCAAAGCCGATTTAAGGCTTGGCGGGAGAGATGTTTTTAGCTTGTATGTCTGCTTTTCAGAGACAATTATCGTTTTTGCACCGCTATGCTCGAGTATCCTGGCGATTTCCGCTTCGGTAAAATCAATCAGTATCGGTACCACTACAGCCCCCATGGCGGTAACCGCAAGGTATGAGACTCCCCAGTTGGGCATGTTCTGGGCCAGAAGGGCAACCCGGTCACCCTTACGGATGCCGTATGCCGACAGGGTCAGCATCAGCCTTGAGGCGCTTTTGTATACATCAGAGTACGTAAGGGGTTCGCTGCCTACAAATCCCAGGGCGGGCCTGTCACTATACTTTGATGAACTGTTTTCCAGAAGTGTCCGGAAAGTCAGTTTTTCGGGAATTGACATAAAACACTGGTTTAAAACGCAAATATACAAATTAATATGCAGGCCGGATACAAAAAAAACATAAATATACCGGCCCCTTTGCCTTTAAACCTCGGTCTGTGCGTAACTCTCTATTGGCTCGCAGGTGCAAACCAGGTTGCGGTCGCCGTAAGCGTCGTCAATACGGGTTACGGGCGGGAAGTATTTAATCTCTGCCGACCATGGCATCGGAAATACCGCCTTTTCCCTGCTGTAGGGTTTGTCCCACTTGTCTCCGGCTGCCATGGCAGCGGTGTGGGGCGCATTCTTAATCACATTGTTATCCTTGTCGGCTTTTCCTTCCTCTACCTCCTTTATCTCCCCGCGTATCTCAGTCATTGCCTCAATAAAGCGGTCCAGCTCAGAGAGTGGTTCGCTCTCCGTGGGTTCCACCATAAGGGTTCCTGGTACCGGGAATGCCACCGTCGGGGCGTGAAAGCCATAATCCATAAGCCGTTTTGCAATATCTATGGCATCTATCTGCACACTCCTCTTGAAAGGATTGCAGTCGAGGATCATCTCGTGGGCCGACCACCCGTTTTTCCCGGTATATAGAACCTTGTAATGACCCTCGAGAGAGGCCTTGATATAATTGGTGCTCAGTATGGCTATCCTGGTAGCCTCCTTAAGGCCCTTACCACCCAGGAGTTTAATGTAGCCGTAGGTAATAGGCAGTATGAAGGCACTGCCGAAGGGTGAGGCTGAAATGGCGTGGATGCCCTGGTCCCCTCCTGTTTTCTTTAGCGGGTGGTTTGGCAAAAAGGGGATAAGGTGCTCTGCAACGCCAATGGGTCCGACTCCCGGTCCGCCTCCCCCGTGGGGTATGGCGAATGTCTTGTGCAGGTTAAGGTGGCATACGTCGGCCCCGCAGATAGCAGGGTTTGTGTAACCGACCTGTGCATTCAGGTTTGCGCCGTCCATGTACACCTGCCCGCCGTGTTCATGGATGATCCCGGTTACCTCCAGGATATCCTCCTCAAATACACCGTGAGTGGAAGGGTAGGTGACCATTATTGCGGCCAGGTCCCTGCTGTGCTTCTCTGCCTTTTGGCGGAGGTCGCCGATGTCGATATTGCCGTTTTCATCACACTTCACCACAACAACCCTGGTGCCGGCCATTACTGCGCTGGCAGGGTTGGTCCCATGTGCGGAGGAGGGTATAAGGGTAACATCCCTGTGTCCCTCGCCCCGGCTTTCATGATATGCCCTTATCACCATCAGGCCGGTATACTCTCCTGAAGCGCCTGAGTTGGGCATGAAAGAAAAGCCTGCAAATCCGGTGATCTCGCACAGATCGCGTTCAAGCCGGCGTATCAGTTCGTGGTATCCCGCCGCCTGGTCGTCGGGCACAAACGGGTGCAGATTTGCAAACTCAGGCCAGCTCAGTGCAAAGAGCTCTGCCGCGGCATTGAGCTTCATTGTGCAGGAGCCAAGGGGGATCATAGTGCGGTTAAGGGCGAGGTCGCGGTTCTCCAGCTTTTTCAGATAGCGCATCATCTCTGTTTCCGAATGGTAAGAGTTGAAGCACGACTGCTTCAAATAGGGGCTTTCCCTTTCGAAGCCGGAGGGAATAGTAGTTATCTTTTTGCACTCTGCAGGGTCGCACACGAACTCACCAAACTCCCTGGCATTGGCCTTTGCGAACACCTCAAGAATATTATTGACATCTTTAAGTGAAGTGGTTTCGTCAAGGCTTATCCCTAAATGTTTGTCGTCAATGATGCGGAAGTTCATCTTCTCCTCCAGCGCCATCTGGCTGATGCTGTCTGAGAATACGCTTTCAGGCAGCTGAATAAGCAGGGTGTCAAAATAGTATCTGTTGAGCTGGCTGTAGCCGTATTTTTCAATTTCCCGGGAAAGGACACCCGTGAGGATGTTTATATGGCGGGCAATTTTCCTGAGCCCCTCCGGCCCGTGGTATACCGCATACATTGCAGCAATGGAGGCCAGAAGTGCCTGCGCCGTGCAGATATTCGATGTGGCCCTCTCGCGCTTAATGTGCTGTTCGCGGGTCTGCAGGGCCATCCTGAGGGCATAGTCACCGTTTTTGTCGACTGAAACGCCGATTATCCGCCCCGGTACATTCCTTTTGAACTCCTCTTTTGTGGCAAAGTACCCTGCATGAGGGCCTCCGTATCCCATCGGCACGCCAAACCTCTGTGCACTGCCAACTACCACATCCGCCCCCCATTCACCGGGCGGGGTCAGCATTGTCAGGCTGAGAAGGTCTGCTGCAACTGCAAGGCGCACTCCATTCTCCTTCGCTTTTTGAACAAAACCGGTATAATCGTTTACTGACCCGAACTGGTCGGGAAACTGCAGTATTGCACCGAAGAAAGTGTCGTCGGGTTCAACCTGGTGGTGGTTATCTATAACCAGTTCAATACCCAGTGGCATGGCCCTGTTTTTTAGAACGTCTATGGTCTGTGGGAACATCCTGGCAGATACAAAGAACTTATTTACCTCATTCTTTACGGCCTCCCTCGGCCTGGCATTGAAGAGCATTATCATTGCCTCGGCCGCTGCTGTAGCCTCATCCAGAAGGGATGCGTTCGCTATCTCCAGGCCCGTAAGGTCGGAGATCACTGTCTGAAAGTTCAGCAGTGCCTCCAGTCGTCCCTGGGATATCTCAGCCTGGTATGGTGTATACGAGGTGTACCATCCGGGGTTCTCAAGGATATTCCGCTGTATCACCCCCGGCATGATGGTATTGTAATAGCCCATGCCGATGTAGCTCTTGTATATCTTGTTTTTGCCGCCCAGCTCCTTAAGGTGGTTTATATACTCATACTCATTGAGGCCGTCAGGAATATCAAGGTCTTTCTTAAGCCTTATGCTTGGCGGAATGGTCTGGTCAATCAGCTTGCCGGCAGAGGCCACACCAATTTTCTTCAGCATTTTCTTCTCATCATCCTTCCTGATCCCGTTGTGTCTTTCTATAAAGTTATTGCTTATCATAGCCTGTTTTTTTATTTATTTTCCTGTATCGTTTTTTGCAATTCTGCGTCCTGCCCTGAGGGCTTCAAGGTTAAGCCCGGCAACTTCTCTGCCTTTTTTGCCGAAGAGCCGGCTTACGGCATTCTCCAGCTTCTCAAACGGTATGTCTATAAATGGTGAGGCCGCCCCCAGTACAACGACATTTGCAGCCTTTTTGTTTCCTATGTCCAGGGCTATCCGGCCGGCATTAAGGGCAACATGATTGGTCAGCTTTCTGACCTCTTTTATCACCTCCTCTTTTTCGGGATAGTCAGGTATATTGATAAAAGTTTCCGTATTTGTTATCAGCCAGCCGTCAGGGCTGAGGTAAGGCAGGTACCTCAGTGACTCCATGGGCTCTACCGATATTATCATATCTGCCTTACCCATTGGGATAAGGTCGGAGAAGATCTCTTCTGATGAAAGCCTCAGGTGCGATTGTACATCGCCTCCCCTCTGGCTCATGCCGTGTACCTCTGCCTGTTTCAGGTACAGCCCCGATTCTACGGCTGCATAACCTATTATTGCTGCAATTGAAAGGATTCCCTGGCCGCCGACCCCGGCGAGTATTATATCGTTCTTCATTATTTATCAGCTTTTTTTGTTTTCTCACTGAATTTCTGCCGCATTCTTTTGTTGAGTGTCTGGATGCACTCCCG
Organism: Bacteroidales bacterium; assembly: GCA_007134525.1. GTDB lineage: Bacteria > Bacteroidota > Bacteroidia > Bacteroidales > UBA7960 > PUPG01. The sequence continues at coordinate 18,721 of SLKR01000034.1, read as the reverse complement.
TCTCGGTATGATGACCGATACCCCTTCGTAGGCCAGTTCCTCCCTGAATACCCGTGTGTTCTCTTCGTGCCTTTTCGGAAGTGGCTTGATAACCCTTATATGCTCGTTTTCAACGCCTACGCCCCTGCATATGCCCTCTATTTTGCCGAGAGCTGCCGAAGGCTGCCCGCCCGTCATGCCGGTGGTGGCATTGTCGAGTATAACCACTGTTATGTTTGATTTGTCGTTGACAGCATCAAGCAAACCGGTTATTCCCGAGTGGGTGAAGGTTGAATCACCGATAACTGCAACTGCCGGCTTCAGCCCTGCATCAGCCGCGCCCTTTGCCATTGTTATCGATGCGCCCATGTCAACGCAGCTGTTTATAGACTCATAGGGTGGCAGGGCGGCAAGTGTATAGCAGCCTATGTCGGAAAACACCTTTCCTTTCCCATATTCCTCCATGGCCTCGTTCAGCCCCAGGAAGGAATCGATATGCGGACAGCCCTTACAGAGCGATGGTGGTCTCTTTGCCACCAGAGAGGGCACTTCTCTTATCTCTCCTTCCGGGAAGCCCAGGGCCGCGCCAACAATGTTCGGGCTAAGTTCACCTGTCCTGGGAAGGGTGCCGTCCAGCCTTCCCAATACCTGTTTACCGTCACCGATAAAACCCCTTAGCATCTCTTCCACAACGGGGTAACCCTCCTCAATGACAAGGATACTGTCACATTCATCATAAAGCTTCCTGATGTTGTTGTAGGGCAGGGGATACTGAGAAACCTTAACCACAGGGTAAGGCACATCCCTTCCCTGATAGTTGTCCATCAGGTAGTTGTATGCTAGCCCGCATGCCACAACCCCCATTGAGTGGTCCCTGCCCGGAGTATAGGTGTTGTAATCCGACTTTTCTGACAGGCTCTGGAAGGCATCCTGGTTGTCGATTAGCTTCTGATACTTTTTGCGGGCAAGTGCCGGCAGCAAAATGAACTGTTTCATATCAGAGGGGAGTTTCAGCTTATTTTGCTCCCTGCTATCTTTCCTTACCACACCTGAACGTGAGTGGGCCAGCCTGGTGGTGATCCTCAGCATTACCGGCACACTGAACTTCTCGGATATTTCAAAGCCCAGGTGCACCATGTCATATGCCTCCTGCTGGTTGGAAGGTTCCAGTATGGGTATCATGGCAAACTTACCATAAACCCTTGAGTCCTGTTCGTTCTGCGAAGAGTGCATCGAGGGGTCGTCGGCAACTACAAACAAAAGTCCGCCTCCCGTGCCCGTGATTGATGCATTCAGGAAAACATCTGCAGCCACATTCAGCCCGACATGCTTCATGCACGTCATGGTGCGCTTCCCTGCATACGACATCCCCAGTGCTGCTTCGGCGGCTGTTTTTTCGTTTGCCGACCACCTGGCAACAATACCCTTTTCCTTTGCCTCACCGGAGGCATGAACGAACTCGTTAATTTCTGTGGAGGGCGTGCCGGGATAAGCGAATATCCCTGACATGCCCGCATCTATTCCCGCCTGGGCAATGGCTTCATCGCCCAGAAGTAATAACTTGTGCATGAGTATATTTTTATAATTGTTAAGTAATACATAAAGCTACAAATCTAAAAAACTTTGTTGTAATATTGTACTCTGCAAATACGATATGATCTGGGATTGATATGAATTTTCTGGCGCACTTATATCTCTCGGGCAATGACGATGATATCATCATCGGCAACTTCATTGCCGATATGGTCAAGGGAAGGCAGATAAACGGATACAGATCCGGAATAGTAGAAGGTATTAAGCTGCACCGGAAAATAGACGATTATACCGACGCACATCCGGTTGTTAGGCAGAGCAAGGCAAGGCTGAGGGGGAAATACAGGCTCTATTCGGGTGTTGTGGTTGACATGTATTACGACCACTTCCTTGCAAAAAACTGGCAACAGTACTCTGATTATGATCTTGGTGAATACGTAGGCAGGGCATACGGCATACTCAGCAGCAGCATGGACATACTTCCGGAACGCGCCCGGTATATACTGCCATTTATGATAGATAACAACTGGCTGGTCAATTATGCAGATCCCGAAATGCTCAGCCATAATTTCGGGGGCATGGCCAGGCGCACTCCCTTTGACAGCAAAATGGAAACCGCTGTGGATGAGCTATTGCAAAACTATGAGGAGTTCGGATCGGAATTCCGGGCCTTCTTTCCGGAGCTGAAAGAGTATGTGGCAGAACAAGGAATCTCTCACGGGCATCACAGATAGCTTGACTTACTCAGGTAGTTGTTCACGTAGTCGTAAACCCCTTCCTCAAGACTGAAAAACTCTTTGCTGTAACCGGCAGAGCGCAGCTTTGAAATTTCTGCCCGGGTATAATACTGGTAGTTGCCACGGATGGATTCCGGGGTGTCAACAAAACTGATCACCGCCTCCCTTCCCATCGCCCTGAATGTTGCCAGGGCAAGATCCCTGAATGTCCTGGCCCGGCCTGTGCCAACGTTGTAAATGCCGCTTTCCGGCCTTTTTTCCATTAAAAACAGACAGACCTGAATAATATCCCTGACATAGACAAAATCCCTTTGCTGCTCCCCGTCTTCGATACCCTCCCGGTGGCTGCGGAATAGTCTGACCCCGCCTCCTTCACTGATCTGTTTATAAAGATGCATTATGGCTGATGCCATCCTGTCCTTATGGTATTCATTGGGCCCGTAAACGTTAAAAAACTTAAGGCCTGCCCATAGAGGGGGTGCATGACCCTGTTCCAGCGCCCATATATCGAAAAGCTGCTTGCTGATGCCGTAAGGGTTAAGTGGCTGAAGCCCGGGTATAAGCCTGTGGTCGTCGTTATATCCCAGTTCACCGCTTCCGTATGTGGCAGCTGAGGATGCGTAAACAAGCGGTAGTTCATATTCTGAACAGATCCTCCAGAGGCGTTTTGAGTAGTTCAGATTAAGCCTGTTGAATATTGCAGTATCTTTTTCGGCAGTATCTGTCCTGGCGCCCATGTGGAAGATGAATGATACCCTCCGGTGGTTCTCCTTTAACCAGTTAAAAATGTCATCCCTGCCAATTTTACACGCATAGCGCTTGCCTTCCAGGTTCATCTGCTTTTCCTGCCTGCTGAAATCATCCGCCAGTACCAGGTCATCAAAGCCTGCCTGGTTCAGCCCGCCTGCAAGGCAACTGCCAATAAAGCCTGCTGCTCCTGTAACTACTATCATGCTGGTTAATCAATATCCTTATTCGGAAGCTCCAGGCCGTAGCCTGATGTTTTGTCTTCGCGCTTGAGCAGGAAGGCGAATATCAGACCCACGAAACCAAGCAGGGAGAACACCAGCATGGCATTGGTATAATCCAGCGGCTTTATAACCTCGGCTTCCCTGCTGCCTCTGTCGAGACCGAAATATGTGCGGTTTGCATATACCAGCCGTCCGTAGCCCATCAGGATCTCAAAGCTTCCGTCGTCCTCTACATAGAACCTCGCCCTTTCCTGCCATACCATATTTCCTGAATCGTTGTCAAACAGGCTCAGGGTTCCCCTCAGGGTTCCGGAAAACATTTCCTGGTGTGTGGTTTCAGCTTCGGCCCTGAAATAGCCCTCAGCATCTGAGCTGAAGGGACCTGAATAGAGCATGACGTCCTGCTGCCGCCTGCTTACCATCAGCTCGGCATGGTAATCTATGCCGGGTTGAAGCTGGCCGAATTCCACATCGGAAATAACATCCCCCAGTCCGAACTCTATCTCAAACCGGCCATCATGATCTGTTTCGACCATATGAACTTCCCTCCAGATTATATCCCCGCTTATGTTGCTGTCGAAAACCGATGTGTTGATGTTTATGGCCATATTGGCATTTGGCTCGCCCTTGCGGTCGATATACCTGCCCGTATACCTGAGTTCGTCCTGCTGCACATTTGTGAACTCACCGGCAGATATCTCCGTACGGTAAAACGGGTTGGAAGAATCTATTACCAGCCCGATAAGTATCGGGAATATCCATAGCCCTATATTCTGCACTGAGAACATAAATCCGTATGCCGTACCAAGTTTGCTCTGCCTTACGATCTTCGTCACCGCGGGCCACATTGCTGCCGGCACCAGTGAAAAGGCAATGCCAAGCAGTACTATTGGGATGCGCGGTTCTATATAGGTTTTTGCGAACATAAGGTGTGCTACTATTAGCAGTGCCGAGCCCAGGTACATAAGGGTCGCGCTTTTGCCCTTATTGTCGGCCACCCAGCCGAACAAAGGGGTAAGCAATATGGTACCGTACATAAGGTATGAGGTCACATCCCCGGCAAGGGCCCTTGGCATGGAGAACTTGTTCATAAGCAGATCGGGCGCGAACTTCAGGAAGGGGAACACAGCCGAATAGAAGGTAACGCAAAGCATTGTTATATATATCACCGAGCGGTTGGTGACCAAATCCCTGAGGTCTTTCCACCTGAAATCGTCTTCCGGGTCCTTTAGGTCGATCTCCACCTGGCGGTCGAGTCTTATGTCCATTATCATGTAGAACAAAAATGCCACAAGGCCGAGCCACAAAACTATTGCCCCGAACCATATGGCGGTGGTCCACTCGGGATAGATGAGCCTGGGCGAAAGCGTAAACGCGAGTGCCGCCCCCAGACGGCCTATTGCCAGGTTAAGGCCCAGTGCAAGTGCCAGCTCCTTACCCTTGAACCATTTTACTATCACCTTCGACAAAACCACAATACTTGTCTCGGCTCCGAGTCCGAACACAAAGAACCCCAGCGACATCATCTTAAGTGCCGGCGAATAGGATGTCAGAAAGGAGTTCATGAAACTGTAACCGAAGCCGCCGCTCAGGAATGAATCAGAGGCGCCGTAGGCGGTTATCGTACCTCCGATGGCCATCAGGAAAATGAATGAAAAGCCGGTTATCCGTATTCCTATCCTGTCGAGGATTATCCCGCCAAGCACTGCCATGGCAAGGAATACATTTGGTATGGAATAGGCAGAGATAAAGAACCCGTATTCCGTTGAACTGAACCCAAGGTTCATGCGGATAAGGTCGGCCAGGGGTGCCAGGGCGTCATAAAAATAATAGTTGGTGGCCATGGCAAAGCTTGCCACAACCAGCACTACCCATCTGGCAGTTTTAGACTCATTTAGTTTCTTCTTTAATGCAGCTACCATATTTTTTATTTTTCAAAATGAGGTTTTAACCTGGGGCAGCCCCCCGTTACTATAGCTTCGACTTGAGTTCCAGAAGGAACTCCTTTATGTTCTTTATGTTCTTGAGTATTTCTATGTCTCTGGCGGTTTCATCAGGGTTTTTCCTGAGCTTCTCCCTGGCACCCTTAAGGGTGTATCCTCTCTCTTTTACCAGGTGGTAGATGATGTGGAAGTTGTCGACGTCTTTTTGGGTAAATAGCCGGTTCCCCTTTTTGTTCTTGTGGGGGCGTATAATATCGAACTCCTTTTCCCAGAAACGAATAAGGGAAGTATTTACCCCGAACATCGAGGCCACTTCCCCTATGGAATAGTAGATTTTACCTGTTTGTGCGCCTGTTTTGCTCATCTTACCGGTATTTGACCGGTAAAAATAAGAAAATAGTTTCAGATTTTATGAAAGCGACTGGTTTACCCTGGAGGCACGTTCAATAATTATCTCAAACTCCTCGGGTGTCAGGTCATTATAGAAATACTGAACAGGGTTGACCGACCTGTCGTTGCGGAGCACCTCGTAGTGAAGATGGGGGGCCGTGGATGTACCGGTATTACCTACCTTTCCGATTACTTCACCCCTTTTTACCTCCTGTCCGCGCCTGACTTCAAAATCACTCATATGTGCGTACCTGGTAATGTAACCGTAACCATGGTCTATCTCAACCATAAGGCCGTAACCGTGGTTGTTCCTCTCGGCCCTTATCACTACCCCGTTGCCTGTGGCATATATGGGGGTACCTACGGGAGCGGTGAAGTCAACTCCGTGATGCATCCTCATCGTTTTGTAAACAGGGTGGATCCTCATACCGTAGCCCGACATCAGGCGGTTTGTACCCTCTGATACAGGAACGATAGCAGGTATTGACGAGAGCATCTCTGCCTTGTTCAGGGCCATCTCGAAGACTTCGTCATACGATTTTGACTGTATGTAAAGCTGGCTTGCAAGCTGATCAATCCGCTGCAATGTTCGCGACATAAGCTCGCTGTTCTGGTATCCGGCAAGGTGCTGGTACCTGTCGGTACCTCCAAAGGCCGCTTCCCTAATTGTTCTTGGAATAGGCTCTGCTTCGAATATCACACGGTATATCTGGTCATCCCTGTCCTGTACGTCAGTCAGGACATTCTCCAGCACTGCAAGCCTGTCGTTCATTATCTGGTATTGTACCCTGAACTGATCAATTTCCCTGCGCATCATTCTCTCCTTGGGAGAGTCAAAGAAGGTAAATCCAATTATCAGAACTATCACAGAGAAAATCAGGCCGGCTAAAAGGTAGCGTACAAATACCATCAATTTGTCTCTGAAAGTCCTTTTGACACGTTCTACCGCCAGAGACTTGGTATTGAATCTGTAATGCACATTTCCCATATTTTGATTTTCCTGTATATTAATCCAGTAAGATTTTCTTCAAAAAGGCTTTTGAAATAAATCAATAACTTTGCAATCACTACACCGTGGTACAAAGCTAATTAAAATCATGTAACTTTACCACTTAATAATAAAAAAAAAACAATAAAAAATATTATATATAATGAATGCTTCGCAGGTTCGGGCGACTTTTCTGGATTTTTTTAAGGAAAAAGGGCACAGTGTGTATCCCTCTGCCCCCATGGTGGTTAAGAATGATCCCACACTGATGTTCACAAATGCGGGAATGAACCAGTTCAAGGATATCTTCCTGGGGAATTCAGCAGCCTCCGACAAGCGTGTGGTAAACTCCCAGAAGTGCCTTCGGGTTTCGGGCAAGCACAATGACTTAGAGGAGGTTGGTCACGACACCTACCACCATACCATGTTCGAGATGCTCGGGAACTGGAGTTTCGGGGATTATTTCAAAAATAAGGCGATAGCATGGGCCTGGGAGCTTCTTACAGAAGTTTACAAAATAGACAGGGACCGCCTCTATGCAACTGTTTTTGAAGGCTCGCCAGAAGAAGGCCTGGGGGCGGACAATGAGGCTTATAATCTTTGGAAGCCCTTCCTTGACGAAGACAGGATACTGTACGGGCCCAAAAAGGATAATTTCTGGGAAATGGGAGATACGGGCCCCTGCGGCCCGTGCTCGGAGATACACATAGATATTCGCAGCGATAGTGAGCGGCGCAAGCTTGACGGGGCCAGGCTTGTAAACCGGGATCATCCCCATGTGATCGAGATATGGAACCTGGTATTCATTGAGTTCAGCCGCATGTCGGACGGCAGCCTTAAGAATCTTCCGGCAAAGCACGTTGACACCGGAATGGGGCTGGAGCGGCTGTGTATGGTACTCCAGGGAAAAACCTCGAACTATGATACAGATGTTTTCCTGCCCTATATTAAAACCCTGGAGCAGCTCTCCGGCATTGAATACACTAAAGGAGGGGATGCCAGTATTGCCATGAGGGTTATTGCCGACCACCTGCGCGCAGTGTCCTTTGCCATAGCTGACGGGGAGCTGCCTTCAAACAACAAGGCAGGCTATGTGATAAGGCGCATATTGAGAAGGGCCATAAGGTACGGATACACCTTTCTTGGCTTCCGTGAACCTTTTGTAAGCAGCCTGGTGCCGGTGCTTGTTGACCATATGGGGGATGCATTTCCCGGGCTGAAGGCTCAGCAGGAGCTTATCGGCAAGGTGATAGCAGAGGAGGAGCAGACTTTTCTGCGTACCCTTGAAACCGGCATACAGAAGTTTGAACAGCATGCCGGGTCGCTTAAAGACAAGGTGATTGACGGAAAATTCGCATTTGAGCTCTTTGACACTTACGGGTTCCCGGTCGACCTTACCATGCTGATGGCCCGTGAAAAGGGGCTAGAGGTTGATATGAAGGGGTTTGAGAAAGGTATGCAGGAACAGAAGTCACGCAGCCGTGCTGCAGCTGAAACGGATACTTACGACTGGACAGAACTCAACCCCACGGGGGAGGATACCCGGTTTTTAGGGTATGAAGAGCTTAAGGCAGATGTAACCCCCGTTAAATACCGAAAGGCGGGAAGCCGCGGCAAGACGGTTTATCAGGTGGTCCTGGACAGAACACCTTTCTATGCAGAATCCGGGGGCCAGATCGGCGACCGCGGATGGCTTGAGGCGGATGGCCGCCGGTATGAGGTGACCGATACGCTGAAGGAGAACAACCTCACAATACATGTAATGCCCCGTATACCTGATAAATGGCCCGGCAGTGTAAAAGCAGTTGTGGACAGCAATAAACGCAGGCTTACCGAGAACAACCACACTGCTACCCATCTTCTGCATTCAGCTCTGAAAAGCGTACTGGGGAGCCATGTACAGCAGAAGGGGTCACTGGTGGATGACCGCAGGCTGCGTTTTGACTTTTCTCATTTCGGCAAGATGACAGACAAAGAGATAAGGGCTGTTGAGCAGCTGGTAAACGAAAAGATACGACAGAACATCTCAATGGAGGAGCATCGCGGCCTGAGTATGGAGGAGGCAGGTCAGATGGGTGCCACAGCGCTTTTCGGAGAGAAGTACGGTGAAAAGGTGAGGGTGGTATCATTTGGCAGCGATTTCTCAACAGAGCTTTGCGGGGGCACCCATGTGCAGGCTACCGGACAGATTGGCCTGTTTGCTATAGTCTCGGAGGGGGCCATTGCTGCTGGAATACGAAGGGTAGAAGCTGTTACCGGCAGGGCGGCCGAGGAGTTTATCCGGGAACGCCTTGATGAGCTTGAAAAGCTGAAGGCAATGCTGAAGCACCCGAAAGACAGCTTTAAGGCTCTCGGCCAGCTGTTAGATCAGAACGAGGATATGAAAAAGGAGATCAGCGCCATGCGGCAGATGCAGCTTGGCCAGGTGGCAGAGCGGATGGCAGCCTCGGCAGAGTATATTGAAGGGATAAATTTTGTTTCAGGCAAACTGGAGATGGATCCGGGGTCGGTAAAGGATATAGCATTCCGGCTTAAGGGAGAAGTTGAAAGGCTCTTCCTTGTAATTGCCCATCACACCGGTGGCAAGGCTGGTATTACGATTATGATAGCCGAAGAGCTGGTCAGGGAAAAGGGACTGCATGCGGGCAACCTTGTCAGGGAGCTGGCGTCCCATATCGGTGGTGGCGGCGGCGGACAGCCTTTCTTCGCAACATCCGGTGGTAAAGATCCCTCAGGGCTTGACAGGGCATTGTCGGAGGCCCGTAAAAAGATCAGCTCTTTTTAGATACAAATCTATTGCATACATTGGTAAAGGGGCAGTAGGTGCAGTTTTTCTCTTCCATGCACTGCTCAAACGGGATATCAGGGTCCATTATTACGGATATAAGTGAGGAAAGCTCCTGTTCTGTATTTTGCAGTTCTGCAGGTCCGAGCGCTCCTTTTCCTCCCGGAAATTTCATGGTCTGCAAACCTCTGCCCGCCTGCCTGGTCGATATTATGCCAGGTTCAACAGAGGCCGCTTCCGGATGGTTCTTGTGGTAGAGCCATGCGTAGCACAGCAGCTGGAAGTTTTTTGCTTTTTCGCTGTTTTCAAATGGTGCCCCCCATTCATTGAAAGAGAGTGCGGAGCCCTCAACCTTTCCTGTCTTGTAGTCTATCACCCTTGTCACACCCCCAAGCATATCAATCCTGTCGGCCTTGCCGTGTATGACAACACTTTTGTTTCCTTCAGCGGTGCTGACAGTCATACTTGCCCTCAGGAAGCTTTCCAGCCCGAGTATTTGTAAGGCCCTGCCTTCACCTGCCCACCTTAAGAGCATTCTTTTTTCTTCCTTGAGTATATTCTCTATATATCTTCTGGTAAGCTTCGACAACAGGTAGTTCTTGCCATATGCGATGTTGCCGCCTGCATACTCCTGTTCGAATCGCTTTTCAAGGGCGGTGCCGAGATGCCCTGACATGCTGTCTATATCATCAGCCACTATGACCCCGCCTGCAAAAGGCCTGTAAAGGTCTTCCATAACCCCGTGCACTATTGTGCCGATGGTCCTTGCCTCCATGGTCTCCTCCACATCTTCGGACTCTTCTATTCGCAGCACCCTCTCAAAATAGAACTGCAGCGGGCAGTTTATATAGGTGCTGAGTGCAGAGGGAGAGAATCCCCTTTGTGCTGCCTTGTATAGCTTTTCTAAGATGTCATCCGTTTTGGGGATGATAATACCCTCCTCTTTCTGACCGGCAGGTGGCTTAAGGGGAATGATCTCCTCCCTGATATCTGTGGCCGGGCTGAAAGACTGGAGCTCATACTGCAGCTGGGTAATAAAGCGGCTCTTCTCGTTGCTGCCTATATCCTGTGCCTGGGTGTTATAGACCAGGTAAATATTTTCTGCCCTCTGCAGCAGACGGTAAAAATGGTATGAATAGATGGCATCCTGGTCGTGGTATAGCCTGAGCCCGAAGCTCTTCCTTACTTCGTATGGGATCATCGAGTTACTGCTTTTCTTTTTGGGAAGTATATCCTCGTTTACCGAAAGCAGAATGATGTTTTTAAAGTCAAGGCTGCGGGTTTCCAGCATACCCATCACCTGCAGCCCCTTTAGTGGTTCTCCTGAGAAGGAAAGCCTGGTTTCGGCACCAGCATGCCTTGTAAGCCGGTGCAGTATCCTTAGTGTGGAAATAAATGGAAAGCGCTCCATGAAGTTTTCCATCTGACGGAATATCCTTGCAAAATAATAGAGCGACTCAAAATCTACAAAGAAAGGGGTGTTTACAATATCGCTCCCCTGGCTGCCTGCCTTTTCCCTGAGCAGGCTGTCGAGCCTGGCGGTGATCCCGGTAAATACACCGAATATGCCTGCAGGGTCTTTTTGCCAGTTTTCCCTGAGGAAGGAGAATATCCCGGGAAAAACCCGGCTGCCTGAAAGTTTCTGAAGTTCTGTATATCCGCAGAAGCCCAGGTTCGATCTTCCCAGCTGCCTGAGCAGTTCCCTCGACCACTCACCGCCTTTGTCTTTATCCCACAGGAGTCTTGTACTGCTGTGGGAGAAAAGCCTCTGCAGATCCTTGTAATAGAACTCAGGCTCTTTCTTCCCTTCAGGCATTACTGCCCTTAGGTGGAGGTTGAAAATGGTGTCGAAGAACTCAAACATATTTGTCTTTGACAGGGGGTAACCCATGGTCACATTTATGTTCTGCTGTTCGGGGGGCAGGGAGTTCAGTACGGGAATAAGCAGATCCTCATTGGCAAGCACAACGGCTGTGTTCTCATCTGTGTTTGGGCCAGTGGTGTCGCTGATTATGTTTCCTGCAAGCCTGGCCTGGTTTACATTCTTTGCCACCCCGTATATCCTGATCTTTTTCGGGGAGCTGAAGTAGCTCTTTTCTTTTTTTTCAGCCCTGCCCGGGAATTTATTCCGGTACTTGCGGATAAAGCGGCCTGCCTCATGAGCCTGGTCGTTCTCGTAATAGGGGTCGGAGTCGCTTATAAATTCTGCTTTTTTCTGTTTCAGAAGACTGTCTATCACACTCTCCTCTGCCTGGGTAAGGGCGTTAAAACCCGTGAAGATTATCTTTTCCCATGGCAGTGCTGCCCCGCCTTCAGAAATGATTCTGGCGGCCTGGCGCGACGACAGCCCCTGCCATGCCATCTTCTTTTCCATCATCCTTGATGCAAGGATCCTGTGGTAGTGCCCGAACCTGCCCACGAAACCCAGGTAGTTCTTCTGGAAAGGGGTAAGCTCCGATCCGTCAGGGTTCCATGTATCTATATACCTTATATCCTCAAGGTAGGAGTAGAGCTTTCCGGGTTCTGCCATTGCGCTGTCAACATCGTCAAAGTCGTGCAACAGGGCAGGGGCCCATGTGAAAAAGACATCCACGCTGTCGGCGCTATCGCCCTCTGTTTCGCGGTATACATTGTAAAACTCCAGCAACAGGCTCAGCCTGTCGGATATTGACAGCCCGCTGATCTTGTTCAGAAAGTCTTCAATGCTGAGTATTTCAGGGGCCCACATTGGCGAGGAGATAGCGGCAGCGAAATACTTCCGGAAAAACAGCCCTGCCCTGCGGTTGGGGGTAACAATGCAGATATCGCCGGTTTTGTCGCCGTAATTATTTAGAATATGCCCTGTAACTTCTTCAAGGAATGTACTCATGGCATAATTTTTTTTGTCATCTGAATATTCCGGGGTTTGCTGCCATAAGCCTCCCGGCCCTTATTAACTTTTCGGGTGTGCCTATATCTGCCCAGTTGCCGGCATCGTGCCTGAAGGCCATTATGGGGTGGTTCTCTGCGAGCCGGAGGTAGAGGGAGTTTATTGAAAATGCCCCTTTCTCCTTTATCAGCTCAAATACAGATGGTTCCACTAAATGGACGCCGCTGAATGCCAGTGGCTCAAAACCGTCCAAACTTTCTTCCCTGCAAAAGATCCTCTCTCCGCTGATACGGTTCTCCCAGCCTGTTAGCAAACCATCCTGCCACAAAAAGCGGCGGCTGCTTTCCCTTCTGCTTACTGCCAGGGTGGCAAGCGGCCGTTTTTCAAGGTGCGTTGAAAGCATACTGGTAAGGCTTATGTCACTCAGAACATCAACATTGTGTATAAAAAAGGGCCCTTCGCCCTTTAGCATGCTCTCAGCCTTTTTAAGCCCGCCACCGGTATCCAGCAGTTTCTCTTTTTCGTCTGATATATGGAATCTGATGCCGGGATAGTCGAGGCTGAATATAAAATTTTCAAGCATCCTGCCGCGATGATGCACATTGACGACTATATCGCTAACCCCTGCTGCAATCAGTTTTTCAGCCACCCATTCCAGCATCGTTTTGCCGCCGACCCTTACCATCGCCTTCGGTATATTGTCGGTCAGCGGCCTGAGGCGGCTGCCAAACCCTGCAGCAAATATCAATGCCTTCATACTTTGCTAAGCTTGTTTTGGTTTCGGCCAGTTCTCACGCTCAAAATGCTGAATAACCACGTTCACATCATATTTTTCCTTCAGCCTCCGGGCAAGTTCTTCCGAACAGTATACCGAGCGGTGCTGTCCGCCGGTGCAGCCGAAGCATACCGCCAGGCTGGTAAATCCCCTCTCGGTGTATTTCTCTGTGGTGCTGTATACCATCGATGCTGCCGCTTCCAGGAATGCCTCAACACTGCTGTCGGCCGACAGCAGGTCAATGACCTCCCCGTCGAGCCCTGTAAGGGCCCTGTATCTTTCTTCCCTCCCTGGGTTTGGCAGGGCGCGGCAATCGAACACGAAGCCCCCTCCATTGCCCGAGTTGTCGGCAGGTATCCCCTTTCTGTAGGAAAAGCTGCAGATGCGCACCGTAAGTCCGTCGTCGGGAGTGGGTAGTATCTCTCCGGCCTTTTTGGCCGCTAATTCACGCAGGATGCCTGAAAGATAGGGCGTATATGGGGGCAGATGCCCGTTGTCGCCCAGCCAGGCTATGTTTTTAAGGGCAAAGGGTATGCTCTGCAAAAAGAGTGGTTTTTTCTCAACACCTCCCCTGAACCCGTAAGTGCCGAGTGCCTGAACAATCCGCATTACGGCAAGATCATAAAAGGAGTCTCTGAAGTCTTGCCTGTTTAGTTTGATCTTTTTGCCAAGGCAGTCAATATAGTATTCAAGCATCTCCTCCCTCTGGTGGAATGGTATGTTTGCCTTCGCATCAAAGATAAGCGAGGCCGCATCGTAGCCCAATGGGCCTTTACGGCCTCCCTGGTAGTCGATAAAGAAAGGACCGCCGGGGGTTATCATTATATTCCTTGACTGAAAATCCCGGTACATGAAGTATTCACTGTCAAGTTCCAGCAGCCTGTTTACAAGGCGGTTGAAGTCGTCCTCAAGGAGCTGTTCGTCAAAGGGCACACCTGAGACCTTCAGATAGTAGTATTTGAAATAGTTAAGATCCCACATCATCGACTGGCGATCGAAGGAGTGCCTCGGGTAACATATGCTGAAATCTACCCTGGGGGCGGCATCCACCTGGAATGAGGGGAGTAGTTCAATGGCCCTTTTGTAGTGGCCCATTATTTCGCCGGAGAACTCAGCGGTGTCATCCCCGTGGGGCAGCAATGAGAAAAGGGTTGTGTCACCCAGGTCGGAGACAATATAACAGTGCGATTCCAGGTCTTTGGCAAGCAGTTCGGGTACCGGAAGGCCCATTGATGAAAACAGTGCGGTTAGTTCTGTAAAGGCCCTGTTCTCCCTCTTATCCGGGTTGAAGGCCCCGATCACTGAAATATTGCCCCTTTTCATCCTGAAATACTTCCTCTGCGAGCCTGAAGGGGGCAGTGGCTGAACCTCCCAGGGCCTTTCTCCGCTCCAGGAGTAAAATAGTTCACTTACCAGTTTCTCTGTTTTCCACTCCATACCGACTGCTTTGTTCACAAAAATACGTTAAATTTGTTTCCTTGACCAAACAAGATAGAGATCATGAAGTCCTCAAAAGCTACCAAGGTTACAACTCACGTCCTGCAGGAGATGAAGCTTAAGCAGGAGAAGATTTCAATGCTTACTGCCTATGACTACTCCATGGCACGCATTGTCGACCGTGCCGGAATAGATGTGATACTTGTGGGCGACTCAGCCGCAAATGTAATGGCGGGATACAAGACAACCCTGCCAATTACCCTCAACGAGATGATATATCATGCATCCTCGGTTATGAGGGCGGTGTCCAGGGCCCTGGTTGTGGTTGACATGCCATTTGGCACCTACCAGGGCAACAGCCGGGAGGCTCTGTTGTCGGCAATACGCATCATGAAGGAGTCAAACGCCAATGCAGTAAAGCTTGAGGGTGGCAGTGAGATAATTGAATCTGCCCACCGAATCCTCTCGGCAGGCATACCGGTAATGGGGCACCTTGGCCTTACACCCCAGTCGATCAACAAGTTCGGGACCTATGTGGTGCGTGCCACACAGGAGGAAGAGGCCACAAAGCTTGTGGAGGATGCCCGCCTCCTGGCGGAAGCCGGTTGCTTTGCACTGGTGCTGGAGAAGATACCTGCGGTGCTGGCAGAGAAGGTTACCAGGGAGATAAGTATACCGACAATCGGCATAGGTGCAGGCAGCCAGGTTGACGGCCAGGTACTGGTGCTGCACGACATGCTCGGCATCAACCAGGAATTCTCCCCCCGGTTCCTGCGCCGCTACAATAACCTGTATGAGGAGATAAAAAAATCGGTTGAGAACTATATAGGCGACGTAAAGGAGAGAAAGTTCCCCAACGAAAAGGAGCAGTACTAATCCATATACCCCATGGATCCTTTATCCAACAGCATTGCCGAAAGGGTCCTTTATGAGGATAATCACCTTATAGCAGTAAACAAGCTTCCCTCAGAGATCACCCAGGGTGATATAACGGGCGATACCACTCTGCCCGATCTGGTAAAGGAGTATATCCGCAACAAGTACAACAAGCCGGGAAATGTATTTCTCGGCGTGATACACAGGCTGGACCGTCCCGTCTCAGGTGCCGTGCTGTTTGCCCGCACATCCAAGGCCCTTTCCCGGACAAACGAACTTATCAAACAAAGGCAGCTTGAAAAGACCTATCTTGCCATTGTGCAGAACAAGCCTGAACAAAATAGCGGCCACCTTATCCACTACCTCAAAAAGAACGAAAAACAGAATAAGTCATACGTTGTAAAAGAGGGCACTCCCGGGGCAAAAAGGGCCGAACTCAGATACAGCCTCGAGGGCAGCAGTGATAGATACCATCTTTTAAGGGTGAAGCTAATTACCGGCCGCCATCACCAGATACGTGTCCAGCTCTCGGCTATGGGCTGCCCTGTAAAAGGAGATTTAAAGTACGGTTCACCGCGTTCAAACCCCGACGGCAGTATTCATCTTCACGCACTGAGAGTCAGCATGGAACACCCCGTAAGGAAGGAGGAGCTGAGTATCAAGGCTCCACCACCCGCATCGGATAGGCTCTGGGGGTACTTCAAACGGACATGGTCGCTTATTGCTGCACTGATACTCATTGCCCAGGCCCTGCCTGCCTGGTCGCAGTACCACATTTACGGGCAGGACCCCTCAGGCATCAGCTGGAAGCAGATAGACAGCCCCAACTTCAGGCTTATATTCCCGGAAGAATACCGGGAAAGGGCGGCATATATTGCCGACATCCTCGAATACAGCTACGATCACGGCTCTGCCACCCTGGGCCACAGGCCCCGGAGCGTGCCAGTTATAATCCACAACCGGACAGTTGTACCCAACGGTTTTGTGAGCTGGGCACCGGCCCGCCTGGAGATGTTCACCAACCCTCCCCCGGACAATGACCCCCACGGATGGCTTGAGCGGCTTGCAGTGCATGAGTTCCGCCATGTGGTGCAGATTGACAAGCTTAACCAGGGGCTTACAGGGCTGTTTTCAAAGGTTTTCGGGGAGCACGCAACCGGCGTTGCTCTTGGACTATTCATGCCTTTATGGTTCCTGGAGGGTGATGCTGTGGCTGTGGAGACAGCCCTTACATACGGAGGAAGGGGAAGGCAGCCCGGTTTCGAGCAGGGATTAAGGGCACAGGTGCTGGAAAGGGAAATATACCCCTATGACAAGGCTAAGGTTGGTTCGCTAAGGGATCATGTGCCCAACCACTACGAGCTGGGTTACCAGCTTGTAGCCTCGGCAAGGGCAGAACACGGAGGGGATGTATGGGACGGGGTAATTGACAATATCGCCAGGCGCCCCTATACTGTAAAGCCTTTATCGCTGGCCCTTAAAAAAATTACTGGTCACAGTGTCAGGAGCTACTACAAAATGAGTATGCAGCGGCTCGATTCAATTTGGTCGGCACAGGAGAGAAAACATGAATATACTCCGTTTAGTGTCATTAATCCCGGGAAAGAGCTGTTTACAAACTACCGTCCCATTGCATTCAGGGATGATTCAACAATGCTGGCACTTAAAACGGGTATGAAAGACATACCAAGGGTCGTTCTTCTCTCCCTGGAAGGGGAGGAGGAGGTTCTGTTCACTCCCGGCTTTTATAACTCAGAAGTGTTTTCACTGGGCGGGGATATCGTTGCATGGAGCGAGATACGCATGGATCCGCGCTGGATCCACCGCAGCTGGTCGGAGATACACACATTTAATATGTCAACGGGTAAAAGGCAGAAAATCACCCGGGGCACCAGGTACTTTTCGCCGTCAGTATCGCCCGGTGGCAGCAGGATAGCCGTTACGGAGGTAACTTCACTGGATGAGTACTCACTACTTATTATTGATACTGAAAACGGTAATGAGATATTCAGGCTGTCATTGCCTGGAAATGCCTACCTCATGCAGCCCGGGTGGCACCCCGGCGGTGTTTCTGTGGTGCTGACGGCCCAGGACGGGGAAGGCAAGAGGATAATATCGGTTGATACAGAAAATGGAAATGTCCGGACCCTTTTCCATGCAGGGCATACAGACATATCCAGGCCGCGCTACACTGCCGGTGGCAACCTGGTTTTCAATGGTGCATTCTCAGGTATCGAAAATATCTACCTTCTGGATACAGGAAGCGGTGAGGCGGGAAAGCTTGTATCCTCCCGCTTCGGGGCCGTTGATGCCATAACCTGCCCGGGAGACCGGGCCATTGCATGGTCCGACTATACCTCCCTTGGTTACAATGCAGTGGTATCAGAGACAGAAAGTCTCATCCCCAAACCACTAGCCATGGTTGAGGACCACTCTGCAGGCTTTCACCGTGTACTGGCCGCACAGGAGACAGGCCTGGTCTCGGAGGAGAAAATCCCGCGCAACGAATACATTGTAAGCGATTACAGCAAGTTGAGAAATTTGTTCAACTTCCATTCATGGGGCCCCTATTCGGTAAATGTCGATAACCAGGAGATAAATCCGGGCCTGTCGGTATTCTCGCAGAACCACCTGAGTACCTCGGTACTGGCAGCAGGTTATAAGTGGGATGTAAACGAAAAACTGGGAGAGTATTATGCTGACTACTCCTATGCGGGGCATTATCCGGTGATGAATATTTCAGCCTCGAGCGGCAGGAGGCGATCATACTATACTGAGGAGGGAGCTACGGGCCGGACCCTCTCCTTCCTGTGGAAGGAACATTCGGTAAGGGCCGGTGCAATCTTGCCCCTTAATTTCCGCAGGGGCCACATATTTTACGGACTGACCCCTTCCTCGCAGCTGAGCATCAGTCAGGCCCTGCCCGGGGATGATGCACCCGAAAACCTTATACCGAACAATGTAATAAGCCTGCGCCACAGGTTAAGCGGGCACTGGCAGGTGCGATCGGTGGCTCGCGACCTCAGGCCCCGCTGGGGGCAGGTGCTGGATCTGCACTACCGCCATACACCGTTTTCTGGATATGATGCCGGGTCGGTATTTGCCCTGAGATTTACCTCCCTGTTCCCGGGCCTGGCAAAGCACCACAGCCTGAGGCTTGCCGCATCCCTGCAGAGTTATGACAGACCTGCTCCCCGGCCGGATGAAATAAACTTCTTCTTCCCGAACCTGATCGTATATCCAAGGGGGGTCACCGGAAGGCTGGATGAAAGGGCATTGGTGTTTTCGGCCGATTATGCTTTCCCTCTGGCATACCCTGACTGGGTCATCCCATCACTGCTTTATATAACCCGCTTTCATGTCAACCTCTTCGCTGACCATGCAAATGTATCATACAGGGAGAATGTCTCAGACCCTGCATCCGGGCTTGTTGATCAG
>SLKR01000010.1 GCA_007134525.1 Bacteroidales bacterium | reverse complement strand
CTGGTTTCTATTCGTCCATAACACTTTTCTGCGGTGGTGTCGTCGTTGTCTGTTCTCTCATACAGCTATAATTGATTTATAGCTAATATAGTAAAATAAATTTACATAATATTATTTAAACAAACATTTATATAAACAAAAAGAGCTATTTTCAATATTTTATTTTTAACCCTGTTTCATGCGTTGGCCCTGATGCCGGAAGCTTATTTATTTATTGTGTATCCTGCCGGTATATTATGCTGCTTTTTGGATCAACAGCGGGTCAGTTTTCCGGAAAACCTTACTTTTGCCCGGCATTATGAAACTTAGTCCCTACCTTGCCATAATAATTGCTGCCACAATAGGTGGCTCAAGCGGTGTTTTTATAAAGCTGCTTGAACTGCCTTCCGGTTCGATCACCTTCTTCAGGATGTTCATACCTTTTATTATACTGCTTGTTTATCTTTTGTGGAAGGGAGTGAGGCTTTTTAGGGGAAATTACAAAATAATGATGGTAGCATCAGGGCTGAACGCAGCCAGGATGTTCCTGTTCTTTGTGGGATATCTCTACACCACCATTGGCAATGCGGTAATAATACTCTTTACCTGGCCAATATTTGCATCCTTATTCAGTGCCATATTCCTTAAGGAGAGAGTGTCGCTGAGGACGGCTTCCCTTATAGGACTTGCTTTTGCTGGGATTGTGATTATGTATATTGACAATGAGATAAGCTTTGGGAACAGGGATTTTATCGGTATGGCGGCAATGCTTTTGTCGGCAATGATATTTGCTGTTACTGCGGTTATTTTCAAAAAGGAGCTGCATAACTACTCCAGGACAGAAACCATTTTTTACCAGAACCTGATTGGCGCCCTGGCTTTCATGCCGTTTATCTTTATCAGTACTCCCTTACCCACTCTTACCCAGGCTACTGTTGCTTCAGTCTATGGTTTTTCAATAGGTATTGTGGCATACCTGCTGTTTTTCTTTGCACTCAAAAGGCTGAAGATGAGCCACTACTCTCTTTTTACTTACTGGGAGGTTATAGCGGCAATACTATTTGGCGCACTCTTTTTCAGTGAGCCGATTACCCTGAATATGATCGCAGGCGGGAGTATGATTCTTGCCGCTGGTGTTTTACTCAGAAAAAAGAGGCAAAAGGTAAACAATATCTATACTGCTGCTGAATAGAGGAAGGCAATCTCTTTTTCCCATAGATTGTCATCTGGTGTTTCAAGTATCAGTGGGATATTGTCGAAGCGCTCGTCGTTCATTATCCGTATGAATGCCTCACTTCCAAGTGTGCCTTCCCCGATAGGAGCGTGGCGGTCCACCCTCGATCCGGGCGCTTTTTTGGAGTCATTAAGGTGCATGCCTTTCAGATAACTCAGGCCGATTATATCATCAATACTTTTAAAGGTCTTTTCAAAACCCTCCGCGCTTTTTATGTCATAACCTCCTGAAAAGGCATGTGCAGTGTCAATGCATACACCGGTTCTGCTCTTATCCTCAATATGGTCAATTATAAACCTTATCTGCTCAAAGGTGTACCCCAGGTTTGTTCCCTGCCCGGCCGTGTTCTCAATTATTGCAGCGACACCTTTGGTCCTGTCAAGGACGATATTTACAGACTCTGCAATGGTCTTAAGGCAGCTTTCTTCATCTGTCTGGTTCAGGTGGCTGCCCGGGTGAAAGTTAAGTCTGTCAAGCCCCAGCTGCTCACATCTTTGCATCTCATCCAGGAAGGCTTTCCTGGACTTTTCCAGGGCTTCCTTTACAGGATGACCCAGGTTAATTAGGTAGCTGTCATGGGGCAGTATCTGAAACGGCCGGTAGCCGTATTTTTCGCAGTTCTTTTTAAAAGCGGATATATTCTTTTCCTGCAGTGGCTTTGCAACCCACTGCCTCTGGTTCTTTGTAAACAGTCCGAATGCCTTTGCGCCAATTTTGTGAGCATTTACAGGGGCGTTTTCCACACCGCCGGAGGCGCTTACATGTGCTCCGAGGTATTTCATGGGTTTGATTTTTAATTAGTAGTGCAAATATATTCCATTCTCTCTTCGAAATAATCCCTTGTTTCAGGATCAACAAAATATACATAACAGCTTTTCATGCCGCGGGTTAAAAGAGTGCGGTAAGTGTTTTTGATCAGTTTGCCGGCAAGGGTACTGGCACTGAGTGGATCCTGCTTATGCATTTTTACAATTCCGCTGAGGGATTTATCCGTTCTGGCCCTTTCACGAAAGTCGGTAACTATCTTTCCACCCCGGGCAACCATATCTTTCCCGATAATCACCCCGATATGATCCAATTCCAGTCCCTGACTTGTATGGATGCATCCAATTTCACTCACTGAATCCGGACTAATGATCCAACTCATTCCATCTTTCTCAAGGTTCCAGCGGTGCCTGAATCCGAACTCCTCAAACTCTATATCGTATGCATTTCTTTTTTTCTTGCTCACCCAGTTCCAGCAATACCCGGCAAGCATCCTGGCTTTATTGTTCTCCCTGTTCAGATCGTATATGATATCCCTCATTTCAGCGGGATTGTCCAGAATCACAAACTCAAATTCATCTTGTCCCAGAAAGATATTGGCAGTTTCTCTTATCTGCAGGGTATTGTCCAGCCAGGCGAGATAGCCGCTTGACCCCTTGCACCTGAACTGGGCTTTAAGGTCCATCTTCCTTACATTTGCCTTGTACCTTCCGGCCCATTTCATTATTTCATCAATGCTTCCTATGTCTTTTGTGCTTATTTTCTGATCCTCATCAATAAAGAATACACTGAATTTACTGGCATTTATGAGTTCTTTGATTTGATTCTCTCCAAGATTGCTGTATATCCCAGACCGTTCATTCAGCCTGTGGGCTTCATCAACAACCAGTACATCAAAGGCATTTTTCTCCGACTGGTGAAAAGAACCTGAACTGTCAAACAAAAAGCTTATGTCGCTGCCTTTCATATTTCCGGTAAGCATGGCCTTATACACAGTCCTTGGGGCTGAGTTCTTAGTTACATATTTTCCAACCAGGCCCATTTTTGTTATTCCAACCAGAAGGTTAATGGCCACCACAGATTTACCCGTACCCGGGCCACCCTCCACAATGAGTATGTTTTTCTGTTCTTCATCCGCCCTTCTTGCACCGGCAAGTGCTGTTTCAAAAACCAGCTTCTGGTCATCGATCATAATAAATTCCTCGTTTCCCCTGAGCATAGACAGAAGACTGTCTGCGAGGGCTTTTGAGGGTCTGATCTTACCGTTCTCAATACGGTACATGATCTCTGTATTGTCGCCAGCCCTGATATGTTTTTTAATAAACTCCCTTAGCTTCTGCTTATCGGTTTTAAAGAATAGCGGGGCACGTGTCAGATAAGGTTCATAAAAGTCGCTGGTGATCTGGTCATCCTCCTCGTAATTGTGCAGGTATGCGCAAGGATACAGGCTTATATCATCCGTGTGTATGGTTTCGTTGTAGCTGCTAAGAAATGCCGCATAAGACCATGCCTGGTAGGAGGGATGGCTGGTTTCCGCAATCCCGCCTTTGAATGCAGTTCTGACAATACCGTCCTTATTGGTAATTACGGCATTTGACCAACGCTTGAGTTCAATGATAATCACCTGTTCTTCTTTCCGTTCATTTATCCCGGTTATAATAAAGTCCACCCTGAAAGATGACTGCGGTATCATAAACTCCACCAGAATACCTGCATCGTCAGGTATGTCATGATCCATAAGTATCAGGTTCATGTACATCAGGCTTTCTCGCCATGACTGAATTTCAGAGAAAGAAGTGTTGCGTTTTAGCTTATCCTGGTAGTTTCTAAGAATAACTTCCTCGATCTGGTCATTGGTTACATCATTGATGAAATCCGCTTTGGTGGAGGCGTAAACGATCATAACTCGTTGTACTTTTTAGCGTTGCCCTTTGCCTTGTCAACCGGATATTTTTTATTGTTTGAATTGATCTTGTCAAGCACAATCTCCTTTACATCAAAACCGTATTTGTCAGCCAAAAGAAAAGCAAATGCAAAAACATCAGCAAGTTCTTCCTTTACCTTGGTCCTGTCAGCCTGGTTATCCTTTTTCCAGAGAAAAAGCTCGAGCAGTTCTCCTGCTTCCACACTCAGGGCCAGGGCCAGGTCTTTAGGGTTGTGAAACTGCTCCCAGTCACGTTCATCGCGGAAACGAAGCAGGGCATCGGTGATCTGTTTGATTTCAGGCATAGTTATTTTGTTTCATTGCGGTTTAAGCATTTGAAAGATAGAAATAATTCTTATTATTGGCCTTAATTGTCAATAAAAGTTCTAACCCAGGCAGTACATAAAGCAGGCGATCATATGAACAATTTTTAATTATAAATGTTTATAATATTTGGGTAAACCATAAATATTTAAAGCTATGGATATAAAAGAAGAATTTGAAGCAAGGATAAAAAGAATTGAAGGCTTTATTGAGGACAGAGGGTTATTTTCTGAAAAGCTAAAAAAGGCCAAGAGAGCGCAGAGGAACATTAATGCAACCATTTTTCTGGGCAGCGTAATAACTATTGCCGGTATTGCGATATGGGCCCTTAACAGGGATTAGGTTAATGGCTGCAAATTCCGGACTAAGCAGTATACTCCATTCCGGAGCAAACCAATATCTGCATGGCTGAATATTACATCGCCAGGATTGGTCTTCTTGGCAGAGAAGCTTATGCGTATACTTCTCTCAGCTGAATATAAAATAGTTCCATTGAGGAATAATTTCTTGATTTAATTGCCAGGTTTTATTAACTTTAAAACAATGAATCATTGATATTAACCCAAAATAAGCGATTCACGATGAAAAAATCTCATACCATCAGAAAACGTTTTTGTTTTACATTATGCATGTTCATCTTTTTGTTTGTTGCCGGATGCCAGCCACAGCCGGCAGCGGAAGACGCAGAGGCTGAAAATTCAGAAAAGACAGAAACAACCGTGGAGGATATGGGTCATAAGCCATGGGTGCTGGATATTGAGGAAGCTACCATAGGCAACACCTATTACCGTGAAGCCAGGTGGACAGGCGACTATATGCAAATGGTTCTTATGTCATTGAAGCCCGGAGAGATCATTGACCTGGAGGTTCATGACAATGGCGATCAGTTTATCCGTATTGAGCAGGGAGAAGCACGTGTGCTGATGGGAGAAACACAGGAAAACCTCTCGTTTGATGAAACCGTTTCTGACGATTGGGCCATTTTTATCCCTGCCGGATATTGGCACGAGGTCAGGAATATTGGAGATACCGAACTGAAAATCTACGCCATTTATGCACCTTCAGAACACCCTTCAGGAATCAGACACGAAACGTATGAAGAAGCTGAGGAATATGAGCATGAACATTGATTTTGCTCACTTGGTTCGCTTCAAATAGAGCCACTTGCAGCGCACTGTATTTAATAACTGTTGCCTGTCTGAACCCAAACGCCTGAGTCCGGGCATAACTGTATGCCCCTTTCGTGCCACAATGAACAAAACCAAACATCGTTACGACCGCATTGCAAGGTATTATGATATCCTGGAAGCGCCTATGGAACTTTTTTTTTCTAAATGGAGAAGAGAGTTTTTATCCAAAACTACCGGGAGTACACTTGAGGTGGGTATAGGGACGGGGAAAAGCATTCCTTTCTATCCGGAGAATGTAGACCTCACGGGTATTGACATCAGTTCAAAAATGGTCGAAATTACCAGAAAAAGACTCAGAAAACATCCTCGCCCCAATACCCGGGTTATTCAGATGGATGCAGAAGAAATGGAATTCGCAGACAATACATTCGACACAGTGGTTACCGCATGTGTTTTTTGTTCAGTGCCCAACCCGGTGCAGGGGCTAAAAGAGATCAAGAGAGTTTGCCGAAATGGAGGAAGGGTTTTGATGCTTGAGCATGTCCGCAGCCAGAAAAAATTAATGGGGAGAACCATGGATATTATGAACCCCCTGCCCCTTCACATAATTGGGGACAATATAAACAGACGTACTTATGAAAATCTGCTTAAGGCCGGATTCAATCCCGAACAAATTGAAGTTAAAAATTTATGGCTCGATATTGTAAAACTGTTCCATATAAGCAATTCAAATTAACAAACCAATAAAAAAGAAAGGCGGACATTATGATGGGAGAATTTAGCGGACATGGCTGGGGAATGCTCTGGTGGTGGATCATCGGACTAATAGTTCTTATTGTCATTATCTGGATAGTTGTAAAGTCAATGAGCCATAATACAGGTCCCACCCAGCCTCCGGAAAAATCAGCGCTCGATATATTGAAGGAGCGTTATGCCAAAGGCGAAATAGATAAAAATGAATTTGAAGAGCGAAAGAAGGATTTGATCTGAGGGATTAGGCCGGTAATTGCAACTGATGCTGATTTAACACTGAATCGCTTTCGTATTTAGGTTACTATTTTAATGCTTCGCGCAAGCTCTTAGAACCTTGTAACTATTCCCCCGCCAAACCCAAACCGGTTATCATAACTTCCAACAATTGATATATCTCTTCCAATCATGAACTCCAATCCTGCCGACCAGGTAATATCATCCAGGTAGTTCAGGGGTTCTCCGGTAGCCATATCGGTCAATTCATTGACCCATCCGAAATCAGCCTGGTATTCAAATTCGCCAAACAGGAAGGTCCGGTGAAAGATCATCAACGAACGGTGTAAGCGGAGCTCAGGCCTTAACTGGTCATCTACCAAAAAAGTCAGATCAAACATATAGGGTGTGAAATACCTTATACCGGCAATGGCTATGGGGGTAATATCATCTACCGGAGTATGTTCATGGCTTCTGAGTGTTACCCCTCCCAATACGCTGAAATGATCGTAAAGGTATCTTTCATATGTAATCTCTGATTTGAGGTAATTGCTCCAGTCGTATGTAGCATTCAGGTTAAAACGGTTTCTTATATTGGAAGATACCACGTCCAGGTTGACATTGTGAGAGGCAGCACCTGCTGTCACCCAGGTATAATACAAATCGGATTCGCGGATCAATTCTGACACCGGAAACTCTTCCATCCCTGGATCACGGGGAGTTCCGTAGGTGAAAATTCTGGACATACCTCCCATCATATGATAGAGGATATGGCAATGAAAGAACCAGTCACCATATTCATCACCATAGAATTCAATTGTTATTTCCTCCATCGGGGGAACATTTACCGTGTGTTGCAGTGGAGAGTAATCGCCATGCTCATTCAGGACCCTGAAGAAATGACCATGCAAATGCATGGGATGGTGCATCATGGTAAGATTGTTAAGTACAACCCTTACGACCTCTCCTTCGCTGATCCTTATACTATCGGCTTCGGCCAGCGGAATGCCGTTCATGCTCCAGATATAACGGTTCATATTCCCGGTCAGGTTCAGCAGAATTTCCCTTACGGGGACATCGTCCGGGAAGGCAGTGCTTTCGGACGATCTTAAAAAATCATAGCTGAATTCAGCGAACATACCCATACCGTTCATATCCTCATGATCATTCATGTGATCATCCATATCCATTCCCCACTTGTTGCGCATTTTATGTGGTTCTTCCCTGCCGGGACGGAATTTCATACCGGGAGCACCCATTTGCATATCCATCTCAGCCATTTCCACCATCATTCCAATTTTATCAGGCCGTTCCACATCCGTTGCAGGCAACACATCGCCTTTACCCAAAAAGGCGGATGTTGAACCGGAACCATCCTGCACGGTTGCCCTGAACTCTATTTTGCCGTTTTCAGGAATAGTTACTATAAAATCATACGTTTCAGCAATAGATATAAATGTCCTTTCGCGCCTGACAGGTTCAACGTTCAAGCCGTCAGCAGAAACTAGAATCGGATCGCCGCCGCCGAAGGTTAACCAGTAGTTACTCGAGGCAGATGCATTGATTATTCGTAGTCTGATTCTTTCGCCGGGCTCAAAACCGGGATATTCCTGTCTTTCTTCTCCATTTACCAGGAAACCGGAATAAGCCACATCGGAAATATCGGCACCTCCCATTCTCTGCCGCCAGAAATTAACCTGCGCACCCAGGGCACCCCTGGCAATTACCCGGTTAAGAGGGGTTGCGGTACCCTTTTTTATATCATACCATTCATTACCCCTTTTCAGGTTACGAAGAATTGTCATTGGCTTTTCATTGGTCCAATCAGCCACCACCAGTACCAGGTCCTGGTCGTAATCAAGAGGATCATCCGCCTCATCAATTACAACAGCACCAAAAACTCCGATTTCCTCCTGCAGCATGGTATGTGAATGGTACCAGTAGGTGCCTGTTTGCCTGAGCCGGAACTCATATTTGAATGTTTCGCCGGGCATAATGGGAGGGGTATTCAGATAGGGAACACCGTCAAAAAAGTTGGGTAATAAAAATCCGTGCCAGTGTATAGATGTTTCCTCATCCATTTGGTTTTCCACATAAATAACAGCATAATCTCCTTCATTGAATCGAAGTACAGGACCCGGAATGGTTCCGTTGATGGTCATACCGGTAACATCCTTGCCTGTCATATTAACTGTCTCCTGCCTTAATGTTATATGATATGTCGTTGTATCAGCTTGTCCATATCCTGGCGGGATATAAATGGTTGAAAGCAAAAAAGGAAACATTAGAAAAAGAATCGGCCTTATCATCAGAAGGAAAATTTTGAGTTAACTATACACACTACTATTACAAAAATCAATTAAACAAATTTTCGTGCAGCTATTTGTACCGGGTCCCAAACGTTAGAGAATGGAGGGGCGTAAGCAAGATCAAGGTCAACCAATTGTTGTGCGTTTAACCCTGCGGTAATTGACGTGGCAATAATGTCTATGCGTTTTCCTGCACCCCTGAATCCAACAATTTGCCCACCTAAAATTCGCTGGTTTTGTTTGTTTACCACAAGTTTCACGCTTATTTTTTCTGAACCGGGATAGTATCCAGCCGGAGTAACTGAAGTGATTGTCTCAACCAGGTAATCAACTCCCGAATCTTTTGCCTCTTTTTCGGATAGGCCTGTACGTGAGATTTCCATCTCTTTGAATTTTGTAATGGCAGTTCCTAAAACGCCTGGAAACCTTGCGCTCCCTCCGCTGATATTAATCCCTGCAACCAGTCCATGCTTAGTGGCAACGGTGCCCAATGCGATATAAACCTGCTCTTGGGTAACCAGATGAAACGATTCGGCACAATCGCCTGCTGCCCAAATATCGGGCACAGAGGTTTCAAGGCGTTTGTTTACCTGTATGGCATCTTTTGCACCCAATTCTATGCCGGCAATGGCTGCCAGTTCAGCATTGGGTTTCACGCCCATTCCCAGAATGACAATGTCGGCAGGAATTGTTTGTTTATCTGTTATTACTGATTTTACACTGCCATCGGCATTCTTTTCAAATTTCACCAATTTCTCTTCCAGAAAAACCTTTACCTGTTGCTCCCTCATGTACCCAAGAATAAGCTCTGCCATATCCGTATCAAAGGCAGCCATTAGCTGTGGAGCCATATCTATCAGGGTAACATCTATTGAGCGCCCGAGAAAGGCTTCAGCCATTTCAATGCCAATATAACCACCACCCACAACTACTGCCTTTTCCGGTTTTTTCTCCTTTATGAAGTTGAATACATCTATCCCGCTTTGTAAAGTTGAAAGGGCAAAAACTCCACCGGCATCAATATTTTCCATTTTGGGTACAATTGGAGAGGCTCCTGTTGCTATAAGCAGGTCATCCCATGCTTCCCAGAAATACTTATCCTTATCAAGATTCTTGACCTTCACGCGCTTATTCTTCTGATCAATCTCAGTTACTTCGTGGCGAATTCGTACGTCAATATTCTGTTTTTGTCTGAAAACTTCAGGTTTACGGGCAATCAGATGTTCTTCTGATTCAAGCTGTCCGCCTATGTAATAGGGCATTCCACAGGCAGCGTAGGATGTATAATATCCCCTTTCGAATACAATAATCTCTCGCTCAGGCTGCTCTCGCCTGACCTTAGATGCAGCTGTCATTCCTGCCGCATCTCCGCCAATTACAATCAATTTTTTGTTATTCATTCCGTAAGCCCCTTTCTTTTAAAGCTTTAAACCTTTCTTTCATATCTTCCAAATCCCGCTTTTCCGAAAATGTTTTTTTAGCCGCATTCATTATCATTTTAGCATGCTGTAAGATGAGTTCTTGT
>SLKR01000090.1 GCA_007134525.1 Bacteroidales bacterium | reverse complement strand
TTGGCTGTTGAACCCAGATCATATACCATTCAATGGATCCCTGCCCGTATGGATGTGTAAGTCAGCAAACAATGCGAACATTTTGAAAGAAGGCTTACCCAGTTGTATTTGGTTTACCACACTGACGATCCGAAAAAAGGTAGCATCATCCCTTTAAAAGCTGAAGAGCAGCTTAACATGTTCTGCAGCAACCTGGCGCGCTTGTTTTTCATTAAGTGTGTGAATATGGATGCCTTAAGCACACCGGGATACAGCAACTGTCATCCGCTGATATCCATGTTATTTGCCGGTCATATCATTACTTTTGGACCAGAAAGAAATTCCATACCTTCTATTATTCATATCTGGCTTCGCCGCTTGTTTATGATTCAGGGCAATACCATTCCGCTGCTCAGGGTCGATGAAGACGATACGCACGGTGGGTTTAGGGTGTCTGTTGATGTGGAGCTGAGCGGGATGTCGCAAGTGCTGAGTCTTTCAGATTTTATGAAAGAACCCGGTCTGACAGGTCAACAGATTCCGCTGCTGAGAGACCTTGTGTTGCTGACAGATTACTTTCCGGATTTGGAGAGCGCCCTGGATGACGATCAGCGCAGGTGGTGCCCGGCTGATGCTTTTGAGGATATCCTGCACAGGAGGTTCTTCCATTGATAAAAATGCTGGGCATCAGCATTGCGCTGCCTCCGGCCCTGAAACACCTTATTAGACCCTTGGCCGGCCTTCGCATTAACGAGAAGAAAAGCAGCCTTTCAAAAAGCTTTACCTCTATAACAGATATTCTCGATTATGACTGGGGTGTGGCACTTGGTGATACAATCATAGATGATCAAGATTTTTATGATCTGGTAGGTAACAAGCGGGGACTGATAAAATACAGAAACGCCTATCTGTTGGTAAGCCCGGATGATTTAGAAAAACTACGCAAGCAGCTCTCGCGCAAGAATGAGCTTTCATCGCTGGATCTGCTCAGGGCCACTCTGGCGGAACATCATGAAAACGCGCCTGTGCTGATCAATGATGATTTAAAAAGGAGAATCAAAGGATTGCTTACACCCGACAAGCTTGGTGTACCCGCAAGTATCAATGCCACTTTAAGGCCTTATCAAATATCAGGTTATCAATGGCTTGTTTCCAATAGCAAGCTGGGACTGGGCTCTATAATTGCTGATGATATGG
The DNA here is from genome assembly GCA_007134525.1 of Bacteroidales bacterium. GTDB lineage: Bacteria > Bacteroidota > Bacteroidia > Bacteroidales > UBA7960 > PUPG01. The sequence continues at coordinate 8,988 of SLKR01000090.1, read as the reverse complement.
GCATGGGGAAAACAATTCAGGTTATTACTGCACTCCAACACTTTAAGGATTCGGGGCTTATCAATGACAAGCGGAAAGCAATGGTAGTGGCTCCCACCAGCCTCCTTTCCAATTGGCAAAAGGAATTGGGAAAATTTACTCCCGGCATCATCCCTGCGGTGTATCATGGTACCCAAAGGGCCCTGCCTGCAGAAGAATACGATGTGTTGCTCACTTCCTACGGACTGGCACGCAATGATTTTATGGTACTTTCCAGGCCCCGCTGGTATGTGGTGGTTATTGATGAATCGCAGGCCATCAAAAATCCATCGGCAGAACAAACCAAGGCCATTAAAAAGATTAAAGCAGATGTAAAAATTGCCATGAGCGGTACCCCGGTAGAAAACAGACTCAGCGACTACTGGAGCGTCTTCGATTTTATCAACAAAGGGTACCTGGGTGGACTGAAAAACTTTCAGGAAACATTTGCCAATCCTATCCAAAAGGAGCATGATCGCCAAAAAGCAGAAATATTTCGTAAAGTCACACGTCCGTTTCTTTTACGCAGACTTAAAACTGACAAATCTATTATCAGTGATCTGCCTGACAAAATAGAGTACACCCTTTATTGTCCACTCACCCCTGAACAGGCTGCCATATACGAAGGCCAGGTGCAAGAGGTGATGGAACAAACCGAGAAGAGTGAAGGTATCGAGCGCAGGGGACTGGTGTTGAAAATGATGACTGCCCTAAAGCAAATCTGTAACCATCCTGTGCATTATCTGAAGAAGGATGATGCACTGGCCGGGCAATCAGGTAAAGCACAGCTACTGCTCAGTCTGCTTGAAAACATATTGCTTAACGGCGAAAAAACACTCATCTTTACTCAGTATAAAGAAATGGGTGACTTGCTTACGCAGATCTTACAGAAACAGACAGGCCTGCTGCCGCTATTTCTTCACGGAGGCATTAGCCGAAAAAAACGCGACGAATTGGTGGATCATTTCCAGCATAAGCCATACCATAAGATTTTTATCCTGTCACTTAAGGCAGGTGGGACAGGCCTTAACTTAACAGCTGCCAATAATGTCATTCATTACGACCTTTGGTGGAACCCTGCTGTGGAAGCGCAGGCTACCGATCGCACCTTTCGTATCGGACAGAAAAGAAATGTAATGGTATACCGCCCCTTATGCAAAGGCACCTTCGAGGAGCGTATCGATGAAATGCTGAAAGAAAAAAAGAGCTGGCTGATATGACAGTAGATGCTGGTGAGGCCTGGATCGGGGAGCTTTCTGACGATGAATTGCGGGACCTGGTGAAATTGCATTAAATGCTGAGACCACTCAGAGAATATTTACAATACATTGGCTCGTATAAACTAAAGGGCAAACAGTTGCCCGACTATTATATCGATGAAAAGGGCTGTCGGGCCTTTATCGGGTATTGGAACGACTGGCTAAAAGATGGTTATTGATTATTTTGTTTTCTCACATTTTACTGCTGCTTGATCTTGCAGCAAAATTCAGGGTTATACAAAATTACTATATGGCAACCTCTCGCTTAACTGTATTCAATCCACTCAATATGTAATTCAATACTTTTGGATCTTGATTAAGCAACGACATTACATAAATTAAAACCCAGCCTTACTCATGCCTGAGTGCCTCCACAGGGTTTTGACGGATAGTACGCCAGGCATGGTACCCGACTGTGGTCAGGGATATGGCAATGGCAAGCAGGGCGGCGGTTGCAAATGGAAGTATCCCAATGTCGATCCTGAAAGCAAACTGTGCAAGCCAGTTTTCCAAAAAATATACTGCCGCTCCCGATGCAATCACAATGGCCAGAATCATCAGCATTCTATAATCTTTGTATAACAACCCAAGGATATCCCTCATAGAGGCACCATGTACCACCCTGATACCGATCTCCTTTGTTTTCTGCTCTGCTGAAAACCCCGATAAGCCAAAGAGTCCCATCAGTGACAGAAAAATGCACAACAGTGCGAACAGCCCAAACAGGCGTCCCTGGTTTTCCTGAGTAAGATATGCCATCCGGTGACGATCTTCCAGGAACTCATATCGCATGGGAAGCATACCGGCAATTTCCTGCCAGACAGCCTCTATTGCTGAAACACTTTCCCGGGCAAGCCCGGGTGAAAATCTCACATGAAGAAAAGCCCCCATTTCCTCCCCGAGAATAACCAGGGGAGCAATATTGGTTTCAAGAGAAGAAACATGGAAGTTGCTGACAACGCCTACTACACGCTTGTACTGATCACTACCGGTTCTGGCAATCCTCTTTCCGATGGGATCATCCCATTTAAACAGCTGCACTGCGGCTTCATTGACCACAACAGCATCCACAAGATCGGTCAGTTGATCATGATAATAGAACCTGCCCTGTGTCATTTCAATGCCGTATACTTCCTGGAAATGAGCATCTACTTGATATAATGGTAACATCCTTTCCATGAAACCATCCTGGGTTTCCACGCTGAGCCCCCAGTTTGGCAATGGTGACCCCGGGCCCGGTATGCTGTTTGACAGACTGGTACTTTCTACCATCGTAAGCTGATCAACAGCACGCTTAATGCTTACACGCCGCTCTTCGGGCAGGTCTGATACATTCATTACCATCATATCTTCCGTGATATAACCCAGGTCTTTGTTGCGCATGTAAGAAAGTTGCTGCATTACCACAAAGGTGGCTATGACCATGAAAACCGAAATGGTGAACTGCAGGCCCACAAGTGTTTTGCGTATCAGGAGGTTTCTATCGGATAGTGCCACCTGTGATTTCAGGACATCGGAAGGACTGAAATGTGACAGGTAAAAGGCCGGGTAGCTACCTGATAGAAGTCCTGTGATCAGGGTAAGCAAAAGCATAATCCCCAATATTTTCCATTCAGAGATTAGTGAGGTAAAAGCCAGGTCTTTCATTAGCAGATGATTGATCACCGGCAAAAGAAGCTCCACCCAGAGCAATGCTATCAGCAGGGCAAGTCCCACTGTTAACATTGACTCGGTCAAAAACTGCCGGATCAGACTGCCCCTGTCAGCCCCAAGTACCTTGCGTACTCCCACCTCTCTGGATCTGCGGCCTGAGCGGGCCACTGCCATGTTCATATAGTTGATCGACGCGATAATTGTAAGAAAAACGGCCACGGTAATAAACACATATACAAACAACCGGTTTCCCTTGGCGGGGATATGCTCAGGATTAAACGGTTCATACATTTCGTCATTTAGAAAATATATTTCTTTTACCGGCCGCAGATGCAGTTTATATTCCAAATCAAAATCCGGGATGGAAACCCTGGACAGGATACGATCTTCAACAAAATCATCGAGCTTTTTCCGCATCTCCTGGGTAGTGAGATCTTGGCTGGCACGCAGATAGGTATAAATGTTATTGTCTAGATAAGTATTTGAAGACATCACGCCCCCTGTTATCTGGTCCAGTGAATTCCAAAACAACAGAATACGGAATTTCAGATGGGCATTATCAGGGATATCCTCAATAACCGCACCTACTTCAATGTTGTATTCCTGGTAGAGGCGAAACTGTTTTCCCACCGGATTACCAGGGCCGAAAATACGTTCGGCTGAACTACTTGTCAAAACTGCCACATCGTTATGCCTGAGTGCCTTATTTGGATCACCATATACCACCGGATGCGTTAACAGATCAAAAAAGTTTGAATCGACAAGCAGGATGCCTTTTTTGTAGAGGGCATTATCATTGTACTCCAGCAAAACATCATTAAGCATTATATCAAGCGAACCAATCCGCACAAAGTCGGTGATTTCCGGGAAATGTTCTTTAAGTGCCGGACCAACCGGATAGGAACTGACCGCCGCTGTTAGTGGTGGCCCGCCAATGCCAAACTCAATCCCAACACGGTAAAGCTCATCGTAGTGTTCATGATGCCTGTCGGCAGTTAGTTCATGCTGCACATACAGCAAAATCAAAATGGCTGCGGCAAGACCAATGGAAAGGCCAAACAAATTGATCACTGAATACAATCTTCCTTTAAGAAGGTTTCGTATTGCAGTAACAAGGTAGATGGTCAACATCTGTAATTATTCTTTAGACAACAATGCGCATTATAAAAATGATATCAAAATCTGTGCAAATAATTCCAGTAGTTTGTTTTTCAGTGTTTACTGATTTAATATGAAATTCGCGACAGTTCTTTCATGTACGGTTCCGGACAAGAATGTCCGCAGGTGCACATCCCTCCGGGGGTATACAGGGTTAACTGAGGCGGATTTATCACTATATTGACTGAAAGCAGAAATAGAACAAAGCACACGAGGAGTAAAACAATGGTCTTTGCCTGATCCCAAAAAAGGTTAAGCAGTGGTATGATAAAGGCTGCTAAAAAAGGCAGGAATATAAAGAATATCAGAACAGGGTTTTCCATTGATTTAGCCTTTCAGCTTACTGATTTCATGGATGTTAAAAGTTCCGTATTTTTTGTATAGCCTTATGGCCATGGCCAGAATCATGGAGTTCGTGGCCAGAGCAATGACAATTGCTGTCAATACCATGGTTTGAGGTAGTGGATCCACCACCGCCTGATGCTGCAGCACCTCCTCTTGAAAAATTACAGGGGCTATTCCTCCGCTAATGTAGCCGATCAGTATCAACATCAGGAAAATGCTAATCTCCACGATGGTAAGAGAGATCACAATTTTGATGATATTGCGGCTGATGAGCAGACCGTATAATCCTGTCAGAAGCAGAAAAAAACAAAGGATGTACAGTATCATTTTGAAACCTCCTCTTTGTAAATGGTCAGTGCAAGAAAAATTGTGAAAAGGGTTGCAGCCACCTTGACTCCTATCAAAATGCTGTAAATGGGGATGTTGCCTGCACTGAGTAACCCTCCGGGCTGCCCTTTGGGCAGGTAGTTGCCAAAGAAAACCATTGACCCGGCAAACAAACCGCTAAACCCCAGAAGAAGGATCAGCAATACCGAAAGGCTCTCGACCAAGGAGGTCCTTTCACGTTGTTATTTCAGTTCAAAGTACCCCAGCCCCTGTGCCAGTACAAGAACAATAAAGGAGCCGGCAAGCAGAACACCTCCCGTAAAGCCACCACCGGGCATTATGTGTCCGTGGATAACAATATACATGCCGAAAACAAAAATCATGGCGCTCAACAATTGCGCTACTTTTTTTACAATTACAGACATTCCTTTCATAACCAGATATTAATCGGTTTTTATTCTGCCTTTCAGACGCAAAATGGCCAGTACTCCCATGGCTGTTGTAAACGAAACAGCTGCTTCGCCCAGGGTATCCAAGGCCCGAAAATCCCACAAAACGCCTTTAACCAGATTTGTGGCACCGGTTTTTTCAATGGCATTGTAAACATAATTTACTGACATACGAAGCGTATGTTCTCCAAATGGCGGCAATGCCGATATTGCATCAACAAAGAAATACATAAGGATAACCCCGAGAATCAGGGCTGCAGAAAGATTTATGATATCACGCCGGCAGTTAGGGCAGCGTGTTTCATAACGTGTACTGTCGTGCAAAACGGCCACCATTATTATGATGGTGATGGTTTCGGCAACAATCTGCACAATCGCCAGGTCGGGTGCTTTTAACAGCAGAAAGCAAATTACCAGGCCGTAGCCGATACCACCCTGTGCGATCACTGCCGAAAGCAGGTCTTTGGCATGAATGGCTGTGAGATACATGATACCCAGACCAAGTTCAAGGAAAGGGTAAATGAAACCATAGACTTTCCATTGTTTTGCCAGAAGGTCATACATGGTATAAGAACGGGCAAACCCTTTCAGGTCAAGAAATTTGAAAAATGAGAACACAATGAAGAACCCGGCCATAAAATGTATGCACCCAAGGGCATCGGTGCGCTATATGTAATAAAGGGTACTGCTATACAAAACATTATGTTTGGTGCCGGACAGGAAGGCGGCATTCGCCCTGGCACTGAAAACATGGTTCACATCGTGGCCCTGGGTAAGGCTTGTGGAATAGCCCTGCGTGATGGTGAAAAAAACCGTGTTGCCATGCAAAACACCCGTGACAATCTTTTGAGCGGACTACGGGCACACCTGGGTAACAGCTTTGTGCTCAACAAAGTATCTGAACAGTCCCTACCCAATACCCTGAGCATCGCCTTTCCCGGTGTGGAGGCTCACAAGCTCACAGCCCATATCGGGGGTGAGGTTTTCCTTTCTACCGGTTCTGCATGTCATGCCGACTCTATTGAAATTTCTCCTGTACTTAAAGCCATGCATCTGGATGCCTCCATTGCCAGTTCAACCCTGCGAATATCCACAGGAAAATACACCACCCCGGAAGAGGTGGATAAAGCTGCAAGGGTAATTGCAGAGGCTGTGTTACAATTAAGAGCTGGCTAAAAAACCTGGCGACTCATTGGGTAAGATAAGATTTGATGTTAGTACTAAATCCAAAAAACCACAGGGGGATATTGTTGCCAAAGCCATATTCAATATTATCAGCAGCAATAAAACCATTTTTTACGGTTTCCGACTATTTGTTTTTTTATTTTCACCCCCAATTTCAAATGTGTAGGTTTTATCAATCAGAAAATCAGAAGCATCGCTTTTATTAACCTGATGTTATCCGATAGTTGGTTGCAGAAGAATGTTCCTCGTTTCAAGGAGTGATCAGCAACATCCTCAACAATGATATGTGGAATGGGCTGGAAAATGTTAAAAAAGAACAAATTTTGTAATTTTATTTGCAAGTTAGTGAATATAAACTAACTTTGTTCTGTTTAAAAATGGAATAGTATGAAAACCGAAAGACAGCAGGAAATTATCGATGTGGCACTTATGCTTATCAACGAGAAGGGTATCCAGGGTTTAACCATGAAAAATCTTTCCCGGGAAATTGGTATCAGTGAACCAGCCATTTACCGGCATTTTGAAAATAAAATTCAAATTTTGCTGGCCATACTTGACTTGTTCAGGGAAAGTACCCGCGAGATATTTGAGAAGGAGCTGCACAGCGGTATCTCTGCCACTGAGAAAATTGAGCATCTTTTTACCCGTCACTTTGAGCGTTTTGCAAACAATCCAAGCCTGGTGTCAGTCATTTTTTCCGAAGAGCTGTTTCGGGGTGAACCCTTGTTGATGCAAAAGATTGCAGAAGTCATTGATAAAAATGCATCCATTCTTACTCAAATAATTCAACAAGGCCAGCAAAACGGAGAGATACGGGATGATATTAGTGCAGACCATCTGGCTGTGACGGTAATGGGGTCTTTGAGACTTTTCGTGAAGATATGGCAGTTTTCAGGCTACCGTTTTAGCATTAAGGAAGATGGTGGAAAATTATTGACTTCAGTAAAGATTCTGATACAAAAAAACTGAGGCAGCCTGGCGAGGGAACGTTAGGAATAAAGTAAAAGCTCAAAAATAACCGTTGTCTTGCAGATAACGGTTTTACTTGAAATCATAAGTTAGTTAATATTAACAAACTCTATGCAATGAAAAACAAAAAAAACATGAGAACCATTGCCTGGATTACGGTAGCCGTAGTTGTGGCAGTGAGCGTGTATTTTATTTTGGAAATGAAAGAAAATGCCCGCATGGAAACCAACCTGGATGAGTACATGCCCCGCACCCATCCTGCCTTTGTATATAGCGACATGGCCGAAGACTGGTTTAATATCAAAGACGGTATTCTCATTGCCATTGAAAACAAACAGGGTATCTACAACCCGCAAACCCTTGAGAAAATTCGCGACATAACCGAGGCCCTGGAAGATATGCCTGAATTTGACTCCAACGATGTGATGTCGCTCTATTCTGCCGACAATATTACAGGCAACGAATGGGGGCTGGATGTACGCTCCTTTTACCGCCGCATACCCACATCTCCCGGGATGCTGGAAGACCTTCGGCAACAAGTGCGAATTAATGACATGGTATACGGAAGGCTGGTATCGGAAGATGAAACTGTGGCATTGATTATTGCGGGTTTGCACAGCGATGCTTTTACCCAGGAGTTTTATCACGAAATTATGGCTTTTGCTCATGGTTTTGAAAGTGAGGATGAGACCATTTATGTGGCCGGGCGTCCCATAGTTGAAGGTACCATGGCATTGCTTGGTCCTGCCGACATGAAGCGTATGGTACCCATCGTACTGGCTGTTATTGCGGTTGTGTTGTACTTTTTGCTGGGTAGTTTCCGTGCTTCCGGGGCAACTCTTTTCAGTGTTTTTGTCAGCTCCATATGGGCTTTTGGGATGATGTCAGCCCTGGGGGTGCCCATCTATTCTGTATCTACAATGATACCGGTTATGCTAATTGCCATAGGAGTAGCTTACGGCATATACTTCTTTAACCATATAAACCAGTTCTATAAAAAATCCCCGTATGGAAACGTATATGAGGCAATGCATTATACATTAAAGGTCTTATGGAAACCTCTTTCCATGGCAGCTGCCACTACCATGATAGGGTTTGTTTCCTTGCTTAGCTCACAGGTATTCCCCATCAAATACTTCGGGGTTTTTACCGCCTTCGGCATTTTTGTGGCCTACCTGCTGGCATTGGTTTTTCTGCCTGCCGCGGTGGTTTTGCTGGGTTACAAACCCCGGAAGAGAACAATCTCGGAAGATGCTCTACAAAAAGCGTCATGGCTCAACCAATGGGCTGACTTACTGCTCAGAAACAAATTGAAAGTATATGTTTCTGTGGCTGTAATAGTGCTTATATCCTTAATGGGTATCCAGAAAGTTTGGATTAACTCCAGTTTTCTGAGCAATTTCGAGAGGGACAGCGAGATTGTGTTGACCGATGATTTTGTCAACAGTAAGTTTGGCGGTACATCTACACTTAATGTCATCCTGGAAAGTAAAGATGCAGACGTTTTCAAGCAACCCGAAATCCTCAGGCTGGTGGATGCCATGCAGCAGGAAACCGTGAAGCTGGAAAAAACAGGCAACTCATTTTCCCTGGCCGACTATCTCAAGCGTATGAACAAAGTGATG